>CBDUQW010000022.1:0-43105 GCA_965369625.1 uncultured Thermoplasmata archaeon | reverse complement strand
CGCGGCTAGTGACGTTGGGAGCCGTGAGGCTGAAGGTCGTGGGTCCCGTCTCCTCATCGGAAGTGAGGCACCCCGCGGCGATGGCGGGGATGAGGATGACGACGAAGGTGATGGCCTCGAGCTTGCGGTCGTGCCTTCTCCAGAACGGTGCGGACATATTCGCTTCCCCCTGAGCAGGAGCACAGATAGTCTGGTTAGATAATAATGATTGCCCGAACGGGAGGCCTCACTCAAGGACGTACTCCAGCTCCAGGTCCTTGACGAGGGCGTTGACCTCGTCCTTGACCTCCTCGCCGTCGGCGGCCCGGGCGACCAGCTCCGCCACCCTCTCCATGTCGGGCTCCGTCATGCCCTTGCGGGTCATCTCGCTGGTGCCCAGACGGCACATGGCGTCCACGATGATGTCCTGGCTCTCCAGGCGGATGGCCAGCTCCTGGGGGTCCAGGCCGGTGCGCTCCTCGAAGGCCGCGGTGTCCAGCATCATCTGGTGGGATTCGGTGTAGTCCCTGTCGGCGAAGCGGACGGGGAGCCCGCCCTCGTCCAGGGCTCGGGCCAGGCTCTTGGCGTTGGAGATGACCTGGTAGGCGTAGCGGGCGCCGTAGACCTTCATCTCCTCCAGGGCCACGCCCAGGGCGGCTATGCGGTTCCAGTGGGCGTTATCCTGGGTCGTGAGGGTGAAGCTGGCCCTGACCCTCTCGAGGGTCTCGGTGCTGCGGGAGACCATGAGCCCGCCCTGGGGCCCGAAGAAGGTCTTGTGGGTCGAGCCGAACAGGAGGTCGCTGCGCTCCACCGCGTCGGGCTGGAAGTGGCCCCCCGCTACCAGGCCCAGGGTGTGGGACCCGTCGTACAGGAGCTTTGCTCCCACCTCCTGGCAGGCCTCGTCGATGGGCTGGAGGTCGGGGGGGAACAGTACGAAGGACTGGTTGATGACGACGGCGTCGGGCCGGGCGCCCCGGATCCCGTCGGTGGTGGCGTCGGCGTCCACCTCGAAACGGTCGGCGTTCCACGGCAGGTCCATGGCGGTGTAGCCCATGAGGTCGGGCAGGTGTGGCGGGTGGTAGCCGTCGTAGCCCCCGTCGTCGGGTCGGAGGGCCATCACCAGGCCGCCCTTGGGGACCAGGGCCGCGATGGCGGTGACGCCGGCGATGTGGCCCGACAGCGGCCGGGCGGTGGCCGCCTCGGCGCTGTAGACCTCCCTGAGCAGTTCCTCCACGCGACTTTCGACGGCCTCGGTCCATCGGGTGCCCCGGTAGGCGTTCTCGATGACGTGGCCGTGGAGGTACGCGTCCACGCGGAAGGTGTACCTGTGGCCCAGGTCTGAGGCCAGGGCGGCCCGGACGGCGGGAGAGGTGACGTTCTCCGACGGGATCAGGTTGAGGGTGGAGGACCTCCATGCCTCGTGCTCGGCGACAAGGTCGGCGATGCGCTCCATGGCGGCTTGAAAGCTCCCGCTAGTGGATTTGCTTTTCGGTGGTGCAGGAGGCGAGGCGCTCAAAGGGCCCTCTCAGCTCGACTCTCCGGCCTCCGGGTCGTCGGCCCTCTCACCTTCATCCACCTCTCTCGAGGTCCCGCAGATAGGGCAGAACATCGCATCGGGGGCCTTGAACCGGTACTCGCATTTACTGCAGTTGGCGGGGAGGCCAGGTGGCGCGGCCTCCTCGGCACCCTCTGGAACTGGCACACCATCGTGTGGCTCAGGTTCAGGTGTGTCGCCCTCGGGCGTTCCGTCCCCTGGTTCCTCGCCCTCGGGCGTCCCGTCCTCGGGGACCTCGCCCTTAGGTACCTCGTCCTCGTGAGGCTTCACCTCTGAGGTCCCATCTTCCTTTGAACCGCCCACGGGCATCTCGATCGTTTCAAGCTCGGGTGTCTCCTCCCCTCGCTCCGAAGGCCTCGCCGGTCCGTCCTCTGCGGAGGGTGCCGCCTTCTTCCTCTTTCTCCCCTGGACCATCACCAGGCCTATCATTACGGCGAGGCCCCCGAACAGAGCCGCTATGCAGTACTCCCCACGTATGGTATCCCCTTCCTCGCTGGATGGGGAGAGGTCGAGGTTGGACGTGACATTGAGGGTCGTCTCATTGTCATCGGCCTCTAGAAGTAGGATCTCTAACTTGTAGGTACCCGAGACGGACGGGACGTAGGTCACCGTGGGTGCTCCGTAATAATTCACAACATTCCCCTTCGGGCCGTAAAGACGCACATCTGCGCTGCTGTTCGCCCCGTCGAGGTGGACCATTACTATGATGGGCCCGTCCAGGTCCTTGACCTCTACCTCGTACCAGATCGTCTCGTCCACCTTGAGCTTGGCCCCTCTAGTATCCTCAGACCTCGTTACGTCCCTGTTGCACCTGATGGTGACCTCGATGGACTCGTTCGAGTCCTCCTTGTAGTGAGCTATTATCAGCGTGTATCGACCGGCTATCTGGACGTAATCGCACCACGTGAGGTTCCCTCCCTCCTTGTCCTCGTACCAGATGCGGTGGCCTATCGGGTTCGTGAGCTGCGGCCAGAGTTCGATGGACGCGTTGTCCCACGTGATGTTGATCATCAATCGGTCCCCGTCCTCAGGCACGTCGATGTCGAGAAAGGCGATCCCGCCCGGTCGGATGGCGAACGTCCCGCGGTCCTCGGGGATCTCGATCCGTCTCAAGGTGTGGTTCTCGGAGGAGATGTTGTAGTGGACGGGGCCCTGATAGTTGCTCCCGAAGTAACTGTATCTGTCGTAGTACTCGACCTCCAGTATGTACTCACCAGGTCTGTCAGGGGCCCAGACCATCGACCTGTAGTCGTGAGCGCTGTATGAATACTCCGAGCGTTGGTATCCCCTCTCGCCGTACATCGTTCCGTACACAGTAGCATCCGAGTTGTTCCACTGGATGAGGAGGGTGACGGCCTTCCCGGTGTCCACGACGTCCAGCTCGAAGTAGTGCCGGTCGCCCTTGGATATCATCCCCTCGTAGTCCCAGACCGAGGAGAACTCGACCGGGGGTCCGTGGGTCAGCTCGAACTGCCCGCTCTGGCCATAGATGTCCGAGTCGTCCGTACTGACGACCCTCACCATTAGGTCGTCCTGGGGCGAGATGGTTTCTGGGATGGTCCATACGTAGGAACCGTCGTTGGCCGTCTCCTCCTTGATGGTCCACCAGTTGTATTCCTGACCACTGTAGTATCCCCAGCCAGACCATCTCATCGTGCCGTCGGTGTACTCGATCTCGACGTAGTCACCGGTGTCCCCGATCGAATCCCAGGTGATCTCCACCTCGGCACCGCGGATGAAGGTGTCGCCCTCCATCGGTGTCAGGATGGTGAACGACTCGACCAGGATCTCGAAGTTGAAACTCTCTTCCAGTGGACCCTTGCTCGGCTGGACGAGGACCCTGTAGTAGGTGGAGGACTCGTCCAGGTCAACGATGGTCCAGTTGTACTCCCCGTCGTTGGGCGTGTCCTCGACGATGGTCACATGGCTGTAGATGTCGGGCGTGTCCAGCGTTATCGTGACGTGGTCTCCCACGTCCCCGTCCCAGATCCAGGTTATACTGAGCTCATCCCCGAGCCTGAAAGGGCCATCGCTGTAGGTCGGGGAGATGATGGCCAATGTCGGCTCCTTCTCGCGGAAGACCACCGATACGTTGGAGATCCCGTGGACCGGGACCGAACGCTCTCCGATATTGGTGTTGACCCACACCTTCAATGAGTAACTGCCGACCTCGCTGGCATCGAAGGTGATGATATCGGATCCGTACGACGATACCTCCTCGTAATCAAATGAGCTTCCGGAGGGGGCTTCGAGCTCGAAGTAAAGGTTGCGGACCTGGTCCCAGTCCCAAGCAATGACCAGCCATACATGGGTGCCTGGAGACTCCACCACGATATCGAACCACAGGTTCTGGTGGTCGATCCCCGTGGCGTTGAAGTGATGCACCTGACGCTCCTGGATCGGGTAGGTGCAGGTCCCGAAGAACACGACCTCACCGCCCGAGCTCGACGACCAACCCTGGACCCTCAGTCCGTACATCCCCGGTTCGAGGTTCTCGGTTCTGTAGGACAGGTACTCGTCGTTGGTATAGTTCATCGAGACCATATCCCCGTCCGGATCGTAGATCATCATGGCGACATCATCGTACCAATCCGTTGTCGAGTAGTGGATATCAATTGCGCCATCGGGCTCGGTCACGTCGATGTCGAACCAGACGGAATCATCCTCGTGGACCGTGCCCTCGAAGGTGTACGCGTCCACGGGGCCCGTCGCGACCCAAAGGGCGATGAGGATGACGATGGGAACGATCACCAGGAACACGAGCAGCTTGGTCCTACTATTGCTTGACATCATCAACCCTCCTCTCGGGCACGCCCACACTCCGGGCAATCCGTCCGCTCCGGGCGCTTGTACCTGTAGCCGCAGAATGCGCAGTACGCCCGAACGGGTCCATCGTTGTCGGAGGAACCCTTGACAGGTGCTTCCTCCGTCCCCTGGCTATCATCTTCAACTCCATCCATCCACATCACCTCGACAGGTGTGGGGCCTGGCCTGTTCCTGTGGGCCCGGACCCCTGCGCGTATCGCGAGGACGAGGACCAGTAGGACCAGCAGCACCAACAGGACCGTCCTGTGCTCCTCGATGGGCCCGACGATGTCAGGCCACTCGAGACCGACCTCCTCCTCCGGCCCCTTCATCGCAAGGGGATAGCTGCAGACCACCTCCACGACGACATCACCGTCAGAGGGGGTCCCCTCGACCCATACCTTGAGGGTGTACATGCCGTTACCGATGTGTTCCAGGTAGCATGATCTCAGGCTTGGCTCATCCTTCTTGATGATGTGCGTTCGGACCCCTGAGGGATTGTAAAGCTCTGCCTTGACCTCGTCCTCCGTCTCCCACAGGAGGACGATCTCCATCGGTCGGTCGTAGGAATATACATCCACCTCCAGGGTGGTGGTGGAGTTCCTGACCTTGATCTCGGTCAGGTCGGCGTTCACCCTCTGGATGGGACATGAACACTCTACGGTGACGTTAACGGGGTACTCGGGGAAGACGGACTCCGAGTACACCCTCATGGCGTATGTTCCCATAATCCCGGAGAGGGTCATCCTTGAGGATTTGTCGTACGTGATGGAACGAACCTGTATCAGCGTGCCGTGGGGGTTGTACAGGTCGATCTCCACCTCGAATCCATACACGAACACTGCGACGTTGACGTCCAGGCCCTTCCCCTGGGCGTCCAGCTCCATCTCGTACCATATCAACCCATGGTCCGGCAGCTGATCCTGAATCACGAAATGGCTGAGGGTCAGTGTACTGGATGAGATGATACGGACTTCGTCCCTCCAACCATCTCCCCATACGTATCCGGAGGTTTCGTTGCAGTACAGTTCAACTGTGTATCGTCCGGTCTCGTTCAGAAGGAAGGAGGTCTGGTTGAGGTACCATCCATAGGACAGGTAATCATCGTCCTTCAACCTCACCTCGGCGATAAGCTCCTGCTCCCTGTAGACGAAGATGTCGAAAGCTGCTCTCCTGTAGCTCCATCGGAGCGACATCTCCACCGGCACGCCGTCCGACTCGACGTCCAGGTAGAACCAGAACGTCTCATCGTAGGATGCCTCGATGGACAACTCCGACCCCTTCGGGGTCAGGGCGTGACCGCAGGTGAGGGTGTAATCTATCTCGTTGATGGAAGGGCTGATGCTGTAGGTCTTGACCTCCAGCTCGTGGGTCGCCTTGATAATTGGTTCATACGACAGCGACTCCATCCCATCATCGTCCGTCTCGCCACTGGAGACCCGGACCCCCTCCGGGTCGACGAGGAACAGGTCGATGTCCACCGACCCCGAATCCTCGAACCTCACGGTCACATCGATGGGTTCTCCGGTGCTGGTGACATCGATGGTGTAGTAATGGCTCGCGTGGTCGTCCAGCGTTCCGTTCACCGATGTCCCGGCCCCGACGGACATCGATAGGGCCAGGGTCGTGAGGATCACACCTGTTGCCACTAGGATGTATACACACACTGCCCCAAACCCATCTCGCATCGAGTACTACCCCGGTCTCCTTCCACGCACCCAGGGAGTGACCCCATATCACGGCCTAGGGCGCCAACGTTCCGACGGGGAACCAAGCTGGTGGTCCGGTCCCGCCTCCTTGACATATATTGTGTCGACAAGATATATATCCCTTTTGCCCGGTTCTCTACGAACGTGTGGACTCGGCAGCGGTCTGTCCACCTTCCGTCCTGAACCAAGGCGGGGTCGATCCAACCATCACGCAACGGTCAGAGGACACGGGCCTTCTGTCCCGATGCCGTTGAGACCGGGGGCTCACATGCCCAGGTCGCGGTAGTCCTCGCCGGTGACCCGGCCGCCGTCCATGTAGGGGATGATGCCGGGGGGGAGGGGCTCGTCGTCGTCGGGGTCGTGCTCCATGATCATCTCGAGGAGCATGCGGACGATCTCACGGAGCTGGCCGACCTCGTTGCGCAGGGCCTCCAGCTGCTTCTGGATCTCCTCGGTATCGGGGTCCATCTCCTCACTCCTCCTTCTTCCGGACCGCGTGCTCCACGCCGGTCGGGTGGTCCTCGCCGTATCGGGAGGACAGCTTGCGACCCTCGAAGCGCTCGCACTCCTCGCACCACAGCCCCCTGTCCTTGAGGACCATGGGCTGCCGGCAGACCTCGCACCGGGCCTTGATGACGCCCAGGTCCCTGTCGCGGGTCTCCAGCTGGATGCTGGGCTCTGCCTGGATGACCTTGGCGCGGATGACGTCACTGATGCGGTAGACGTCCTCCAGCTCCCGGACGTACTCCTCGGAGACCTTGGCAACATGGATGGCGGCGTGGGTCTCGCCCATGATGACCCTGTCCCTGTGCTCGATGCGGATGATGTCCAGGGTGACCATGGAGGACTTGAGGTCGTCCACGGTGGCGATGACGATGTCACCGTTCTGAACCTTGTTCATGGGCTTGATGGGCTCCACGTAGACCATGAACTCCCTCTCGTTGAAGCCCAGCATCCCGACGGTGGCCGCCAGGATCTTGTGGTCCTCGACGTAGGTTCCAGGTCCTGCAAGGAACTCCTCGGCCTCCCCGACCTCGTCGCCAGGGTAGACCATCTTTCTCTCGGTCATGTAAGCTCAAGCCTCGTCACGCTTGCCAGAAGCAGACACGTGTGCGTTGGCAATAACGGGTTTATTATTTAGCCTTTTCCATCTCCGGTTCCCACACGGCCGCTCTGGCCAGGCGGCCCTGGCCACCGAAGGTCTTATCTTTTCCCCCGTCCAATCCCGGTCCGAGGCGAGGTCCCGATGGACTCCTCTGTGCTCTACGACACGCTGCTCGTGACCTGGGTCCTAGGCCTCGCGCTGTACGCCTTCGCGATGGGCCGGCTCGTCGGCGCCACCAGAAAAACGGGAGACGACTAGTCCATGTCCTTGGTGGACAGCACCTCGCGCATGTGGTTGACCTTGCGCTCGATGGTGGCGGGCTTGCCGATGTCGTGGCGGGCGTCGTACTCACCGCTGACCGACGAGAGGGCGGCCTCGGCCTTCTCCTCCGCCTCGGCGATGGTGGTGCCGCATCCCACGAAGGCCACGGAGCGGGACGAGGTGGTGTAGATCCTCCCCTCGCGCTCGTTGACCGACGCGTAGAACATGATGGCCCCACTGCGGCTGACCACCTCCTCGTTGACGCCGAGGGGCACGTCCGCCAGCGAGCTGACGCCGTAGCCCTTGGGCACGATGTACTTGCACACCGTCGCCTTGGACGCCCACTCCAGCGCCATCCCGCCCAGCTTGCCGGCCACCATGGCGTCGAGGACCTCCACGTAGCTGGTCTTGAGCAGGGGGAGCACGTTCATCGCCTCGGGGTCGCCGAAGCGGGCGTTGACCTCGATGACCACAGGGCCCCGGGGCGTGTACATGAACTGCCCGTACATCGTGCCCACGTACGGGCAGCCGTCCCTGCGGAGGGCGTCGATGATGGCCTGGCAGATGGTCTCGGCCTGCTCGAGGACATGCTCGGGAAGGAAGGGCAGCAGGTGGTCGGCGGCGGAATAAGAGCCCATGCCGCCCGTGTTGGGCCCCACGTCGCCCTCGTAGGCGCGCTTGTGGTCCTGGACGGGGGGCATGGCCTTGAGGGTGGTGCCGTCGGAGAAGCACTGGAGCGTGAACTCCTCGCCCTCGACGCACTCCTCGATGACGACGGAGGCCGACCCGCCGATGCCCTCCTCGATGACCTCCCTGGCGTAGGCCACGACCTCGTCCTTGTTGGCCATCTGCTCGCCCTCGATGCGGACGCCCTTGCCCCCGGTGAGGCCGATGGGCTTGACCACCAGCTTGCCCGGGTACGACCGCACGAAGGCCTCCATCTCGGCCACGTCGTCGAAGGTGTGGTGCTCGACCCGGCCGGGCACGTCGTGGCGCACCATCAGGTCGCGCATGAAGGCCTTGTCCGTCTCGATGCGGGCGGCGGCCTTTGTGGGCGACGCAGCGGGGATCCCCGCCTCGGTGAAGGCGTCCACGATGCCCATCTCGAGGGAGGCCTCGGGCCCCACCACCAGCATCTCGATGCCCTGCTCCTTTGCCCAGGCCAACACCTCGGGCACGTTCTTCTCGTCCATCAGCTTGTACGTGACGCTCTTCCTGGCGATGCCAGGGTTCAGGTTCTTCATGACCGTGTAGAGCTCTCCGCCGCCCCGTACGACGGCGTTGCAGATGGCGTGCTCACGGGCTCCTCCTCCTACGACGAGTATCTTCATCTCGGTTCCCCCCGAGGGTAGCGCCCTCATAGGTCCAGGGGGTCATAATATTTACCCGGGGTCACCAGCCCGCGTTCCCGCCCCTGCCCGACATCCGCCTGCCCTCCCTCGTCTGACCCAGGATGAGGATGGTGAGGAGGGCGGCCCACACCACCAGGACGGTGGTGGCGACGAGGACGGAGCCGCACAGCTCGTCCGAGGCCACGATCAGGGCGATGCCTATGGACACGGTGTAGAAGTACATGAAGATGGCCAGCATCTTGAGCGGGAAGCTCCTCCTCCTTGGATACGGGTCCCACTCACTATCGTCGTCGATGGTGACAGCCTCCGTCCAGCTGGGGCCGTACATTCCCAGGCGGGGTAGAAATAGCTATCCGACCGAATATCAGGATATCGGACCGATGGCACCATCACGCCCGTGCCAGCAACAGCAGGCTGAGGGCCATGATGAACATGCCCAGCACTATCCCCACCATCACCACGTGCCCCTTGCCGTACTTGTGGGCCAGGGGCAGCAGCTCGTCGATGCTGATGTACACCATGATGCCCGCCACGAAGGCCAGCATGCCGGGGAGGAGCCCCGGGTTCTGGTCGATGAAGGGCATCAGGAGGAGCATGCCCACGAAGGCGCCTACGGGCTCGGCCACCCCCGAGAGGAAGGAGTACCAGAAGGCCTTCTTGCGGTCCCCGGTGGCGTAGAAGATGGGCACCGAGACGGAGATGCCCTCGGGGATGTTGTGGATGGCGATGGCCACCGCGATGGCGATGCCAAGGCCAGGGTTGGAAAGGGCGGTGACGAAGGTGGCCAGGCCCTCGGGGAAGTTGTGGATGGCGATGGCCAGGGCGGTGAAGACCCCCGCCCGGAGGAGGGTCGAGCTCCGGGGCGAGCCGGCCTTCAATGCCTCCAGGGCCTCGGCGTCCGTGCCCCCTGGGTGCTCCGAGTCCTCGTGGACGCAGAAGCCCTCCGGGATGGGCTCCCTGGTCGAGATGGTGTCCAGCTCGTCCTCGTCGGCGAACTCGTGGGGGTTGGCGTCGTGGGGGATTATCAGGTCGATGGCCCCGATGACCAGGATGCCCAGGAAGAAGGCGACGGTGGCCCAGAGGTCCCCGTTGCCGACCTCCGCCTCCAGCTGGGCCAGGGCACTGGGCATGAGCTCGATGAAGGACACGTAGAGCATAACCCCGGCCGACAGGCCCAGGGCGAAGGCCAGGTAGGACATCTTAGGCCGCTTAATGAAGAAGGCGATGGCGCTGCCTATCCCGGTGGAGAGACCCGCTAGGAGGGTCAGGGTGAAGGCGAACATCACATCAGCGCCGACGTCCAATTCGTTACCTCCAGTACAGGGGTGACAGGGGTGCCCCTCACATGGCCCTGATCTCGTCCAACGTGAGGACCGGTATCAGGTTCACCCCCACATCGTCCATGGTCCCGGTGGCCCCCTCGCAGCGGTCGACCACGACCACCAGGGTGTCCATCTTGGCCCCCGCGGCCCTGAGGGCCTCGACCCCGGGGACGGCGGAGCCCGCGGTGGTGGTCACGTCCTCCACCATGAACACCCGGTCGCCCTCGTGGACCTCCCCCTCGATGAGGTTCCGGAGGCCGTGCTCCTTGGCCTGCTTGCGGATCATGACGAAGGGGATGTCCTCCTCGAGGCTGATGGCCACCGCCAGGGGCACGGCCCCCAGGGCCACGCCCGCCACCCGGTCGGATTCCGGGGCGAGGAAGGCCATGACCTTTGCGCACAGGGCCAGGATGTCGGGGTACGTGAGGGCGCGCTTCATGTTGACGTAGACGTCGCTCTTGCGTCCCGAGGCCAGGGTGAACTCGCCGAACTCCACTGCCTTGACCTCGATGAGCCTGCGGGCGATCCTGTCCTTCAGGACGATCGGGTTCACATCCTCGTACATCTTCAAGCGTATCCCTCCTACCTACCAGGGGACGTCCTTCTTCCCCATCTTGTATCCGATTATATTAACGCTCCTGTGGAGGGCCGGCGAGATGATGAGCACCACCAGGATGTGCCAAGGGAAGCCGTACTCCCCGGGCCAGAAGGTCTCCATGAACCAGGGGTTGGCCAGCAGCACTGCCAGCAGCCACGAGCCCAGGATGAAGTCGTACATGTCGATGATGGGCGACTTGGCCCCCCGCTTGGCGCCGGTCCGGCGCTTGAAGAAGGACTTGACGAAGTCCCCCATCAGCGAGCCGAAGGCCATCAGGAAGCCGACCCAGAGCCACGAGTAGGGGGAATCCCAGTTGGGCATGGTGAAGTCGGTGAGGACGTCGTTCCCCGAGGCCCTCACCGCCATGCTCAGGATGCCCACGAGGGCGATGCCCGCGACCGTACCACCGATGAGGCCCCGCCAGGTCTTGCCGTCCCCCAGGACGCGGTTGCCGTCCTTCAAGACCCGGCCCCCGTCCATGGGGGGGCCTCCCCCCGTGAGCACCGCGGCCGGTCCCGCCACGTAGGCCGGCAACATGGCGAAGAAGGCCTGGATGATGATCACCAAGGCCTCCTCCACCGACATGGAAATCCTCCCATCGGGCGATGGGGCTGCACGGTAAAAACATTACCCCCGGGACCGCGGCTCACTCCTTGAGGAGGGCGGCCAGCAGGTCGAGGGTCCCGTCGACGCGCACGTGGTCGATGACGGCCATGACCTTGCCGTGCCCGTCCAGCTGCTCCAGGAGGCTGGCGGCCATCTTCCTCTCCCGCTCCGTCTCCACCACATCGAGGCCCTTGATGGACCGCATGCGGGCGTCCCACTCCTCGGCCATCTCCTTCGGGGTGTTGGACTTGAGCCGCTTGCGCATCCCCTTGATCTTGCGGGACTGGCTCACCAGCTGCCAGTAGGTGACGTGATCCACGAACACCTCGGTGTACTCGTACTCGGACAGGTCTATGTCGACCACCGGCCTGTCGTTGCCGTCCGCCTTGCGCACCGCCTCCACGAAGGCCGGGGGCGGCAGTTCCACCTCGCCGAAGGTCGCCAGCTTCTGGCTGTAGGCCATGTCGGAGTCCGAGATGAAGATCTGGTCGCTCCTCGCGGCGGCGTCGGCGGCGACCAGGTCGGGGTGGAAGGGCTCGTCCAGGGCCTCCCCGACGGCGGCACGGGTCGCGACGCCCGCGGGGACCTCGATCTCGTCGTCATCGCTCTCGCCCGCGTCGTCTTCCTCGTCCATTCCGAGCATCTTCTGCATGTCATCGGACTCTGGCACGTAGTCGTGCTTGGGCTCGTAGCCGTCCTCCTTCCGTATGACCATCCTGATCTCTGCCAGCTCGCGGTCGGACAGCGAGACGCACAGCACGTCGGGCCTGATCAGGTCGTACGCCTCCTTGACCTCCTCGCCCTCGTTGACCAGGCCCTTGAGGGTGGGGAAGATGTACAGCTTTCGGTCGCCCACGGTGATGGACTTCAACAGGACCGACCTCCCCGCTCCTGGATGAGGCGGAGCACCTCCTCGGGGTCACCCAGCTTGTCCAGCTCCTTCCGGGCGATGACGGGGGTGCCAGAGATGGAGGTCTCCGTCACCACCTTCTCCACGATGAGGACGCCGTCCTGCTCCGTCACCTTGGATATCTGGGCGATGACCCGGGCCTTCACCTTGGTGTTGAGGTCGGGCCTTCCCGCCTTCACTCCGGTGAGGAACAAGTGCTCCGGGGTCGAGGCGAGGGCATTGAAGGGGCAGCCCACGGTGGGCAGCACGTTGTAGCCCAGGGTCTCCAGGCGGTCGAAGACGTCCTGCTCTATCTCCTGGAGGTCGGAGAGCTGGGTCCTGATCTGCTCCAGGTCCGGGCTGGTGGTGAAGGGGTCCAGGGCTCGCACCAGGGGGAGGCCCAGGAAGTCCTCGAGGCGCATGGCGGTCTCCACCTGGGCGGCCATGCCCTGCTCGTACATCTGCACGCTGCGACGCGAGACGCCGGCGGCCTCCGCCATCTCCGACAGGGTCAGTCCCCGTTCGTTCCTCACCCGGGCCAGCATGTCGCCGTCCACGTCCACGTACTTGCCGCCTGGGCCGGCGTAGATGAAGGGAGGGACGCCCTCCAGCAGGTGGTCCGAGAGGGTCTCGAGGGTCATGATGGGCACGGAGTGGCGCAGGTAGAGGACGCCTGGCTCCAGCGCCGTCCGGGAGTTCCGCATCCCGATCACGAGGGGCGCGCCCTTGAGGGCGGCAGCAAGCGCCCGGAGCTCCATCGCCCCGTCGCCCTTGAGCCTGTCCACGTTGGTGTAGGCCTTGACGATGAGCAACGTGTCGTCGCGCCTGGCCACCAGGTCGAAGACCGCCGTCCAGGGGTCCATGGGCTCGGAGACGCAGAAGCCGGCCCGGGCCATCAGGTCCCGGGTCTCGTGGAGCAGTACCTGGCGTGTGTGGGCCACGGTCTTGGGAGTGTCAGCACTTGTATATTAATGTTGGGCAGATGGACGGGTTGCTGGCATGGCCAGGCTCCAAGGCCCTCTGTCACCGAACGGTGAGGTCAACGCTCTGGGACCAGATTCCCCCCCGATATACATTTTTATTTTTTCAAGGAAATATCCATGTCGTGAGGCACCCAAGTGATCAACATAAGGTCACCTTCCCAAGGTTGCCGTCCTGGACCCCGATGTCATCGTACCAGCACTGAACAAATGGTTTTGTTAACCACCGTTCTAAAAGTCTAGATCTAGAACCATGGTTATCGACAGGTCCGGGCACCGCAGAACCGCTCCCTTCACTGGCCGCGCGGCTTATATACACCCTCCTCCCTTCTCGGGGCCGTGTCCGAGACCCCCCTGGGTATGTTGGACGGGGACACCGTCCTGGTGGCGGACGAGCGGTCCGCCAGCACGCTGTACAACAAGGGCAGCCACGGCACCCCCGTGTCAGGGGGCGGCCTCCGCCTGACCCTCATGGAGGCGGCGTACCTGGTGGACGCCGACCGCCTCCGGGTGGAGGACGGCGAGGGAGGCCCCGCCACCCTGGAGGACCTTATCTCCTCCGGGGGCAGGTCCGACCCCGCCTTCGAGATCAGGTACATCGTGTACCGCGACATGCGCGAGCGGGGCTACCTGATCAAGCCCTCCACCACCCCCGGTGTGGACTTCGAGAGGTTCCCCCGCGGCGGGTCCCACAAGGACCCCGCCCGCCAGTGGCTCCTGGCAGTGTCCGAGCGCACATCCTTCGAGACCGAGCCCTTCCTGGAGATGCTCCACCGGGCCGAGGGGTTCGGCCGCAGGGTGCTCATCGGCGTCGTTGACGAGGAGGGGGATGTGACCCACTACCTGGCCCAGATCCGGGAGATGTCGGGGACCCTGCCCGGCGAGGCCGAGGGCATGCTGGAGGGCTGGGCCTTCGAGGACCGGGTGCTGGCCTTCGACCTGGAGGCGGCGGCCGACCTGGCGCCCCCGGGCCACCTGGGACGGCGTATGGGGGACCTGCACCAGCTGTCCCTCATCGAGGCGACCCACCTCATGGAGACGGGCCACCTCGCGCTCAAGGACGCGGGCACGGGGGAGCCCCTCGAGGAGGAGGTCTTCCTGGAGCGTGTGCGCGGTCGCCGGCCCGACTTCGACCTGCGGTACAAGGTCTACAGGGACCTTCGGGAGAAGGGGCTCGTGGTCAAGACGGGCTTCAAGTACGGTACCCACTTCCGGGCCTACGACAGGGACCCCGACTCCAACCACGCAAAGTTTCTGATCCATGCCGTTCCCCGGGACCTGGAGACCTCCTGGCCGGAGCTCTCGAGGGCGGTCCGGCTGGCCCACGGCGTGCGCAAGGAGATGGTCTTCGGCGCCGCCGACGTGAAGGGCGTCGAGTACCTCAGGATGCGTCGGGTCCGCCCCTAGGGCGGACGGTTCCCATGGACTGGAATCGGGGGCATACCCTTATGATGGAAAAGCTCACATTCTCGATGCTGGTGCAACCGATGCGCAAGCTCCTACCAGCTCTTCTGAGCCTCATCATCGTAGCCATCCTGGCGTCCCCAGTGAACGCCGTGCCCCCCGCCGCCTTCACCGACGACGACGCGAAGGACCTCCTGGGACACACCTTCAAGGAGGAGTACTGGACCACTGATGAGATCCTCATCGAGAAGGACGGGGCCGAGATGTCCTTCTCCATGTCCTACGCCTCGTACAAGTCCGTCGACACCTTCCTGATCGCCTTCAACACCTACGAGAAGGACGACAACGTCTCGACCCTGCCCTACCAGCTCTTCGGTCTGCACTACTACACCCCCGAGGGCTTCGAGGTGTTCATCGGGGCCGTCCTGGCCTTCCTGATGGCGTTCAACGACACCTACGACGGCACCGGGCCCGGTCAGAACGGTCTGCCGGACCCCGGCCACGAGGACTACTACTACATCATCCCCTTCGGTGTGGGCAACACCCTGGAGGACGAGAACTACGCACCCGTCGTGGAGACCCTACCCGTCGAGAAACTGGGCGAGGGTCACTTCAGGTTCGGCCAGAGGTACACCAACCTGTACGCCAAGATCATCGCCGCCAACAACCCCGTGGCGTTCCTCCTGTCGGCAACCTTCCCCCTGTACATCGCCAAGTTCAGCGAGCTGACGGTCGAGTACGACGTCAAGATCGACGAGGAGACGGGCAAGATAACCGCCGAGACCTTCTACACCATCGGACAGGTCACCAAGCTGTGGCTCTGGGGCCAGGAGGTCGACCCCCAGTCCCTCCCCGAGAACATGGGGCTGGCCGCGGTGCACTACGTGGTGCCCTTCGTCAACGGCATCATGATCAAGCCCGAGGACGGCGCCTTCACCGTCGACGGCGGCATCACCGAGGTGATGGACGAGGACATCCACATGAGCGTCAACGACGGCAAGGAGCGGGCCTTCACCATCGGTCACCGTGGTACCTACGACCTCATCGACGAGGCCGACGGCTCGAAGATACGCGAGGGGCAGGATGCAACGGCCCTCACCCTCGAGGCCAAGCCCGCCGACAGGCTCCTGGTAGCCTGGCAGGCCGCCCTGAGCCTGGACATCTTCTGCACCGCCGCATGGGCGGTGTCCGAGTCCCTCCAGGACATCTACGTGGGTCCCAAGGCCCTTTGGCAGGCGGCCCCGCTGACCATCTTCGTTGCGTCGCCCCTCTGGTACGCCACCGCCTTCCCCGGATGGCAGGGCTACCGCGTCGAGCACGACCCCACCTACACCTGCAACGCCGACGTGGACTACGAGGTCATCGGGGAGGAGACGACCCCCGGTTTCGAGGGCCTGGTGGTGCTCATGGCCATCGCCGTGCCCACGGTGGTCTACTTCTCCAGCCGCAGGCTGCGATGAGCCGGGACTCCCCCTGCGCAAAGGCCAAATGCGGGCAGCGCGATGCGCCAGCGATGGTTTCCCTGAGGGCACCCGACGGCGCGAGGCTGGGCGAACGGCCCTTCGTGATGGGCATCCTCAACGTCACCCCTGACAGCTTCTCCGACGGGGGTCAGTTCGCGGGGGACGTGGCCATCGAGCACGCCCGCAGGATGGTCGCCGAGGGCGCCGACATCATCGACATAGGCGCAGAGTCCACCCGACCCGGTTCGGACCCCATAAGCCTCGAGGAGGAGATCGGCCGCCTCGAGGGCGTGCTGGAGGCGGTGGTGGCCATGGGCGTTCCCGTCTCCATCGACACCACCAAGGCCCGGGTGGCCGAGTGGGCCCTGGACGCGGGCGCCTCGATGGTGAACGACGTGTCCGCCTGCCGGTTCGACCCCGCCATGGCGCCCCTGGTGGCCCAGCGGGGCTGCCCCCTGGTGCTCATGCACATGCTGGGCATGCCCAGGGACATGCAGGACGACCCCAGGTACCCGGGGGGTGTGGTGGAGGAGATAGGCGAGTTCCTCCGCCAGCGGCTGGACGCGGTGGCGGCCGCCGGTGTTGACCGGGACCAGGTCATCCTGGACCCCGGCATCGGCTTCGGCAAGACGGTGGAGCAAAACCTCACCATCATACGTCGGCTGGGGACCTTCAAGGACCTGGGCGCACCCCTGCTCGTGGGGGCGTCACGGAAGCGGTTCATTGGCGAGATCACCGGGCGGCCGGTGGAGGACCGCGTGGCCGGCTCGTTGGTCGTGGCCGTGGTGGCCGCCGATCACGGAGCGGACATCGTCAGGGTCCATGACGTGTCGGAGACGGTCCAGGCCCTGAGGATGCTCTGGGCGGTCCGTGGCTCCGATTGATGGACGGGTCCTCAGTCCGGATCCCACACCATGTCCTTGCCGGCATTAATCGCAAGGTCCATGGCCCCTTCGAAGAAGGCCCGTGCTTCCGGGAACTCGGTCGCCTCCATGCTCTCGGCCCCCCTGTCGAGGAGGACCCGGGCATCCGCGACCTCTGCCCCCATCATCTCGCCCATCTCCACGGCGTCCCGCGCCGTCGCGTAGAGTTGGTAGACGGAATCGTATCCACGGATGCCCCTCCTGACCTCCTTTCTCGTCTGCCACTGCAACCAGCGCGCCTCGTCGTAATCCTTCTCCCTCAGCGCCAGGAAGGCCTCGTCCATCTTCTCCCTGGCCAACGACATGTCGAGGCCGAAGGACTCTGCCAGCGTCAGGTTGTAACGGGCCATCACCAGCTCCATGAGAACGTCGTGGAAGCGGGGAGAGACCCCTACGATGGACTCGATGGTCTTGACGAGGAGGCGTGCCGCCCGGCCGAAGGCCATCCTCTCCAGCTCCATCTTGGCAGCAGAGAGCCGGGGCCATGCGACACCGACGTCGATGCCGTCGGTCCTCAACCCGTCCAGGAGGTCCATGATCTCGACGCTGAACATCGAGATGAAGGTCTGGGTCGAGCCCCTCGCCGTCAGGACAGCCTCGGCGATATGGCGGTACACCTCGTCGTATTCCCGCCGGTGGAACGCGTCCTCTGCCTCATTGAGAATGAACTTGGCTCGGGGAGCATCGGTGCCGATCTTGCAGAGCCGGGCGACCTCATCATGGGCGTTCTTGTACGCTACCTGGAGGTCCCTGACCTTAGCCTTCCTCTCCCTCTCCGTCATCCCCATCGCTTTCGCCCGCCTCCTCGTCGTCGGCGACCCCCTCGCCAGGACCACTGGTCTCCCTCTCCTTATGCTCCTCCTCGGTGGGAGCCCATCCCATGTCCTTGTCCTCGCCGCCACCCCTCGTCCTCATGACGAGGATGATCACCACGACCACGACGAGCACGACGATGATGAGCAGCCAGAGGAAGATCCCACCACTTGCTGCTCCACCGCCATCCCCGTCACCGATCTCGTCGTCGGTGTACACCACGACGGTGGTCTCGTCGGAGTGGGAGTTGCCCGAGGGGTCGGTGACGGTCAGGGTGACCACGTAGGTGCCCTTGAGCTCGAACACGAAGGAGGGGTCCTCCCCGGTGAGCTCCACGAGGCCCAGGTTGTAGTTGAAGGTCCAGACGTAGCTCTCGATGAGGACGTTGTCCGTCGAGTTGGCCCCGTCGAAGACGACCCTGCCCCCCAGCAGGACCCTGGCGGATATGCCCGCGTCGGCCACGGGGGCCTCGCTGTCCAGGATGTGGACCTGCATCTGGTCCTGGGCCATGAGGCCCGAGCCGTCCAGGACCGTGAGGGTGACCAGGTAGGTCCCCACCTTGCTGAAGGTGTGGTTCGGGGCGGGTCCCGTGAGGGTCACGTCCTCGCCCGCCTCCTTGAAGGTCCATGTGTAGGAGATGATGCCCGCGTTGTCCTTCGATGCCGTACCGTTGAAGGCCACGGGCTGCCCCATCTCGACCATCACGTTCTCCCCCGCCTCGGCCACGGGCGGCTGTATGTCGCGGACGGCGACGTTGAAGGAGTCGGTGTCCCAGTTGCCGGCGGCGTCGGAGACGTTGAGGAGGACGGTGTGCAGGCCGGCGGCGACGAAGGTGACGGAGTTCTTCTGTCCCGAGAACGTGGTGGAGTTCCCCATGAAGGTGATGGTCCAGGTCCATGTGGTGATGCCCACGTCGTCGGAGGAACTGCTGGAGTCCAGGTTGACGATGTCCCCCTGGTCTATCTCCTTGTCCGACCCGGCCACGGCCACGGGTGGCGTGGTGTCCTTGACGGTCACCCGGAGCCGGTCGAAGCCCCGGTTGGCCATGGCGTCCTCGACCATCAGGATGACATCGTAGATGCCCGCCCGGTCGAAGGAGAAGGTGGTGATGTTGCCGTAAAGCGAGATGGGAGCGCCCGCGTACACCAGCTGCCAGGTCACGTTGACGATGCCCACGTTGTCCGACGAGTTGGTGGCGTCGAAGGTCGCGATCTCCCGCTGGCCCACCACCAGGTCCGGACCCGCGTCGGCAACAGGGTCCGTGATGTCCCGGATGGTCACGGTCACGGTGTCCGTGGCGATGTTGCCCGTTGTGTCCACCACGGTGAGGGTGATGTCGTACACCCCCGCGTCGTGGAAGGTGAAGGAGACCTTCTCCCCGGAAAGGTTCTGGTCCGTCCCGTTGTACACGAAGGTCCAGAAGTACGACCCGATGCCCATGTTGTCGTGGGAAGCCCCGCCGTCGAGGGTCACGGTCCAGTGCTGCTGGCCCACCATGTCCTCGGGGGCGATGGCGACGGGGTCCTCCAGGTCCCGAGCGTACACCGATACCCAGCGCCGGCCCGTCAGGCCCACGGCGTCGCGGACCGTCAGGTTCACGTAGTACTTGCCCGCCAGGTCGAAGGTGAACACCATCACGGGGCCGTAGGCGACGAACTCCGACCCGTTGTACGGGAAGGACCAGGTCCAGTTGACCACGCCCACGTTGTCGGTGGACCCGCTGCCGTTGAAGGTGACGGTGTCCCACTGGTCGATGATCATGTCGGTGCCGGGCACGGCCACGGGGGGTTCCTTGTCCAGGAACAGGTCCATCTTGGTCACGAAGACGTCCACGGCGCCGCTCCTCGAGGTCTGGTGGACGCCCGCCGTCGTGGGGAAGGCGGGGGAGTCCGTCCCGCCCACGATGACGGCGTCGCCGGTGGCGTTCAGGGCCAGCCCGGTGCCGGCGTCCTCGCCGGTGCCGCCCAGGTAGGAGGCGTACAGCGCGGACCCTCCGTCGGCCTCCAGCTTGATGATGTAGGCGTCCCAGTCGCCGGCCCGGTCCTCCTGGAAAGCGCCCCTCATGGTGGGGAAGTTGTCGTCCGCGTCCGACTGGGTCCTGCCCGTCAGGTGGACCCGACCCGCGTCGTCGACGGCCATGCCGTCGCACTGGTCCCATTCCATCCCGCCCATGAAGGTGGAGTACTCCAATCCCGAGCCGTTGGGGAGGAAGCGGGTGACGAAGACCTCGGCCGACCCCTCCATCACGGGCTGGAAGGAGTTGTTGGTGGTGGGCAGGTTGGGGGAATCGGTGTAGCCCGCGATGGTCACGGAGCCGTTGTCCGCCACGTGGACGTACTCGGCTATCTCGTCTGCGAACCCTCCCAGGAGGGTGCACCACGTGATGTTGTCCATCCCGGGATTCAACTTGACCACGAAGGCGTCCTGGCCACCCATCAGGAAGTCCTGGTAGGTGCCATTGGTGGCAGGGAAGTCCGGGGAGCCCGTCTCGCCGCTGATGTACACATTGTACAGGTCGTCCACCGTTATATCCGCTGCCATGTCCCAGCGGGTCCCACCCAGGTAGGTCATGTCGACGAGGCCGGTCATCAGGGGGTCCATCACTGCTACGAACGCATCGAACGTGCCCCCAGTGTGGTTCTCGAAGGGTGCGTTCGGGGTCGTGGGAAGGTCCAAGGACTTGGTGTTGCCTGCGACGTAGACACCCTCTCCACGCCACAGGGCAACCGCCACCAACTCGTCGGTGTCGTTGCCTCCCAGATAGGTCGAGGCGTAGAGGCTCCCACCATCGGGGTTCAACTTGAGGATGAACCCCTCCTGGTCCGGCCCTGTGTGGGTCGGTCTGTAGGCGGACGCCTTCGTTGGGAAGTCCGTCGAGTTCGTACGCCCCACTATCACCGGTCGGTCCCAGCGGTCGAGGACGATGTCGTAGGGGTAGTCCGCGCCGTTCCCTCCCACATAGGTGGACCACTCCAGCTCGGTACCCTCTGCTGACAGGCGGAACACGAAAATGTCGCTCTCACCGCCGCCGGGGCTCCTGTCGTAGCTGCCTGGCGTGGTCGGGAAGAAAGTGCTGTTGGTGTAGCCCGCCACGACGGGTCGGTCCTGACTGTCGAGGGCCACACCGGCCCATGGAACGGCCAGCGCGTGGCCGGTACCGCCAACGTAGGTGGAGTAGACCAGGGGATCGATCACGACGGTGCGTTCCCTGTCGAACTCGCCCAGGGAGAATCCGTAGGCGTCGTCACCCAGGAGCCGGAAGGAGGACTGGACGGTCTCGTCGGGCGCGTCGGCGTAGAATGCGATGAGCCCTGAATCCCGAACGGTGCCGACGGGGGTACCGATCACCAGGTCCCCCCCGGCATCGATGGTCATGGCCTGGTGGCCGGAGACGGCCACTCGGATGGATGACGCGTCCGCTCCGGGATGCAGCACCAGATCGTACTTCAAGCGCCCCTCGCTCAGCCTGTAGACCAGGTCGATGCCGGGATAGAGCCCCTCGAAGAGGACCTCTTGGAAGGTGGTCAGACCGCTGGCCCAACCGCTGGGGTCACGGCCGAGCAGGTAATTGGTCTTGCCTGGTAAAGGATCCCTTCCGATGGGTCCCGTACCTTCAGTTCCCTGGAATGACAAGAGGACATTGCACCCTTGGTCGTCATCGACGATGGTCACGAGGGCACCACGGTCCGTGATGGCGACGCCACCCTCGGGGGTCCAGGAGTAGAAGAGGACATTGGGGTCCGGGACCTGGCCACCGTTCTCGAGGAAGCCCCCGCCAACGGTTATGATGGGCTCATCGACCGTTGGGCCAGGCAGCGTGCTGCCTTCGACACCAGGTACCCCGAACGCCAGGACCGATGGTAGCTGGACCAGGAGGATCGTCACCATCAGTGCTGCCAGCATGGGGCGGGCTGCCATCGGTCGGGCCCAGGGGCTCATGGGGTTCGGATGATGCCCCTCGATTAAATACGTTAGGGTTCGGGCCACCAGGTGCCTAGTCGACCCCTTCCCGGGCCTTCCACCACTCCACCGTGCGCCGGATGCCCTTCTCGTAGGGCGTGGACGGATGGGGGCCGAAGGACTGCTTCCAGCGAGAGCCGTCGAGGATGGGGGGCCTCTCGAAGAGGTAGTAGAGCTCCATCTCCTCCTTGGTGTCCCGCTTGACGATGCCTCCCACGGCCATGGAGGCCCAGCCCACCGACCTGACCTGGGGCTCTTGTCCGGCGGCGAAGAAGGCGTTCTCGATGAACTTGCGGGCGGTGGTGGTCTCGGGTCCCGGCACGTGCCACGCCCTCCCCCAGGCCGTCCTGCTCTTCGCCAGCTTGACCATCGCCTCCGCCGCGTCGTCCACGAAGATGAACTCGCGTTCGGCGTCCAGGTCCCCTGGCCATCCGACCATGTCGTCCTTGACCACCTGGGGGAAGATGCGCATCTGGCAGATGCTCTCAACGCAGGGGCCGTAGAGGTCCGGGAAGCGGGCCACGGTGGTGCGGCACTCGCCGCGGGTGTTCGCCTCGCGCAGCTGCCGCTCCAGGTTCTCCCTGATGGTCCCCTTCCTGGTGCCTGGCCTGTGGGGCTGGTCCTCCTTGACGGTGGCGCCCTCCACGTCGCCGTAGACCAGGACGTTTCCCGGGAAGACGATGTCGACCACCTTCTCCTCCTCCTCTGCCGCGGTGATCAGCCGTCGGGTGTGTCCCACCAGGTCGCCCCAGTCGAAGTAGGGGACGCAGGCGCAGTGGAAGACGGTCTCCACGTCGTCGATGGCGCGGTCGATGTCCTCCACGTTGGACAGGTCGCCCTCGTGGATATCGGCCTCGATGTCGCCGAACTGCTCCTTGAAGGCCTCCTCGTCGCGGACCATCACCCTGAGGTCCTCGTCGGCCAGCCTGCGGACGAGGGCGGAACCCAGGGCACCGGTCGCGCCGATGACCAGGTATTTGCCTGCCACGTACGGACCCGACGATGATTTCGACGGGCGGGTTATCTAGGTATCCCCCCGGTTCTCAAGTCGTGGTAACCGGCAAATCTTATAGACCCCTAGACCATGCTCCGGGTCCATGATAAGGATAGGACCATCGGGCTCCACCACCCAGGCCCGGAGCACCCTGGAGGCGGTGGACATCGTGGCCGACCTGGGCCTGAGCGCCCTGGAGGTCAACTACGTCCGGGGCGCCCGCGCCAGCGAGGAGACCACCAGGAAGGTGGGGGCCAAGGCCGAGGAGCGGGGGATCGCCCTGTCCGCCCACGCGCCCTACTACGTCTCCCTCAACTCCCAGAGGGAGGAGGTGCGCGACAGCAGCGTGGACCACATAGTGGAGACGGCCCGCCGGTGCCAGTGGCTGGGGGCCTCCTTCTTCGCCGTCCACGGTGGCACCTACGCGGGCCTCGGCAGCCCCGAGGCCACCGACGGCGTGGTGGAGCGCATCCTCCGGGTCCGGACGCGGATGGAGGAGGAGGGCATCATCGGGGTGAAGGTGGGCCTCGAGACCACGGGGCGACCCTCCGCCTGGGGGACGCTGGAGGAGATCGGGTCAGTGGCCGACCAGGTGGACATCGTCATCCCCGTGGTGGACTTCTCCCACGTCCAGGCCCGTACTGGCGGCTCGCTCCGGACGGAGGAGGACTTCCGGAGCCTGGTCGGGTGGGCCCTTGACGTCTCCGACTGCCAGCTCTACTGCCACTTCCAGAGCATCGAGTACGGTCCCAAGGGGGAGATACGCCACCTGCCCGTGAGCGCCTGGGACCCTGACTTCCGCCTCCTGGCCCCGGTCCTCCGGTCCTTGGAGTGTGACGTGCATTTAATATGCGAGAGCCCCTTACTCGAACAGGACGCCCTCCTCATCAAGCGCTTGCTCGAGGGGGAGGAGGGGTGATACCGTGCTGAACGACGTGGAGCGGATGAGGGCGCTGGACAGGAGCGGCATGCTGGACACCGTGGGAGCCTTCCCCGACCAGCTGCGCCACGCCGCCGTCCTCTCCGAGGGCGTCGAATGGCCCTCGTTGGACCCGCGCCACGTCGTGGTCGCAGGGATGGGTGGCTCCGGCATCTCGGGCCAGATCCTGCGGGACTGGGCCTTCGACCGCCTCGACGTGCCCGTGGCCGTGGTGAACGACTACCGTCTGCCCCGATACTGCAACAACAAGACCCTGGTGTTCGTCGAGAGCTACTCGGGCAACACCGAGGAGACGCTGGCCTGCTTCGAGGACGCCATCATGCGAGGGTGCTCCACCGTCGCCATCACCTCCGGTGGCGAGCTGGAGGCCAGGGCACGCCAGCGGGGCGCGTCGCTGGTGGTCATACCAGGCGACCTGCCCGTTCCCCGGGCCGCGACGGCCTACCTGCTGGTCCCGCTGCTGGTGGGGATGGAGGCCGTGGGCCTCGCCTACGCCACCGACGAGCTGCGGGAGGCCCACACGGTGCTCACGGCCCTGCAGAAGCAGCTGGCCCCCGAGACGCCCACCGACGCCAATCCCGCCAAGCAGCTGGCCCACTCGCTCCACGGCACGATACCCGTGGTGTACGGCCAGGGCATCCTGTCAGCGGCCGCCCGTCGATGGCGCACCCAGCTGAACGAGAACCCCAAGATGCTGGCCCGGGACGACGTCTTCCCCGAGTGCAACCACAACGACACGCCAGCCTGGGGGGGGTCGGGCAACCAGGACCTGTTCTCGGTGGTGCTGCTCCGGGACGCCGAGGAGCCCCAGGAGGTGGCCGACCGGGTGGAGCTGACCCAGGCCATCGCCTTCCGCAGCGCCCGTATAACCTGCGAGGTGCGGGCCCAGGGCGAGGGGGCGCTGGCCCGCATGCTCAGCACGATGTACGTGGGGGACTACACCTCGCTATACCTGGCGTTCCTCAGGGAGATGGACCCCGCCCCCGTCGAGATGATCGAGGACCTGAAGAAGGCCCTCAAGGCCAGGCGGGCTGAGCGCGAGGGCTGACTTCGTCCTACTCGCGCCGGCGACCCATTGAAGACGAGAGCAGCAGCGCGCCCAGGGCGAAGGCTGCCAGGGCGAGGAGGGCCCCGGGTCCGGGCAGGCCGCCGTCGGCCTCGTCGGTCACCTCGATCTCCCGCTCCATGTTGTTGTTGTTCTCGTTCTCCTCGTCCACGTCGTCGTCCACGTCGACGTAGGCGATGATGTAATAATTGCCCTTTGTAGTGGGGGTCCAGGGGACGCTCTCGTCCTCGGGCAATCCGGGCTCGAGCGGTCCGATAACGGTCTCGCCGATGACCCGCTGGAAGCCGTTCTCGTCCCTGTAGTAGAAGGTGAGAATGGCGGATTCGACGGTATAGTTGCCCTGATTGATGACGACTGCACCTATGAGGATCTCCTCGTTGGGTGGGGTGAACTCGCTCACCTTGATGCCGATCACCTTCAGGTCCGCCCGTGGAACCTCCACGTATAGGGATATCTGGCCAACGCCCAGCACCAGGTCCACCTGGGTGCTGTTGGAGAAGTCCGAGTACTCGACGAGGAAGGTCCAGGGGTTGAAGTCGTGGTCGGCCGCGCCGTCGGTCCACTCGTTGAGGGGGAGCTCGAAGGTGGGGGCGACCCCCTCGAAGCCAGTGGTGTAGGGGCCCACCGAGATATCCCCGCTGCTGGCGGTGACGTTTGCGTGGGAGAGCCACTTGCCGTTCTGGTCGTAGACCCTCGCGTTCACGGTGATGTTCATCCTGACGTCGGCAAGGGTGTTGCCCCAGGTGGCGTCCATCGAGTCCACGTCGAGGTCGTAGCCCAGGGACTCGACCCCCCACTGGGCGTTGCCGCTCACCTCGCACCCGTCGAGGGTGACCAAGGTGTAGATCAGCATGATGCCCGAGGCGTTGCCGTCGAGGAACGCCGATTCGTGGGCGTCGACCTCGCTGAACCAGGCGGTGAGCCCGGGTCCGTTGCTGCCGTCGATGGAGACGTTGTGCAGGTGGACGGTGGACGACTCGATGTAGACCCCGGTGCCGGTGGCCTTGTAGCTGCAGCCCACGGGCCTGCACTGGGTGGCACCGGTGATGATGACGTCGCGCAGGGTCACGGTGGCGGTGTTGATGTCGAAGCCGTCGCCACAGCCCTCGATGGTGACGTTGGAAAGCTCGATGGGGCCCGAGCCCTCGATCTCGATGGCCGCCTCGGTGCCCCGGCGCACCGTCACGTTGTCGAACCTGAAGCGGGGCGTGTCCGTGGAGTGGCCCACGAAGTTGAGGACGATGCCCACGTCGTACGGGTCGTCGACCACCACGTCCTCCACGTAACCCTCGGCGTAGAGGAGCTCGACGCCGGAGGACAGGTCCTTGAAGTGGCAGTTCCTGACCTCCATGAAGCCCAGGAGGGCGACCGCGCCCAGCTCGCCGCCGATGAACTCGGAGTTGGTGACGGCGGTGGTGCAGTTCTCGAAGGTGAGGTGGTCCCCGAGGGACGCCGACTCCAGGCCGGAGATGGTCACCTCGGAACCGCTCGCCCACATCGTCCAGTTGAGGTCCCCCGCGGTCATGCCGATGATCTCCATCACGGAATCCTGGGCGGCGATGCCCATGGCCAGGTCCGACAGGGAGGCGTCGACGATGCTGCCCCTTGAGCCCTTCATGAGGATGCCGAACTGGCCACCGGACACGGTGAGCCCCTCCATGTGGAACTCGGTGTCCAGGAGGGTCATGCCCACGCCGTCGGCCTCGATGGTGACGTCCACCATGGTCACGGCGCCTCCCTCGGTGAGGATGCCGCCGATGGAGGCGGTGATGCCGAGCTCGATGTTGCTGCTCATGAGGCCGGAGAAGGAGCTGGAGGTGATGTCCAGGTCGCCCGCGGACGTGATGATGTACGGGTCGTCCCTGGCCTGGCAGGTGACACCATCCATCATCAGGGTGCCGCCCACCTCGACCACGAGGCCGATGGGCGCGTCCGTGGCCGAGATGAAGGTGATGGTGATGTCCGATATGTTCAGGAGGCCGCCGTCGGCCACCGTCACGTTGGCGATGATGGTGTGGTCCTCGTCGGTCCAGTCCACCACTCCGTCGATGGTGGTGTCCTGGTCGATCACCACCCCCGCGACGGCCACGGTCCCGAGGATCGCGAGGCCGAGGAGGACCAGCAGGGGAAGTAGGTGCGCCCTACCTGGAACAGTTAGGGGGAGGTCCTCAGCGTGGCTCATACCGACTCGCAGGTGGTGGTGGGCCTTTACCCTTTCGGTTTTATATGGTGGATGGAGGGTGTGGTATCCGTTCCTCTGGGGGCCTATTCGACCTCCTCCCATTCATCCGCCATCATGTCCTGACGGCGCTTGTAGTAGATGGCCACGCCGACGACGATGACCGCGAGGAGGACCAGCAGCAGCCACCAGGAGGTGGATGCGATCTGGTTGTCGGGAGGCACGTACTCCTCCACCGAGACCCGCACCGAGGAGTTGTCCTCGGCGCCCACGTCGTCACGGACCACGAGGGTCACGTTGTAGTCGCCGGCCACCAGGGTGGTCACCACGACCTTGCCCCAGCCCAGGGGGACGTCGGAGCCCCCCATGTACCAGGTGTAGTTGAGGGCGTCCCCGTCGGCGTCCGAGCTGCCCGTGGCGTTGAGGACCACGACGTCCCTCTCCACGTACCGCTCGTCGCTGACCGGCGACGTGATGGCCGCCGAGGGTGCGCGGTTGACCCAGACGGACGCCTCGGTGGATACCGCCTTGTTGCCCAGGAGGTCGGTGGCCCTGAACTGGACCACGTTGTCCACGCCGGGGGCGAGGGTGATGGACACCAGGACGTCGTAGCCGCCCTCCGGGTTGGCCACGGCGGGGGCGGAGTGCCACTCGTCGGTCAGGTCCCCGTCGGTGGCGAACCGGTACTCGGCGGTGGTGGCGTTGAGCCCCACGACGACATCGCTGATGGTGATGCCGACGGTGACCTCGGCGTCCGGCTGCTTCTCGTCGGGGCCCGGGGTGATGGCGCTGAACTCGGGGCCGGTGGTGTCCACCACGAGCCCGAAGGCGTCGGACTCGCCGGGTCCGTTGCCGGCGACGTCCCAGCCGCGGAACTGGACCATGTTCGCCCCGTCGGAGAAGGCGATCTCCTTTCCGAACCGGTCGAAGGGTCGGGACCCGTCCATGCCGGCCCACTCCCACTCGGACCACGCACCGGTCCAGTTCTGGATGCGGTACTCGATGCTCCTCATGTCCACGCCGCTCCCCAGGTCCCCGTCGGAGACGTTGAGGTAGACCATGATGGTCGACTGGCCGAAGGGGCCATCGGTGGGGGCGAAGTCCCAGAAGTGGATGGGGAGGGTGTCCACCTTGACCCGGTAGTGGGGGGAGGTGGTGTAGCCGTTGCCCGCGATGTCCTTGGCACGCCACTGGAGGTAGTTGAAAGGCGTGTTGCCCATCTCGATGAGCTGGCTCACGGAGATGGTCTCGGCATCGGTCATAATGCCCGGGTCCCAGTTGATCCAGTCACCGTACCCGGACAGGTTCTGGTTCGAGACCCTGTACTGGATGGTGGCCGCCTCGATGCCCGCGCCGTCCATGTCCTGGATGGTGACGCCGCACTCGATGGAGAGGACCCTCTGCCAGACGTCGGGGTCTGGGAAGGCCTGGGTGTAGGTCACGTTGATGGTGTCCACCTTGATGCGGTGGTCCACAGAGACGGCGGGTCCGTTGCCCACCAGGTCCCACGCCCTCCAGCGGATGAAGTTGTCCTCGCCGTCGGGTATGGTCAGGGCCACCAGGCCGTCCACGGTGGGACCGTCGGAGGTGGTCTCCAGGGCGACCCGGGACCAGTCGGAGAAGCTGGCACCCCCGTCCGTGGAGTACGCGTACTCCAGGGTGGAGGCCTTCACGCCCGCAGTGGCCGAGTCGTCGGCGGTGGCGGAGGCCAGCACCTGGGAGGAGCTGTGCCAGTCCTCGGGGCCAGGCACGATGTTGGTGAAGGCGGGGAGGTCGGCGTCGACCCTCAGGCGGAACCTGGGCTGGGACACCAGGGTGGCCAGTCCGGGCAGGTCCTGCAGGGTAAGGGTGAGGTTCTCGTCGACGTCGGTGGCCGTCTCCACGGCCAGGGCGATGCTGACGTTCTGGCCGCTCATCAGGTCCATCTTGGAGAACCGGCCAGCGTTGTCCTGCAGCACCACGTCGCACACACCGTCGGGCGGGAAGACGTCCTCGGTGCCCTCGTAGACCACCATGGGTCCGGACACCGTCACCGTTTCGCCGGCGCGCACCCAGTCCAGTTCCTGAAGGTCGCCCTGGAACTCGCCGGTGGCGTTGATGTAGCCGATGAAGTCCAGGTCGTTCTCCACGTAGAAGATGTCCCGGGCGGTGTAGGGTGTGGTCGCGTTCTGCAGGCTGGACTGCACGAGCACGTCGGACAGGTCCTCGTGGGGCCAGTTCCAGTTGAACATCACGCGGAAGTGGACCCAGATGGTGTTGTTGATGGTGTCGCGGACGATGTCGGTCAGGTCGGAGGTGAGGGTCACCAGGCCGTCGGGGTCCGAGTCGACCACGATGTACGAGCCACCGGCCAGGAGGCCCGCCTCCAGCACCACGTTGGCCCCGCCGGGGTCCAGGGTCAGCCGGATCTGGTCCGGCAGCACCGAGAGGCCGGTGGGGTTGCCGTTGACGCGGAAGTCGTAGGACTTGTAGCCGGCGTAGAGGATGGGTCCCTCGCGCAGGGTGAGGGGACGGAGCAGGTCCATGATGCCGCCGCCGTTGACGATGATGACGTGGCCGTTCAGGTTCTCGTAGGTCCCGTCGTTCCGCCACACCGTCGTCCCGGGCACGCCGACGACGGCGTCGCCGTAGCCGTCGCCATCGAAGTCGCCGCCGTCGGAACCGCCGCTGTAGGTGATGCCGTCCATCGAAGCGATGCGGTGGCGCCAGGAGGGCTCCAGGGGGAAGTCCTCGCCCGAGTTGAAGTGCACCTGGAGCAGGACCGCCACCTTGTTCTCGACCCGCAGCGGCTCCAGCTTGCTGATGAACACGTCGTCCAGGCCATCGCCGTTGATGTCGGTCATCACGACGCGGGCGTCCTCGTGGCTGGAGAGCTTGAAGTTGGTGCTGAGCCTCTCGGGCAGGCCCAGGTCGGACCCGTGCATCGGATAGATGTACTGGACGTAGTCGGTCAGGCCCTCGGTGTCCCCGAAGGTGACGACGGCGTCGTCGTACTCGTCGCCGTCCAGGTCCACGGGGGCGTGGAGCTTCCAGCCGTAGGAGTACTGGGTGTTGAAGGTCAGCGCGGTGTCGGGCTCGAGGGAGATGCCGTCGTCGGAGCCGTGGTAGACGCTGACGTGGGGCGCCGTCGAGCTGGACAGGATGATGTCCGAGTGGCCATCGCCGTTCACGTCACCGTGGTTCACGGCCTGCAGGTAGTACCACCTCTCACTGATCTCGGGAGTGCCGTTCCAGGAGTAGTTGATGGGAAGGCCATCTTCGGAACCGTAGAACAGCTGGAAGTCCGGTGGGATGTAGGTCTCCTTGGGCTCCGGGTCGGGCCTCGGGGGGTCGTCCGGGTCGCTGCCGCTGCCGCTGCCGTCGCCGCGTCCACCTGGCTCCCCCGGCGGGGGATCGTTGTAGACGTATACCGCCTGGCGGTAGACGAACACGTCGTTGAAGCCATCGCCGTTGACGTCGCCGACCCCGCCGAACTGGATCGAGACCCAGGCGGACTCGGGTATCTCGGGGTTCCTCACGTTGAGGTAAAGGTCGGGTTCGAGGGGGAGCCCGTCCTCGGTGCCGTAGCGGACCTCCAGGGCATCGCCGTACTTCTGCCCGGGGGCGATCTCGCCGTTCTCGTCATAGTCGATGTAGTCGTTGAAGGAGCTGATCATGTCGGTGTGGCCGTCGCCGTTGACGTCGCCGAGCCACCTCTGGGAGGGGTAGGACCACGAGGAGGACTGGTTGGCCACCACCTCCAGCTGGGTGGTCTGGTAGTCCCTGTCGGCCCTGCCGGGCAGGAGCATGGACTGGGACCAGTACGGCCAGATGCGATCGCCGCTCGACCCGCCCTTCTCGAGCCACATGTCCCATCCAGCTCCGATCAGAATGTCGTCGATGCCGTCCCCGTCCACGTCCTCGAGGTTCGCGACGGCGGTCCCGAAGGAGGAGGCGTCGTCGGGTCCCTCCACGATGGTGTACATGGGAATGGCGTCGTCCTCCGACGATATCAGGGAGCCGCCGGTGGTGGGGGGGCTGGTGGAGGTGGGCTTGGGGTCATCGCCTTCGGGGGTGTCACCGCTGAGGGCCGGCAGGATGGGCGACCACAACATCATGATGACAACGAACAGGGCGAGGATTTGGACAGGTCTTCGAGCCATGACCATGGGTATCCCGATAACTACAGACCCACCTCCCTATTAATAGTTGTCAATTACATGTAGCCGGTCCGGAACGTTGCGTGAGGTGTGCCAGTGTACAGGAGTAGCGGATAAATCGAACCGTCGGAATTCGGAACAGTTATTATCCGTCAGCGCGTGCATCCGGCCGTCACACGGTTCCGGGAGGAATGTGCATCACCAGGCGATACAGGGCGACAATGGCCGCATTGGTAGTGGCCCTGCTGCTCCTCCCCTCCCTCGCCACGGCCCTTCCCGGGCCCGACATAGACAGGCCCGACCGGTGGTTCGACGACCACGTGTACCACCACCACGCCGACCTGACCACGGAGCTGGAGCAGCTGGCGGCGGACCATCCCCACTACGTATCCATGACGTCCATCGGGACCAGCGTCCAGGGCCGCGAGCTGTGGACGATGCGCATCACCGACCCCTCGTTCCCGGCCAAGGACAAGGCCCGCGTCTACATCGACGGGGAGCACCACGGCAACGAGTACCTGGGCGGCGAGCTGTGCATCCTGCTCATCCACAGGTTGCTGGAGGACACCGACGACCCCGTGGTCCAGCAGATCCTGCGCGAGACCATCGTCTGGGTGACCCCGATGCTCAACCCCGACGGCAACGCCAGGGACACGCGGTACAACGTCAACGGCATCGACCTCAACCGCCACTACCCCTTCCAGTTCTCCCCGGGCGGCAGCCACGGCGACGCGCCGGCCGTGGAGCCGGAGGTGGCCGCCAACGTCGCGTTCATGGCAACCAAGGACCTGGACCTGTACATCACGATGCACACCGGCATCGTCCGCCTGGTGCACCCCTGGGGCTGGACCCACGACCCATCCCCGGACGCGGCCATGTACGGGACCCTCAAGGAGATGAGCGAGTCCCACGGGGTCGAGTACGGCCAGGCCTCCGAGGTGCTGTACATCGTGGAGGGCTCGTCCAAGGACTACGGGTACGGGGCCCTGGGCACGCCCAGCTTCACCTACGAGGTCGACGGCGAGCAGACCCGGCAGATCACCAGGCGCGAGGACATCGCGGGGCGGCTCAGCGACGAGCTGGCCCTCCTGGAGGACATGCTCCTCGCGGCCCCGTTCATGCGCGCCAGGCTGGAGGAGCATGGGATCGTATATGCAGGAGACGCCTCTGGCGGCATGTCCGTCAGCGTATTCCTGAACAACCCCACATGGACGCCTGCCAACAACACCACCGTGACGGTGGAGGTGTACCGGGACGGCTCCCTGGTGGGCACCTGGTCCACCCTGGTGGACGTCCCGGCGGGGAACACCACCGAGGCCATCGTCAGGTTCGACCTGGAGGATGGCGAGTACACCTTCAGGACCCTGGTGGACCACCCCAGGTTGCTGGTGGAGAACGCCTCTGCGGGCCACATGGTGCTGGCGTCCCACCAGCACACCATCCACACGTCGGTCCTCGCCGCCTCGGGTGGATGGGGTGTCGGCCTGTTGCTGCTGGTCGTCGCCATCGGCGCCGCACTGCTGTACTGGGCCTACCAGAAGGGCTGGTGGAGGCCTGGCTGGGCCTATCACAGGGTGATGTCCAGGGTGAGGCCCGCCCCCGAGGCGTGAACGCGCGGTCCGATATCAACCGTCGACGCCCTCGAGCCTGCGGGCCGTCGCGCGCAGCTTGAGCTCGACCATGCTCCACAGGCCCTTGACCACGATGTCCGCCGTCTCCAGCTCCTCGTTGCCGAAGCCGTGGGAGACGCCGATGGACGTGCAGCCCACGTCCCGGGCCGCCTCGAAGTCGTAGAACCTGTCCCCCACCATCACGGCGGTGCCCCCGCCCAGGTCCTCGATGAGCTTTCCAAGGCGAGCGGTCTTGGTGCCGTCGCCGTAGCCGTCGAACCAGCTGACGGCGTCGAAAAGGTCCCCCATGTCGAAGGTGTGGAGCACCATCGTGCAGTAACCGCGTCCCGCGTTGGTCAGGAGGGCGGTCCTCACGCCCAGCCTCCGCAGCTCGACCAGCATCTCCTTGGCGCGGGGGTACAGCGCGCCCTGCTGCCCCACCAGCTCCCTCTCGCGGGCGTCGACGGCCTGCACCAGCTCCTCGCCCCGGTCGCCTCCCCGCTCCCTGACCCAGTCGTGGTAGTAGGTGTCGGGCCGCCCTATCAGGTCCTCGATCTCGCCCACGGGGGGTTCCGGCAGGCCGAACTCGCGGAAGGTGTCGATCACCGCGGGGACCACGCTGCCGTCCGTCGAGTACAGCGTGCCGTCCATGTCGAAGACCGCGATGTCGAAGTCCGGGATGTCCACGACGGCCGAAGGGCGGACCCTCCCTATAAGGGAAGCGCCACCAGCCCATCGGCGACGGCTTGATATACACCCGAGTCCGTTGGCGGCCCGATGGATGATGTGGAGTGGGACACCCTGGTCCTGGGAGCGGGTGTGCTGGGCTGCGCCACCGCCTACCACCTGAAGCGGGAGGACCCCGACCGGCGCGTGCTGCTGCTGGACCGCAACCCCCGGCCCGCCCAGGGGAACACCCGGAGGTCCGTGGCCCTGTTCCGCGACCTGTTCTCCTCCTCCACGAACAGGGACCTGGCGGCCTCCACCATCGCCCTGTTCGACCACGTCCAGGGTGACCTGGGCCACAACCTCGGCCTCAAGCGATACGGGTACTACTGGCTCATGGGGGAGGACCGCCTCAGGGAGCTGCGACCCGCCCTCGAGGAACTGGAGGGCCAGGGTTCGCTCCTGGAGGTCCACGACCGGGACGAGGTGGGGTCGAGGATGGGGGGCAACCTGGTGATGGACCCGGAACCCCCCATCGGCCTCGGTCCCCTGGAGCCCGTGGCGGGCGCGGTGCTGGCGGGCAACTCGGGCACGCTGTCGCCAACGCGTCTCGCCCGATGGTACGAGGGTGAGTACCGGGCCCTGGAAGGGGAGGTCGAGTACGGATATCCCGTGGACCGTCTGGTCCTCGGGTCCGTCGAGGGTGGTGGTCCGAGGGTCTGGGAGGAGGCCAGGGTCACCGCGGTGGAGGGGCCGACCGGCCGCAGGCGCGCCAAGGAGGTCCTGGTCGCCGCCGGTGCCTGGACCCCATCGCTGCTGGACCCCATCGGCATCGACAGCCACGTGAAGCCGGTCACGCGCCAGGTCTTCGGACTGGTGGGGAACGGCGTCTCCGCCCTCCACGCGAACAACGGGTTCCCGGACGGCCAGCTCCCCGTGGTGGTGCTGCCCTCCGCCGGGGTCTACCTCAAGCCGGTCCGGTCCCAGGGCATGCTGTTGGCGGGCTGCGCCGACCACTTGGGCCGACCGCTGGGGCTGGACGAGGACCCGCGGCCCGAGAAGGTCTTCCTCCGGGACCAGATGCGTCCCGTGGTGGAGGGCTACCTGCCCGGCCTGCGCGGCTCCAGCGTCAGGGTGAGCTGGGCCGGTCAGTACCATTGCAACACCCTGGACGGCAATCCCTTCATATTCCGCACTTCGAACATCACGGTGGTGGCGGGGGCCAGCGGCTCGGGCATCATGAAGTCCGACGCCATCGGCAGGGTGGCGGCAGCGGCCCACCTGGGGCGGCGTGCCGCGGAGCTGTTCGACGGCAGGCGGATGGACGTGTCCGACCTGGGTGTCGAGGGGCGCAGGGTGGCCCCGGAGTCGTTGATTATCTGAGGTGGACCGGCCCAGCCACTGTCAAGGTGCATCTGGTAAACTATATATTAGTTGAGCCTGTTAGTTGTCTAGAGATTAAACTCTCGGGGGAGGTTCAGATGATACGAGGGAGTATCAGAGGATGGTCCATCCTAATCCTGATCATCGCAGCGGCCCTCACGCCCCTCATGACCATCGCACCCGACGCGGAGGAGGGTATCGAGTCGATGGGCAAGGAGGGGGCCACGTCTGGCGGTAGCGTGGACCCAGCGGCGGACACCAACGATCCGAAGTTCATCTCGATAAGCCACAAACCCGATTACCCTGGTCCAACGACCGTTGTCAACGTATTGCTGACTATCTCCGATGAATCCTCTCCCTTGAACGTCTCGGCGAGGTACGGATTCGACAACTCGACCTGGACCAACATATCAACCAAGCAGACCGAAGGGCTCAAGACCTATACCGACAGGAACCCCAGCAGCGGGACCGTTTACGGCACGACGTTGAAGAAGACCTACGACCTCAAGGGAGCTCTCCTATCCTACATCAACGTGTACTGCTACAGCTCCGATTCGAACACCCTGAGGATCACCATCCGGGCGTACAACAACAACACAGGGACCTGGGACACGTTGTTCTACCAGAACTCCTACAGCCCCGGCACAGGGACGAAGATCAACAAGCACATCACGGACGGGACGAAGGCGTATACCAAGTGGGACATCTCCTATTTAGACTATGATAACAACGACTGGATTTACTATAACACCACCTACAAGACGAACGAACCCCTCTTCTTCGACATCCCCGCATCGGGTGCCAAGAACAAGGTGTACGTCCGCTTCAACGCCACCGACCCATCCAACAACTCCGGGGCCATCGTCTACGAGTACCTCATCGACCAGAAGGCCCCGGTGTTCAAGGACGTTTCCACCTTCAGCACCACCATCAGGTCGACGAATCCGATCACGATCTACGCGAACCTGACGGACAACAGGCGGGTGGGCATGTGCTACATCAACTGGTCCCTCGACGAGACCAAATGGTACTGGTCAGAGATGGAAAAGTCCTCCGGCATTGACACGGTGAGGGAGATGAAGGGCCCGCTGCCACCTCCCTACATCAACAAGAACCAGACGGTCTACTACAGGATCGAGGCCTACGATGAGGGCGGCAACCATGTGAACTCCTCGACCTACAACCTCACGTGGAACCCGCCACCATGGATATCCAACGTGTCGTACACCCCCTACTATGTAAACAACAGGACGAAGGTGAACGTCTCCGCCACGGTATACGACTCCGACAACGTCTCCAAGGTCTGGGTGAGGTACTCCGCCAAGGGAGTGGCGTGGACCACCCTCAACACCACCCGGGGCACCGGTGACAACTACTCCGTGGAGATCCCCGCCATCAAGGGGAGCGACTACGCCCATTTCATGTGGTACGCCAACGACACTGAGGGCGGTCAGAACAACACCACCAGCATCAGATATGAGATAGATGAGATATTCCCCGACCTCGCGTCCCATGGCAAGGACCAGCTCTACGTGGGTCCCGATGAAACGGTCGACGTGGTTGGCATAGTCAAGGACAAGAACCCGCTAGTGAACGTGACGTTCCAGTACGGCACCGACAAGACCAACTGGACCAACCTCTCGACCACCGAGAGGTCGGGAAAGGCCATCTACCACGAACGCAACCCCTCCAGCGGTTACTCGTGGGGCACGACCCTCACCAAGACGTACATGCTCTATGGGAGGCTGGAGCACCTGTACGTCTACTGCTACAGCTCCGATTCCAACACCCTCTACGTCTCCATAAGGGGCTACGACAGCGACACCGGCACGTGGGACACCCTCTACTACCAGTACTCCATCACCCCGGGGAACGAGGTCAAGCTGGATGCCTCATACCCGACCAAGAACTACACGCGATGGGACATCACATACCGCGATTACCAGTACGACGACAACATATTCTATCACGCGAGATGGACCGTCTCCGAGACCGGACACTGGGCCACGGTCCCGGCCATGGGCAACAGCACGTCGACCGTCTACTACAGGTTCAACATGACCGACGCCGCGAACAACACCAAAACGAGCCAGATGTACAGCTACCCCATCGATTCGATCGGGCCCAACGTCACCGGTCACTCATTGCCCAGCGGGCTCTGGAACGACACCTCCGACCTGTTGGTGTACGCCAACGTGACCGACGACCACTTCATCCGGGAGGTCCACATCAACGACTCCAGGGACGGGACGAACTGGTTCCAGGTGAGGATGTCGCCCGTGGTCGACAATGTCACCTCCGGACGCTACATGGGCATATTGCCCTATCCAAGACCCACCGAGAACGTCACGTTGAGGGTCTACATCGACGCGTACGACTGGCCCCACCAAAAGGGCAACTCGACCCTTCACACCTTCTACTGGAACCCGCCACCTTGGATCCAGCAGGTATCCTATTCGCCGTTGCATCCGAACAACCGGACGACGGTGGACGTCACGGCGGACGTCTGGGACGACGACGCCGTGGACATGGTACGGGTGATGTACAGCTCCGACGGCCAGAGCTCTTGGGACATCACGGATGCCATCGCGGGCACCGGTACCAACTGGACCGCCACCGTGCCCGCGGTCAACGGCACCAGCACCGTGTACTACGTAGTGTACGCCTGGGACTCCAACGGCAACGAGAACAACACCGTGACCATGTCCTACCACATCGACGAGACGCTGCCCCACCAGGGCACGCCCTACATCGTGCCAACCTATCCCAACGCCTCGGCCCCCGTGACGGTGAAGGCGGCCATCACCGACGCCGTGGGCGTCAAGAACGTCACACTGCACTACCGCTTCGGGTCCTCCGGTGCCTTCACGGAGCTGGCCATGACCCTGGAGGCGGCTCCGCCCACGTCCAACGTGGGTGGCGCCATCAGGTACTCATATGCCACCTACAACGCGGGCCTGGTGAAGATGGGTGGCCTGCTGGGTACTTGGGACTCCTCGGTCAGCACCTTCGGTGTGAACCCCAAGCCCGCCCTCTTCACGGACGTGGACATCATCCTCCTGGATGGGTACGGTATGGCCTGGTACTACACCAACGGCCTTACCGCTGCCAGGGACGGCAAGTTCGTTGTCATGAACCAGGCCAACTGGAACAGCGCCCGCGCCTCAGCTGGGTACCCATCGTACACGACCTACACCAGCAACGGGTTCACCACCTACATGTTCCGCGAGGGCTCGGGTCTCGTCGTCTACACGTACAACCTCTACAACAGGAACTACCTGGGATTCTCCTACCAGTACTACTCCGATTCGGTCCTGTCGAACCTGGCGGACCACCTCCTCGAGATCCGTGCCGAGCTTACCCCCTATTACGTTCAGGTGCCCAAGACCACCACCTCACAGAGGGTGGAGTACATGTTCCACGTCACCGACCTGTCGAACCTCTCCTTCCTCAGCGGCATCTACAGCTACACCACCGACGGGCAGGACCCGGTGGTGACCGAGGCTGGCGGTCCGCCCAGCCCGGCCCTGATATGGCTCGAGGCCGCCCATCCGGTCTGGGTGAACGTCACCGACGAGACATTCATCAGCGGGATCAGGGTGGTCTACAGCTTCGACAACGGCTCGACCTGGCAATCCCACAGCCTGAGCCGCACCTCTGGCAACGACACCGTGGCCAGGTACACAGGGACGGTCCCGGCCTCGAACGTCATCGGCTGGGTCTGGTACCACTACGAGGTGCTGGACCGCGCCATGAACTGGATCAGGCACCCGTCGGGCAGCGAGTACCAGTACCGCACCACCGACTATCCCGACATCGCGAACATCTACGCGACACCGATGCATGCGCCCGCCTCGACCGCTGTGACGATATCCGCCGACCTGACGGACAACGAGGGCGTCGCGTCGGCGAACCTGGTGTACCGTGTGGACGCTGGCGCGGCCAGCACGGTCAGCATGACCCACGGCGCCGGTGACAAGTGGTCCGCCACCATCACCAGCCCCAGCTACACCGCCAGGGTGTACTTCCACCTTCGGGTGACGGACAACCTGGGCATGGTGATAGATTCCACCGACCGCTACCTCATCGTCGACAACGACGGTCCCACCTTCAGCACATCGGACCTGACGCCCGAGTACCCCAACGCCGACAACACCACCACCGTCAATGCCACCGTCCACGATGCACTGACCTCCCTGGACGTCTACATGGACTACAGGTACGGAGCGAGCGGGACCATCCGGTCCAACTACCTGGGGAAGGGTGGCAAGATCGAGGTCGTGGACCAGCTGCCCGCCAGCGGGACCACCACCAGCACCCTCAGCAAGTACTACTACATGCCCACCGGGTCCTACGTCGGCAGGGTGACCCTGCGGGTATGGTCCAAGGACCATGAGAACTGCTACGTCAACTTCAGGGGGATGAGGAGCTCCGGGACCTGGGAGACCATCTTCATGAGCACCAGCACCACCGACGGCATCAAGGTGGACAAGGACGTCGAGCTGAGCTCCTACACCCAGCTGTACGTATACTACTACGACATCGACAGGGACCCCTTCTACTACAACCTAACGTACACCCACATAGACACCGATTTCAAGTTGGACGTGCCAGGACCCGGGTACACCACCACGGTGTACTACCGGATCAGGGGCACCGACGAGGTGGGCCTCTCCAACGTCTCCGCATGGGGCTCGTATTACGCCGATGGCATCGACCCCATCTTCACCGCCCACAAGCCACCAGGACTGGTGGACTGCTCCATCGATACCTCCCTGGCCGTCTCCCTCCAGGACGAGGCGAGGATGGGCCGGGCACAGGTCTGGTACTCCTACGAGGGGTCTCCATACGAGCACATGAACATGACCAACGTCTTCTTCAACGTCACCAATCTCGGCGCGACAGCCTCGTTGAACAAGACCCGCATCCCCATGACGGTGAGCTACTACTTCGTGTACTGGGACGCCGCTGGCAACATGAACACTAGCATGGAGTACTCGTACAAGACCAAGATGCGCAACCTCGTGGAGGGCGTGTATCAGGTGTTCGACTCCACCGTGCTCACCAGCACCGCGCCTTACGACACCTGGGAGTGGGACATCGATTACGACGGGAGCACCCTGGACGTGGACACGACGGGTAAGGTCACCCGGTTCCGTTACTACGACAACGGCACCTACACCGTCGCCCTCAAGCTCACTGACATCGGGGGCAACACCTCTCTGCTCACCTTCAATGTCCTGGTCATGGACAGCACCCCCATCGCCGCCATCAAGGAGTTCGACAGCGTCATGGAGGGGACCACCTTCACCCTCGACGCCACCTGGTCCACATCATGGCCCGACGTGATCGCCAAGTACGAATGGGACCTGGACTTCGACGGGACGAGCTTCACCGTCGATGCGACGGGCGTACTTCACAACCTCACGATCTACGACGATGGCACTTATCCGATCGCCTTGCGGGTCACGGACGAAGATGGCTCGGTGGACGTGACGGAGTTCTCGGTGAAGGTCCTTGACGGCAAGCCCACCCTGGTGGTGACCTACCCGCAGACCTGGGACGAGGGGGTCCTACTGTCCCTCAACGCCAGCGGCTCCTTCTCCTGGCCAGACGCCCTGGACCGGATCGAGTGGGACCTGGACCACGACGGGTCCTTCGACATAAACATGACCGGCATGCTGGTGAACCACACCTACATGGACGACGGGAACTACCAGTGGATGGCCCGGGCCTTCGACGACGACGGCAGCGTCACCCAGTTCCAGGGCACCATTTCGGTGATCGACCTGTCCCCCAATGCCAATATCACCACCACGTCCTGGGCCGACGAGGGGACGCCCCTCGAGTTCAGCGGCAACCTGTCCACCTCCTTCCCCGACGTCATATCCAACTTCGAATGGGACTTCGTCTACGACGGGTCGTTCGAGGTCATGTCCACGGGGGTCTCGACCTACCACACCTACCTGGACGATGGCAACTACACCGCGGCACTGCGTGTGACCGACGACGACGGGAGCACCCACATCGCCACCGTGACGATCACGGTGGTCGACCTGGACCCCTCGCCCTTGTTGAGCACGCTGTCCGTCGTCGACGAGGGAACGCCCTTCAACCTGAGCTCCTCGTCCACGTCGTACCCGGACCTCATCGCTTGGGAGGAGTGGGACTTCGACTACGACGGGACGACCTTCTCGATGGATGCGGTGGGCGCCGAGGTCGTGCACACATTCATGGACAACGGCTCGTACGTGGTGGCACTCAGGGTGATCGACGATGACGGGTCGACGAAGATCGTGACCCACGGGATCCAGGTGAACGACCTCGTTCCCACCGCTGACGCCATCATCAGCGGCGATTACTCGGAGGGCAAGACGTTGCTGCTGGACGCCCGTGGGTCCAGCTCGTACCCCGATGATATCGCCTCGTACGAATGGGACGTCGACTATGACGGGGAGGATTTCACGGGCGACCTGGAGGGCTCGATCGTCGAGCACATCTACTTTGACGACGGGACCTACACCGTCGCCTTCCGTGTGACCGATGACGATGGGTCCCAGGACATGGTTGTCCAGACCATCGAGGTCACGGACCTCGGGCCCAATGCCGTGGTCACCCTGGGAGTGCAGTTCCACGCGGAGGGCACCCTGGTGGTGTTCAATGCGGGCTCCTCGACGTCGTCCCCGGACGAACTGGTGGCCTACCACTGGGACTGGGAGGGTGACGGCGTGGTGGACGAGACCACCCAGGAGGTGAACGGAAGGCACGTCTACACCACCCCTGGCAGGTACGATGTGACCCTTACGGTCGAGGATGACGACGGGTCCACGAGCTCCGCCAGCGTGATGGTCACCATCTCCGACGTGGCCCCCACGGCCAAGCTCAACGCGGACCCAACCCCCGAGGGGCAACCGGTCCTCCTGGACGCCTCGGGCTCGGAGGAACCCGGGAAGGACTTCGTGGCCTTCAGGTGGGACCTCAACGGCGACGGTTCTTGGGACCGCGAGGAGACCTGCTCGACCCTCGAGGTCGTGTGGAACGTCCCGGGCATGTACTCGATAGCCGTGCAGGTGGAGGACGAGGACGGCTCGATGTCCTCCAAGAGCATGACCCTCCTCATCGAGGACGTGGCCCCTCAGGTCGACGCCGGAGGCCCCTACGAGGTCGACGAGGGCATCCCCCTCGAGCTGGACGGCTCGGGCACCTACGAGCCCGGGGACCATATCACCGTGTACAAGTGGGACGTGGACGGGGACGGCAAGTGGGACGTCGAGGGCATGGACCCCGTCATCACGTGGACCTACGATGTGGCTGGTACCTACCAGCTCAGACTGTACGTGGAGGACGAGGACAAGTCCAGCGGCGAGGTCACCGTCGAGGTCGTCGTCAACGACATCGACCCGGTGTTCACCTTCGCGATGCCAAGCATCGTCAAGGAGAACGTGCCCGCCAACTTCTCCCTCGAGGGGCTCTACGACCCCGGCACCGAGGACTTCATCGTGGTCTGGTACTTCGGTGACGGGGAGAGCGCCAGGGGAGCCTCGGTGGAGCATGCGTTCCAGGAACAGGGTTCCTACAGGGGCAGGGTGACGGTCGAGGACAACGACGGCAACGTGGTCGACAGGAGGTGGGACTCCGCCATCGAGGTGGCCAACTCCGCCCCCGTCATCCAGCTCAGCGACGACACCCTGAAGGCGAAGGAGGACAGCGTGTACTCCTTCACCGTCCTCGGGGTCGACACGGCCAACGACACCGTCACCTACTCCATCAAGGGCCCTGGCGGCAAGATAGACCCCGCCACCGGCCTGTTCACCTGGACGCCCCTGGACGAGCACGTGCCCAAGGCCAAGTTCACCTTCATCGCCACCGACGAGGACGGGGGCGAGGGCACCCTCGAGGTCCACATCGACGTCGAGGACGTGGACAACGACTTCCTCGGCATGTCCACCGCCGCCGGGCTCGGTCTGGTGGTGGTGATGATCCTGGTCCTCCTCGTCGCGGCCCTCATCGTGGCGCGCCAGCGCGGCATCATCGGCAGCAAGGACGATGACGAGGACGTGATCGAGCCCGAGGCCAAGGTGGACCTCGGAGAGGAGGTCGAGGTGGACGTCGCCAAGGGAGAGGCGGATGTCGGCGAAGAGGCCGCCGCCGCGGCCGCCGCGGCCGCCGCGGCCGCCTTCGGAGTTGACAGCGGGCCAGAGCCGGCCCCGAAGGTGGTACCCCCGCCGCCGGTCAAGGAGCCGGCCCGCGAGGTCCCGCCCCCGGAGAAGGCGCCACCGGAGCAGCCCCCGCCGCGGAAGAAGCGCCCGCCACCGCTGGGTCCCGACGGCAAGCCTCGCAAGCGGCGCCCGCCACCGCTGGGCCCCGACGGCAAGCCCCGGAAGCGGCGTCCCCCGCCGCTGGG
>CBDUQW010000021.1:0-44810 GCA_965369625.1 uncultured Thermoplasmata archaeon | reverse complement strand
CAGCAGCAGGCTCAGCAGCAGGCTCAGCAGCAGGCTCAGCAGCAGGCTCAGCAGCCCGTTCAACCTCAACCCGTCTACTACATCCTCGTGCCCTCCTCGGAGGGTCAGTCCCAGCCTACGCTGGCCGAGGTCGCCACGCCCCAACCGGTCTACTACATCATGCCCTCGGCACCGGGCGGACCGATGCCGTCAAACCAGATGATGCCCGTCCAGATGCCGCAGGAGGAGCGCGCCCCGATCGTCGAGACCGAGGGTGCCGATGAGCACGAGGCCGAGCACGAGTATCCCGATAACCTCGATGACTACGTGCCAGATGATGGCGACCCCATTCCAGACATGCCCTCTCGGGAGGATGTGGAAACGTGGGAATCGGTAGGGACCCAGGGGATGGAGGGGACCGACGAGGAATCCCCGGAAGAGCTCGGGGAGGGTCCAACTCCCATCGAGGAGGTCGCCCTTCACTCAGAAGCTCCCAAGGAGGGCGGTGAGAAATCCGTACTCAAGGATTCCGCCGCGTTGCTCAGATCGGCCGGTTCCAAGGTCGCCCATGTCGGGAAGGAACTAGGGACCAAGGCCGTAGGCGCTGGCAAGGACGCGGGTGGCAAGGCCGCCCCGAAGGTCTCCTCGGGAGGAAAGGCCGCAGGGAGCAAGGCTGCCGCGGGAGGCAAGAAGGCCGCCGCCGCAGGCAAGAAGTACGGTGCGAAGGCCCTCGACCTCACCAAGAAGTTCGGTGGAAAGGCCGTCGATGCTGGGAAGAGCGTCGGGGGCAAGGTCTCCGACTCCGCGAAGAAGGCCACCAAGAAGAAGTAGACCAGGGTTCGGACGGAGGGTCGCCCCCGGGACCCGCATGGAGCTCGTAGAAAGGCTTATAGCATCTTCGGACCCTAACAAATACGAGGTGGGCCTATGGCCGAACTGTTGAAGAAGACCGGAGACAAGCTGAAGAAGGCGGGGCACACGGTTGAGGAGAAGGCCAGCGCGGCGGGTCACAAGGTCGTGGATGTGAGCAAGGACGTGGGCCACAAGACCGCAGAGGGTGCCAAGTCCGTGGGCCACAAGACCGCAAAGGGGGCCGAGCACGCCGTCGGCCGGATGGACTTCCTTTGTGACACCTGCGGCAAGAGGATGAAGATGGGCGGGGAGTACACCCGCGTCATCATGGGCAAGGAGCACCAGTTCTGCTCCGTCCAGTGCTCCAACCACTACCATCCGCCGAATAAGTGAATGCATCCACCTACCTGAGGGAGGGGACCCATGGAAGCCATCGAACCAAGTAAATCAGGCCTCCAGCTTGGCGCCAAAGAGCACCTCTACATGAAACTGAGGCCGCACTTCCTGGCCTTCTTCAGGTACTACGTCGTCGGGATCCTGCTCATCGTTTGGACCATCTTCGTCTATTGGATGTACCTCGAGGGGTGGCTCACCTTCACCTTCTGGAATGACGACCTCAACGCCCTGATGCCCGCGCTGATGGTGATACTCGGAGCCCTGATCATGGGCTGGCTCCTCCTCTCCAGCTTCGGTGGTGTATTCCGGGGGATCTTCTGGATCTCGGTCATCGTGCTGCTGGTGCTCTCGAGCCTCTACATATGGTACTGGGACGACCCGGACTTCGCAACCACCTTCGCCATCCTCTACGGCATCCTCATGGGCATAGTGGCCATCCTCATCGCCGCGGTGTACAACCGCGCCTTCACCTACTTCATCACGAACCAACGCATCGTCCTCCAGTACAAGATGTTCTCAGCGGAGGAGAACACCCTGCGGTTCGAGAAGGTCGAGGACTTCAAGGTGGTCCGGAGCCTCTCCTACCGCCTCCTTGGCCTCGGCACCATCCGCGCGTACACCGGCACCGAGGATGGCAAGCACGACCCTGACCGGGAGGTCGACTCCCCCAAGGAGTGCCTCTACGGGATCCGGAAGCCCGTCGAGGTCAAGCAGATGCTGATCGAGATCGTCCTCGAGAGGGACCAGCACTCCGAACAGATGATCAACATACTCGAGGAGCGGACCGACGCCCAGACCAAAGAACCCGAGCCCGTCCCCGAGCCAGAGCCCGCTCCGGCGGCCGTGGCAGCGTCCGGGGTCTCTTATTACAAGCCCGCCCCTCCACCCGAGCCTGAGCCCGAACCCCAGCCCCAACAGGTCAAGAACTACGAGCGCATCGACCCTTCCCAGTACGCCCAGCCCGCGGAGCAACAGATGTCTCCCCCGGGTCCGTCCCACGAGCACACGGAGGAGCCCGAGCCCCAGCGTGTCAGGAGCATGTATCCCGAGGCCCAGCAGCTAGCCTCGGAGTTCACCCTCGAGGGGGGAGGGGACATGGACTTCCAGAAATCCTCGCCGAGCAGGGGGACCACGCCGCCGAAGTACAAGAAGGTGGAGGAGGAGGACGACCCCACCCGCGAGGTCTACGACGAGAAGAAGCCGAAGGCGCTCTAGCCCAACGGTCTACTGGAGCCACAGGTAATAACGGAGCTCAGCCTCCATCCTGTACTCCCGTACTAGAATCACCCTCTCATAGGTGTAATTTGACACACTAGCCCATCTGTCCTCGGGGAGGTCCTCCACGTTCTCTACTGAATTTGAGCCGAAGAGATGTACCTCGCCCTCCAGCAAGAATAACCATGCGTGGTCCGTCCCTTCGAGGCGGTTTTCCGAGAATATCTCATCAACAACAGAGAGGATTGTGCTGGCGTTGTACCAACTACGCTCCACACCGGTCAACCAATTCAGGTAAACATATGAATCCAATAGCCATGAAACGGTATCTGCCTCACCAGATTCCACAATCTCATCCAAAGGACGGGTCTCTAATCCGGTCCCGTTGTTGTATGTTATCAAAGGCATGGGATGGGACTCGTTCAAAGACAGGGCCTCGACCATGATGCGTCCGGTGTCCGTCAGGTGCTGGTAGTGGTCGTCGGAGAAGCCACCACCACCCTCGGACACGGTCGCTGTGTAGAGGAACATCCCCTCGGAGATGAGGATGATCACCATCAGGAAGAGCAGGGCGTCGTAGATGGCCACTATGGCTCGGTCGGCTTCGCGGAGGATTGATAGCCTCCTCATCGCCACACCACCACCGTCATGATGCAGGCGTGCCTCTCGCCGACGTCGTACTGCTGTATCCCGGTCTCCTCCTCGAAGACCAATGAGTACTGGACCCTAGCTACCACCGTCTCCGTATCCTCTGGGGCGGGCTTGCCGAACTGGTAGAAGGAAAAGTTGCCACCATCGGTGTCGTGGTCGCCATCGGGGATGACCAGGTCGTCGAAGGTGATGTTGTAGTTGAGGTCGGACCTGATATCCTCCTCGAACTGTGTCCCATTCGTCAGGATCGCAAGCTCCGACTGCCTCAAGAGGAACTCGGGATATATCGAACCGAAGTTGTTGATGGCCCGGATGCGGTCGTACGACTCCACCGCATCGATGAGACGCTCGGCCTCGTCGAACAGTTCCTGGTCCTGCTCCACCGAGCCGAAGGCCGACCAGTTGTACATCGTTGAGGCAAGGAGGATGGCGATGCCGACCACCACGACCATCAGGGTCTGCAGGTCCTCGAAGACACCCATCTCCCCTCGCGTATCCCCACGGAGCCTCATCCAGGTTTCTTGAGCGCCAGGGGCGGTTATGAGCCTTTCGGTATAACCATCAACGGGCGGCAGGGTTATTGGCCCCCGACGCAATTGCTTGTCCGTGCGTGACGACGAACCCCCCATCGGCCTCTCCGAGGACGAGGCCTACGACACCCCCAAGTGGGTCATCGCCTCCGTCTCGGTGGCCTCGTTAATGGCCGTGGGCATGACGGCCATGGTGGTCAGCCTGGGCATCGCCGTGGCCATCGATGGCACGACGGCATCGCGGATCTGGGCATTCTGGGGGAACACGAAGCTGCTGGGGGGCCTCCTGGTGGCCTCGGGTGCCGCCCTCGTCCTCGGGCTTGTCATGCTGCTGCGCAGGAACGATGTCGGGCTCGCCCTCCTCCTGATCGGAGTCCTGATCTTCGAGCTGGTCATGTTCCGCGCCGTCCTGACGGAACCGGATGCCGGGACCCGGGGCTTCTTCTTCCTCGTCATGCTACTGCCCTTCCTCATGCTCCTCCTCTTCCAGATGGAGGGGGTCCGGACCTGGTTCCTGGTCAGGGGCCAGGATGATGGCGGGAACGGTGGCGAGACATAAATTCGGTTCGAAAGGGTTATCTATGGGTGCTCCCTTTTGGGGCTACCCACGGGCCCGTGGGGTAGCTTGGTATCCTTCCACCTTGGGGTGGTGGTCACTCGAGTTCGAATCTCGGCGGGCCCACCAATCCTTCTTCTGACACGGTGTTCGATAGAGGACCCCATCGATGCCGAGGTGGTGCCCAAATGGAAACGTAGATTAGGGGCCACCCGTATTCATTTACCATCCATGACTGGCAAGTCTGTCCTTCCTGCGCCATGGGCCCTCCTGCCCGCCCTCCTCGTGCTGCTCCTGGTAGCCGTATCGGGCGCATCCTTGGCCATACCAGGCGACCTCACCGCCACCATGGAGCTGGATGAGGCCAGATTGGAGGCCGGACCCCAGGAGGAGCCGGACACCGTGGTCTTCCACGGCAACGTGACCTTCGAGCAACCCATATACCAGTACGCCCAGGCCACCATCACCGCGGACCTGGACAAGAACTGGACCGTCACCGTCTCGCCCTCCTCGGTCTCCAACAGGGGGCCGGGCACCCGGTCGTTCACCGTCTCGGTGGAGGTGCCCATCTCGACCCGTGGCGGCGAGGTGTCCTCCCTCGAGGTGGTGGCCGAGTACTCCACCCGCTTCGGTGACACCCGGGTCCTCGCCGAGAGCGCGACCGTCACCGTCAAGCCCTGGGTGGGGTACAGGCTCAACCTCACCGGACCCGCGGAGCTGGTCCTTGGCCAAGGGAGGTCCGGGGTGCTGATGGTCCCCGTACGCAACGTCGGCAACGAGCCCGAGTACTTCTCGGCGTCGGTCCCCTACTGGTACGGTCTCAGGCCCCTCGGCGTCACCGTGACCGGTCCCTCCACCGTCCTCATCCAGCCCAAGAAGGAGGTCTTCCTCGAGTTCGAGGTCACCCTGGAGTCGGACGTGGTGCCACGCGTCTATGTCTTCGATCTATTGATCGACGCCCAGTCCCTCGGGACGGGAGGGGAGGGCGCGACGGAGGATCCCAGGCCACTCACTGCAAAGCTATGGGCCACCGGCGACCCGCCGCCTGACGACCCCTACGAGGGGTGGGCCATGGGCGACCCGCCGGATTCCATCCCCAACTGGGAGTCGGTCTTCGGGTCGCAGGAGCTCCGGGCCAACCCCGACATCAACCCAGAGGGCGATCAGATGGTCTACGACCAGGTGGTGGGCACCGACAGGGTCATCTATCTCGGGGATGCCTCGGGCTCCGGCGCCAAGAGGCTCACCAACGGGCAGGTCGACCATCACCCGGTCTTCTCCCCGAACGGCCAGATGATCGCCTTCGCCAGGATGCCGGACAGGATCATCATCATCAACCTCAACGGCACCGAGCTGATGGAGTTCGGCTCCGACCTGGGCGAGGTGAACATCACCGACTGGTCCCCCTCGGGCGACCGCCTCCTCCTCGATTCGGGAGGCAACATCTACGAACTGGACCTGCGCACGAACGTCACATGGCTGCTGGCCATCGAGCCCGTGGACCAGCGGGGAGCGGTGTACTCCCCCGACGGGAGCCGCATCTACTACATCTCCTACGAGGCGGCCGGGGAACGACCCGAGGTCTGGACCATGTTCTCCGACGGCTCGGTCCACACCCAGCTGACCTTCAACGACCGGCGGGAGAAGGCACCCTCTGTCAGTCCCAACGGGAAGCGGGTGGCCTTCGCCCTGGAGGAGGATACCCTCACCGGGGACCGCGTGTGCGTCATGAACGCCGACGGCAGCGACGTCCGTTACTTCACCGACAGGAGCAGGTCGGTGTTCCACGTGCGCTGGCTGCCCGAGGGTGATGCCCTCGTGGCGGAGGTCAGCCTGTCCAACTCGAGCCACCACGATATCCAGAGCGTCTCCTATCCCTGGAAGGACGCGGGCTTCAATAACGACGGTGGTGGAAGCGGAGGACCCGGCGATGAGGAGGGCACCTGGGGCGCCATCCTCGGCCTCTTCAGCCTGACGGTCATCATCGGCATGCTCATAGCCGTCGTGGCCTCCCTGGCCTTCGTCGCGTACCAGAAGAAGCAGGTGCGTGCCCGGGAGGAGTCCGCCGAACGCCTCAGGGAGATCACGGGCCAGGGAACCGAACCCCGGGGACCCATCGAGGTAATCCGCGTCGTTCCCGAGGAGGAGCGCTTCCGCTGGTAGGGCAACGGTTCACGTGGAGCCGGGTCCCGGAGGACCACCGTCTCGGGCATCTACCGCCATTTCCCTACTCAGTAGGGCATGACCTCTTCGATGAGTGGCACGTGTGCCAGGAAGACGCGCCGGCAGCAGTACCTGTCGACACCCAGCTCGTCCAAGGCCTCGCGGGGGCTCTTTCCGTCCTCCACCATGTGGGTGTAGGTCTCGTAAAGACCCCCGATGACCTTCCCGCATGAGAAGCAACGCACGGGTATGATCATGATATCACCTGTAGGACTTCTGCCTCTTCTTGCGCGCGCCCCTGCCAAGGGGATGCTTGGGCTCGCTGCGCCTGGGGTCGTTGACCAGCAGGCTACGGTCGAAGGCCCGGAACTTGGCCCGGAGCTCCTCGTCCTCGAAGTATTCGACCAGGCCTCGGGCGATGGCGGTGCGGGTGGCCGTGGCCTGTCCCATCGGGCCGCCGCCGTTGACGTTGATATCGATGTCCACCTTGACGACCCTCTTCCCGGCCAGCTCCAGGGGTTCCATCATCTTGAGGCGGGCCAGCTCTGGTTGGAGGATCTCGAGGGGCACGCTGTTGATGCGCACCCTGCCCTTGCCGCCCTTGATGGTGGCGCGGGCGATGGCGGTCTTGCGCTTTCCGCTGGAATTGATGACCTTCATTCCCTCACCTTGTAACCTAGGACCTTGGAGACCTCGCCCAGCTGGATGACCCTCTGGGTCGATATCTCGGACGCACCCTCGATGGACTCGAACTTCTTGCCCTTGAACTCCTTGGGGACGGATATGTGCACCTTCAGGCGCTTGTAGGCAGCCCTTCCCCTGGGCTTGTAGTAGGGCAACATCCCGCGCACGGAGCGCTTGAGCATCATGTGGGGGGTCCGGGGATAGATGGGGCCCTTGCGGCCCGAGCCGACGTCCCGGCGATGCCGGAAGTGGGCTATGACGTCCTCCTTGCCCCCGGTGACCAGGGCCTTCTCGGCGTTGACGATGACTATCTCCTCACCGCCCAGCAGGCGCTTGGCCACGTTGGATGCCAGGCGTCCCAGGACAAGACCCTCCGCGTCGATAACGGTAGCAACCACCGGATCACCCCATTATCCTCACGCCCGAGCCCTTGGGGACCTCGGTCACCAATTCGGGGATGGTCAGGACCTTCCCCCCGGCGGCCTCGATCTTGGACCGGGCCTGGTCCGAGAATCGCCAGGCTGCCACGTCCACGGGCTTGGTCAGGTCGCCCGAGCCCAGGACCTTCCCCGGGATGACGACCCTTTCGTTCTTGTTCGCGAAGCGGTCGATCTTGCCCACGTTAACCTCCGAGTGGAGGCGGTTGGAGCGTTCCAGCCGCCGCGCAACGTCTCGCCAGATGGGAGCATCCTCCTTGGCCGAGGTCTCATACAGCTCCTGTATGAGGGCCACGAGGTGCTCGTTGGTCTTGGTGACCTTTAATGACATTCTGACTCCTCCGACATTAGGCGCGTAGGCAACCGTAAAAGCGGACCCCTTTAAAAAGCTTTGCCAGCCCTGGCAGGGCCAGTGGACCTCTGGCTTCCCTCAAAGCGCCATCGACCATCTCGATAACATTAGATTTATATCTACCCCGACGAATCGGTAATCAGATTGGGGTCATGTGCTTGTTCGAGCCTGAGAGTGGTATTGGGACAGTTACTGGGAAGGGATGGTGACCATGGCCGACTTCCTATCCTTCGATTTCAACACCCTGGGGGCCATCATCGCGATCGCTGCCATCATAATCCTCGTAGTGGTCGTGTATTTCATATGGAAGGTCATCAAGTTCCTGGGCCTGACCGGGGACAATGTGATGGACATCACCCATACAGCGGGGGACATCGCTCACAAGGCCTACACTGGACCGGAGGAGGTGGCCTACAGGGCGGGAAGGGGCATCCTCAGGGCGATGGCGGACGACCGGAACCCACTACCCAACCAGTATCGACAACCGTACCAGCAACCTCCTCACCAGCAGTACCAACCTCCACCACCCGCCTACGCGCCGCCGCCCCAGCAGCAGTACCGACCTCCACCGCCCGACTACGCTCCACCTTCACATCAGGCCACAGCACCACCGTCCCCGCCCGTGGGCCCGACCGACGACGAGGGAATGGACGGCACCATCCTTGAACCGCCCTCGTATCGGTACGACCCGGAGGGGTCCGCATACCACCAGCCCGCTCCGGAGCCACGAAGACCCAAGGACAACGATGACTGGGAAGCCCTCTGAACCTCGATCGGCCCTGTGCAGAGCCCTCGCAGTGGTGTCCAGCGACCATTCTCGGTAACAGCAAAAGTAGAAATATGCTCATTCGCGTTGCTTCAAGGGCAACACCGCAGGGCCTTCGGGGGATTTTATGCAATCAGAGTGGGAAGAAGAGACCGAACATCCGTCCATCGTGCTGGTGGGCATAGGCGGCGGGGGTTCCCGCATCCTGTCCGATGGCGTGGACAAGGTGCTTGAGTTCGAGGTCGTCGACCGGTACAAGTGCCTGGCCAGGGCGATCCGTGCAAACACCACCAAGCCCCTGACCTACATCGTGGACACCAGCACGGATCCCACCAGGGAGGGGTTCTTCAAGAACATCCCTACAGACCAGAAGATCTCCCTCTCCTCCGTCGCCAAGGGCATGTCCCGGGGTGCGGGCGGCCGGCCCGGCAGGGCCGCGAAGGCCATGCTCAACGCCGACGTGGTCGAGAACCTCGCCAAGAACCTGTACAAGCCCATAGCCGACGAGCATCCCGCCATCGTGGTGATAATACACACCGCCGACGGCGGCACGGGCGGCGGACTGACCCCCGAGATACTCCAGCACCTGGCGTACTGCCTACCCTCCTCCACCATCTTCTGGGTCTTCACCGTCCTGCCCCAGCGCAACGCCCTTTCCCTCCAGGGCCCCCGAACGGTGGCACCCGTGCTGGGAAAGCTCCTCCGGGTAGCCAGGAAGATCTCGAACAACGATTTCACCCACATCCAGTACAAGTCCCGTGAGGTCATCAACAGGTTCATCGAGCGCAGGAAGACGGACAAGTCCTACGAGTTCAAGCACTCACGCATCGCCCTGTTCCCCCTCAGCAACGAGCACTTCGCCCAGTGCTTCAAGGGGTACAGCAAGAAGGAGATACGGGAGGAGGTGCTCAATCCCTTCCCCATCGAGCTCCTCTCCCAGGCCCTCTACCCGTTCCTCAAGTACGCCGTAACCGACCCCGAGGAGCAGGAGTGGATGCAGAAGCACTGGCCCCTGGGACCCATCGACATCCCCGACATCATGGCGGGCCTGACCCCGGAGCGCCCCCTGGTCATCCCCCACCTCTGGCTCGACCCCAAGGTCGGCGACGAGGAGGACACCCAGAGGGTGCTCGACGACCTCATCGAGGGCCGCATCGACCTCAGGCAGATCGATGTCATCGGCGACGACGGGATCCCCGACCTCTTCACGTACACCGGCACCTCGACGGGTCTGTTCGAGGCCCGGGCGACCAGCGTGTACTGCGTCCCCGTCTATCCCAAGGGGAGCGAGTACTTCGACGAGATATCGGACTTCGTGGGGTCCGACTGGTTCCCCAGGCTGTCCTCCAGGCTCAGCTTCATCACCGGAATGGAGGGCCTCAGGACGGGGATCATCAGCCACGCGGCGAACCTCAAGCCCCAGCCCATCCCTGGCCCCATGGAGGGCGGGAAGCTGGGCTTCGACAACGGGCTCCTGGTCACCCTGCTCTTCGGCGCCATCCCCGACGACTTCCCCGTGTGGCTCGAGGTGACCCGCGACATCGTCTCGGAGTACAAGACCGAGGACTTCTGGGAGATCTCCGGATACGACGCCAACGACTGGCTGAGGGAGCTGGCAATGTACATCGGGTGGTCCGACTGGCCCACCAAGAGGTACATGGAGGTCTGAGCTCCCGTTCAGTGACCAAATACATCTAGCAGCGTCCCGTGGTTCACATTGCATGGTAGCCCAGCCCAGCCATTCCGACGAGAGGCGGAAGCGGGACGAGGCCCGGTTCTGGAGCAAGGTCGCTCCCCAGTACGACGACTGGGTGGACGCGGCCTTCATGGACCAGTACGTCGCCTTCAGGTCCGCGATGCGGGGCCTTGTCGAACCCAGCGATCTGGTCCTCGATATCGCAACGGGCACGGGCAACATCGCCCTCCACATCGCGCCCCGGGTGGCGGCGGTCGTGGGGATCGACAACTCCAGGGAGATGATCGAGGTCGCCGAGGCGAAGCTGGAGGAGACCACCATCAACAACCTGGTCTTCCTGGTGGAGGATGCCTACGACCTTCCCTTCGATGACGGGCTCTTCGACAAGGTGGTGTGCGTCAACGCCCTGCAGACCATGGCAGAGCCCCTCCGGGCCATCGAGGAGGGCGCGAGGGTCCTCCGCGATGGGGGCGAGTTCATCTCCGTCACGTACGCCTTCGGTGATTCTGGACCCATCGAGTACCTCAAGCTGTCCCGGTGGATCATCAAGTACGGGAAACCCAAGTACTGGTCCAACTTCAAGACCAAGGACCTGCGAGGCCTCTTCGAGGAGGCTGGCCTCCAGGTCGTGGGGTCCAAGCGAGTATGGGACAGGCCCGTCGTGGAGATGGTCCGTGCCCGCAAGCCCAGCTAGAACAGGGTCCCTCTCCGGTAGTCATCGAAGGCCTGCTGGATCTCCTCTTGGGTGTTCATGACGAAGGGGCCACCCTTGACTATCGGCTCCCCGTGGGGAACGCCTGCCAGGAACAGGAGGCCGGTGCCGTCCTCGCGACCGGCGATCACCACGCTGGTGCCAGGGCCGAGGATGACCAGGTTCCCCGCCTCGACCTCGACCGCCTCACCGTCGGGGTCCACGACGACGCTGCCGCTGTGGACGTACAGGAACTTGTCCTGCTCCTCCTTGACCACGTGCTCGAACCTCGTCCCGGAGCCCATCCTGACGTCGAAGTAGTCGATGGGATACGAGGTCTCGGCGGGCCCCGAGGTGCCATCGAAGGCGCCCGCGATTATCTTCACGGTGAGGCCGTCCTGCTCCACCGTGGGCATGCGGTCGTCCGTCAGGTGCTGGTACCGGGGAGGCAGGAACTTGTCCCTCTTGGCCAGGGTCAGCCAGAGCTGGTAGCCCCAGAGGTGGCCCTCCTCCATCTCGGGCATCTCCTGGTGGAGGATGCCCTTCCCGGCCGTCATCCATTGGCACTCGCCCGAGGAGAGGACGCCGCCTCCCCCCTTCGAGTCGTCGTGACGGAAGGCCCCCTCGACCATGTAGGTGATGGTCTCGATGCCCCGGTGGGGATGCCACGGGAAGCCCGCGATGTAGTCGTCGGGGTCGTCGCTGCGGAACTCGTCCAGCAGCACGAAGGGGTCGATGTCGCCCAGCTGGTGCGAGCCGATGATCCTGTTCAGCCGCACGCCCGCTCCATCGGACACGGACATGCCCTTGACCACCCTCGCAACGCCGGCAACCTCGATTTCCAGAAGAACTCCCCCTGGCCCTTCCATGGGCCCGCTTCGAACCAGCGCCGGGCCGATGATATAGGTTTCGCCGTAGGGGAGTGGAGGGTCTCGGGAACCCTTTGAGTGGACCGTCAATGTCTTTAGCCGCGAGGACCCATCAAAGGACCATGAAGGTCGCCGTGACACTCCCGCCGTGGGTCGTCGAGAGGTTGGAGACCGAGGTCAAGCAGGGCCACTACGCTTCCATGGAGGATGCGGTCCTGGCGGGCGCAAGGCTGCTGGCCGGCCTGGGCCCGCGGGCCCGGGAGCTGCTGGCCGAGGGGGCGGGTGCCGACGAGCTCGTCCGGACCGACTCCCGGAAGGACAGCGGGGATTGGCTGTGAGATGCCCCTTCCTGTGATTATCACGGGAGCATCCGCTGGTACAAAGGTATTTATCCACAAACGACGGATTTTGTCCGACCATGGCGGATGCTCGGAACAACGTCGAGGGAGAGGATGTGGGAAGGGAGCACATCCACCACGATATCGATCCCGTGAGCGACGATGCCAAGGAATTGATGGCGGCGCAGGGAAAGGGGAAGGATGATGTACGGAGGATGAGCTGGAGCCAGATCCGCCGGACGGCTCCAGACCTCTACATCGTCTCCATCGTCATCCTGATCTTCGGGTTCGCGGTGGTGCTCAGCGTTCCCGTCTCGGTCCTGACGGGCACCCAGATCCCCTGGATCCCTCCCGAGATGCTCGCCCTTGGGAGCACGCTGATGCTCCTCATCGGCATACTCATCATCTTCCTGAGCTTCCGGCTCATCCGCAGGGAGCGGGAGGCGTGGGCGATGACCATGCTCCTGCTATCCTTCACCCTCGTCGCCGGGGTCATCCAGGGCACCTTCACCAGCATCACCACCGCCGCTTTGGTCATCCTGCTGATGGTGTACCTTTGGCTGAGGCGAGGTCTCTTCACCGTCACCACCAAGTACGGCTTCGGACCCAGGCAGACCCTGGCCTTCGCCGCCCTGGCGATGGTCATCTTCGTGGGGGTCATCGGCACGATGTACCTCAGCGATCAGGGCGGGTACTTGGATGCCCAGGGCAACGGGATAGACAACTACACCGATGCCCTCTACTACACTCTCGACACCATCACCACCCTGGGCGGCTCCAGCTACGAGCCCCAGGACGATGCCAGCAAGTGGTTCTCGATAGGCCTCATGGTGCTGGGCATCACAGCGTTCCTCGGCGCGGTCGGCGTGCTGTTCGGACCATATATAGAGCGCAGGCTAATGGGAGTTGTTGGCGTGCTTTCAAGGATACAGGAGATACCCCTCAAGGACCACATCCTTGTGTGCGGGCATAGCAACGAGACGGACCTTCTCATCGACTTCCTCCAGGAGCGGGGCCAGGCCTTCGTCGTGGTCTCGAGGGAGAGGGATTACGTGGAATCCCTCCAGGAGGAGAACGTCAACGTCGTCCTGGGCGACCCCGCAACGGAGGAGCCCCTGCTCTCGGCCAAGATCGAGACGGCGAAGTCCCTGGTTGCCATCCACGAGGACGACGCGGAGAACGCCTTCATCGTCATAACCGCCAAGGAGATACGCCCAGAGCTGTTCATCATCGCGATGGCCAGCCTGCCGGAGAACATCCCCAAGCTCAAGAAGGTGGGCGCCAACAGCGTGGTGGCACCCTCGGTCATCGTGGCCAGGTACATCGGACGGACCGCCCTGGAGGGGAGCCCCGACGGAGCGCCCGAGTGCTGACGCCCTCAGGCCGGGACGACCTCGATATCGAAGACCAAGACCCCGTCGGGATGGTCTGGGTCCTCGGGCAACCCGTCAGCCTTCCCGTCGGTCAGACCCTCATCGGTGTCACCCCTCCACTTCCCCAGGACGAGGTCGTAGACGATGTCGCAGTCCAGGTCATCGTCGATGCCGTCCACGTCCAGGTGGTCGTCGGCGTCCAGTCCGGAGGACTCCAGGGTGTCGTTCTCCCACAGCTCGATGGTGATGGACACGTTCCACAGGTCGTCGGGGATGTTCACCTGGAGCACTATCTCGAAGGTGGGACCATCCTCCGTGGTCACGATGTGCTCGGACCAGACCTCGATGCCCGCCACCGTCAGGCGGATGTAGACCTCGTAGGGCTTCTCCAGTTCGTGATTGTCGATGGCCCCCTCCTTCATCGAATTGTGCCGAAAGGCGTAGGCCGTGAAGGTCACCTTTATCGCCACGTCCCTGAGGGGCGCAACGTCGTCGCCGTCGCGCACGCCGTCCCCGTCGGTGTCCTCGTTGCTGATGTTGGTCCCGGCCCTGTACTCCTCCAGGTTGTCGAAGCCGTCACCGTCCAGGTCGGTCGCGGCGTCCTTGTCGCTCAGGGGATTGAGGCCCCATGTCCGCTCGTAGCGGTCGTCCATCCCGTCGCCATCGGTGTCCCGGTCCACGGGGGAGGTGCGCGCCATGTGCTCCTTGGCGTTGGTCAGCCCGTCGCCGTCGGGGTCCTCGCCGGCGTCGCCTCCGTCCAGGGGGTCGAGGCCGAACAGGGCCTCGTAGCCGTCACCCATGCCGTCACCGTCGGTGTCATCGTCCAGGGGGTCGGTGCCGTTCCAGTACTCCTGGAGGTTGGTCAGCTCCTCCCCGGGCTCCAGCTCCAGGTCGTGGTTCGCGTTCCAGCCGTCGCCGTCGGGGTTCTCACCGGCATCGTCCACGAGGGGGTCGGTACCCCACTCGACCTCCCAGCCGTCGGGCATCCCGTCGCCGTCGGTATCGGCATCGTTCGGGTCGGTCTGCGCGGAGAACTCCTCCCTTCCATCCAGACCGTCCAGGTCCTCATCCCACACCGCGTCGGCGGGGTCGAGGGGCATCATGTCGTGCTCGACCTCGTAACCGTCCCAGATGCCGTCGCCATCGCTGTCGGGGTCACCGGGGAGGGTGGAGTTCCTGTACTCCTCGAGGTTGGTCAGGCCGTCGCCGTCGTCGTCCAGGGCGGCGTTGGTGGCATTGGTGGCGTCCAGCCCGTGCTCCACCTCCCAGCCGTCGGGCATCATGTCCCCGTCGGTGTCGTCGGCGTTGGGGTCGGTGCCGTTCTTGTACTCGTCCAGGTTGGAAAGGGTGTCCCCGTCAGCATCCAGCTTGGCGTCCGTCTCGTTCTTGGGGTCCAGCTTGTGCTTGGTCTCCCACTTGTCGGGAATGCCGTCGTTGTCGTCGTCGGGATCGTCCTCGTCGTAGATCCCGTCACCGTCGTAGTCCTCGAAGGACAGGCAGCCCGACAGGGGTGCGATTATCAGAATAAGCATTACTAGCAGTGGAAGTGCTGACCTCCGCATGTGCATCCCATCTGCTTATATGAGGAGACTGGATAATAAAGGTTCGGTATCTGGCAGGGTCGACGCATCGTACAGCAGGGTCGATGGGGCCGATGCGATACGTTTATCACAAGGGAGTGGTTTTGGCCCTCCGAGCTCCCGTGGTGTAGACCGGCCAATCATGTTCGCCTTTCGAGCGGACGACTCGGGTTCGAATCCCGGCGGGAGCACTTTTTCATTTTCATCAGGAAATGAAATAAGTAACCCGCCTGATGATTTGAAGCAAAGCTTCAAACATCCCGGCGGGAGCACCTCCTTCGCACACGAACAATCTGGGTAACTATTTAACGTGCAGTTGACAATAGGTCCCGGGGTTGACCCATGGGGACCATGGCCCGTACTTGGATATCGTGTGCGTTGGTCACGATACTGCTTCTACTTACCGTCATTCCAAACGTAGCAGGGGACGGTATGCCGGCCTACCGACTGGTTGACGTGGACGACCCGGACGGTCCCTCGTTGTTCACCTCTACCTTCGAGAGCCGACAGCTGGCCCGAGTTGACCTGATCGACCCCACGCACCAGCGGATCTCCCTGTTCCTCTCGGTCTACTCCATGGACCCGGGAAAGAACCTGTCCATCATGGTGCCCCTGCGGACATTACCGGACGATGTCACGGGGAAACCCATGAACGAGAGCGAGTTCCGAGAGGATTACAAGCTGGACAGGATAGAGGTCGAGGTCGTGCAGCAGGACCCGGAGGAGGCCGAGGCCAAGCTTTGGGAGGAGACCTCATCTGCCCTCCAGACGGTCTTCGGCTCGATGCTGTTCACCCTCCCCGGGGAGTACTCCAGGCAGCACTACCGTCTCACCTCCGATGGCGAGAAAGGCGAATCCCTGGGCATGGATAGCGGAGGCGCTACCGTTAAGGAACCAGTGCCCGTCCAGCATTACGAGTTCGACGGTTTCAGCATCGATGTCTTCGGCGTGGATTCGGGAGGCATCCTTGAGAACTACCTGGCCAATAAGGGACTGGCCCTCCCGGAGGGCGGGGCGTTCGACAGCTACATGGGACAGTACGTGGCCGTGGTGGAGGCGGAGTCCAAGCCTCCCATCGACCCGGAGGACTTCGATCTCCTGAGGCAGTGGGCCCCGAACATGACCCAGAACCTCACCGACCAGTTGCGTGAGAGTCCCAAACTGTCAGCGGACAAGATCTGGGACCTTAAGCACACCCTCTTCCGTCAGATCGATAACGAGGTCAGCTGGTCGGACAGACACAATGTGGAATGGAGCCTCGAGGGGATCATGTGGGATCTGGTGGACGCGGTCTACGGAAGCACCGACTTCGCCGGAGAGGTCATGACAATCGATCTCCCCCTGGACGACGGGAAGATCTTCTTCCCCCTGGGCACCAGCGCTGGTTGGCACAATGAGGTGGGGAACATCGACATCCTCTTCAAGGTCCCTGAGGACAAGGACCTGGAGATCGCCAACGCCAAGGACGCCTTCTACGATGGCAGCCACTGGTACCTGTTCCAGATGGAGCTTGCTAACCCCGGTTTCGACCTGGAGAGCACGATCCTGGAAGGGGACGAGGACCGCAAGGTCGAGGCCGCCCGGGCGGAATGGACCTACGAGAACTCCGAGACCCTCAGCTATCTCATCGCCCTCATCATATTGCTCGTCCTTTGGTTCGGCTTCGCCCTCTTCTTGAGACGCGGTTACGAGATCGACGACCGCCTGGCCACCAACCACACCCTCTGGGCGATGCTCGGCCTGTCCCTCCTGATCTCCATCCCGGGAGCCCTCCTTGTCTACTTTATGATATTGCCCGTCCCCCTCAAGGACGTCAAGACCAGATTGGGAGCGATCACTCCGATAGCGATGTACCCCGCGGCCGTTGCCATGTTCATCCTGGCGGTGGTCCTGTGAGGCTCAAGGAACGGGCCGAGGTGGCCATCACAACGGCCTTCTTCGCGGGATTTGTCATGCTCATCGCAGGCATCGTCTCCTTGATGGTGTTCTTGGAGTTCATCTACGACGATGAGGGGGAGATATCCGTGTCCCTTAGTTCGGCGGGCTGCGTTGTCGTCGGCATCGCCATGCTAATTGTGGTCATGGTCTTCAACCTCACCCTTGCACTGTTAATCCTGAGGTCTGCCCGGACGGATAGGGCCCGGCGGGCCGCCTACTTCCAGATCCTGTTCCCGATTCTCCTGGCCAGCTTCATTCTCTCCACCCCCATGGCGTCCTTCACGCCCTCGATCGCCTTCGGGTTCCCCTTGCTGCTCATGGGTGCATTCCTCTACCCCTATTCCGCGGTCGTGATGAGGAGGGAGATCAAGCAGATGGAGAGGAGGAACCTCCTCCTTGTCAGTTGCTACAAATGCACGTACGCCTTCGAGATGCACGTAGAGGAGGAACGGATCCGCTGCCCGTACTGCGGCGAGTTCAACATGAACCCGGTGATGGCCGAGGAGGCATTGGAGGTCGATGGCGTGGTCATGGACGTGCCTCGGGGGTCATGACGTCCATCAATAGGGTCCCGATACCTCAGTCCCTCAGCTTCCCTCTCGCAAGGGAGGCGAAGATGCCCAGGAAGCACAGGAAGGTGAATATGGCGAAGGCCACGGTCATCGCCATCATGAACTCGTCCTGGAGCCCGGGGGAGATCTGCTCGCGGCCTATGAACACCGCGAACAGCATGGTGGCGATGCCCATGCTTATCACCATACCGAGGAGGCGCATGGTGCCCAGGGTGCCCGAGGCCACACCGTAGAACCTGGCCTCGACGGAGCTCATCACCGCGTTGGTGTTCGGCGAGGAGAACAGGGCGTAGCCGATACCGATGATGACCAGCGCCAGGGTGATGGCGAGCAGGTCCGTATCGGGGGTCAGGAACACCAGCAACGCCATGCCGACGGTCGTCAGGGCCATCCCCATCGAGGCCACCTGCCGGGGCTCGACGGTGTCGGACAGCTTGCCCGTCAGGGGCGAGAAGAAGGCCATCAGCACCGGCTGGACCAGTATCACCAGTCCGGCCTCCGCCGGCGACATGCCCCTGACGTACTGCAGGTAGAGGCTCAGCAGGAAGGCGATGGCGAAGGTCGCGCTGTAGTGGATGAGGGCGGCCAGGTTCGAGTACGCGAACACCCTGTTGTGCAAGAACAGCTTGATATCGAGGACGGGACTGCGCGCGTAGTAGCCCCAGAAGAGGAACAGGAAGGTCACCAGCAGGCCCGCCACGAGCAATGCGACCCCCGTGGTATCGGGGAGGGTGGAGAACCCCAGCAGCACGAAGGTGATCGACAGGCTGAACAGCACCGTCCCCGGGATGTCGAAGGACTCGCCCCTCGCGCCGGCGATGTCGCCCTTCAACCGCCAGAGCACGATGCCTATCACCATCAGGCCGAGGGGCACCATGAGCAGGAACACCCACCGCCATCCCAGTTCCTGGGTGATGACGCCCCCGAGGAAGGGTCCCATCGACAGGCCTATGTAGACCGCCGCCACGTTGATGCCCAGGACCTTCCCCCGCTCCTCCTTCGGGTACACCGAGGTCAGCAGGGCGATGCTGGTGCCGAAGACCATGGCGGCCCCTATTCCCTGGACGAACCGCAGGGCCACCACCATCTCGCCGGAGACGGAGAGTCCCAGGGCGAGGGAGAGGACCGTGATGAGCACCATGCCCCACAAGAAGACCCTCTTGCGGCCGACAAGGTCGGCCAGCCGCCCGAAGGGGAGCAGGAACATGGCGGTGGCCAGCAGGTACGCGATGGCCACCCAGCTCAGGAGCACCGCGTACATCTCGAACTCGTCGCCCATGGTGGGCAGGGCTATGTTCACAGCAGAGCCCATGAAGGGGGTGAGGAAGGAGGCCACGGTGGCCACGAGGAGCACCGATCTGCGGTCCATGCCCTCCACCTCTCCGCTCGCGCGACCACCTTCCGGGACCCCCGGGGGCCCCTGGCGAGATAACGTCCCCTCGGTTGATTGCGCTTTCGGTCGTGATGGGGGACCTTTGATGGGGGGCCGATGACCCTACAGCATGCCCGCGAACATCATACCGCCTAACATCGTGACGACGGCCAGGACCACCGTCAACAGTGCCAGGGGCATGTGGGCGGACATCCTCTTGCCGAACCCCGCGGGCCGGAACCTGGGCGAGGCGGCGTATCCGGCGAAGAGGGCGGCTGCGAGGGTGGCCATGGCCATCCAGCCATGGGGACTGCCCAGGTAGTCACCCGAGGTCATGTAGACGATGTACATACCGCCCAGGCCGCCAAGGGCCCACAGGACTATCGCGCTCTCGCCGATGCGGATGTGGCGGCGTCTCCTCCCCGTGGGCTTGGTCTTGTTCTTCCAGGCCCTGTAGAAGTTCATCCCGCCAGGGATGGCGACGAGGGCGAGCACGAGGGCGGTGACCTGCATCCCGGCGTGCATGTACATGACGTTCTGCAGCCTGGAGGCGTCGTCACCCTCCACGGTGATACCGGGTCCCACCGTCATCTCCCGTTCGATGCATCCTTCGATATTGCAACAGAGATGGACCTTGATGAGGTCCCCCTCGTCGGCCACGAGGGAGAACCGCTCGTTGAAGGTGTCCCTCTCCTGCTCCTCGTACATCCGCTCGATGACGAGGGCGCCGTTCATCCATACCTGGATCATGTCTATCAGGTGGGCGGTCCCGTCCTTCACGTCGTGGGTGACGGACACGGTGAGGATGTCCAACCGGTCGTTGTAGATGAGGGTGACCTTCTCCGGTGGATGGGCAGCTGCGGGAAGGCTGGTCGCTGCGAGGGTCAATAGCAGGAACGCTGTTACAACCAATGCCAACCCCTGCCTTCTCAAGGCACGTCCTCCGAGATCCGTTCAGTCCTTCCTTCTCCTCTCGGCCTCGTTGGAGGCGTAGGAAAGACGGCCGACCATCACCGCGCCTATTATTATAACTGCGCCCACGGCTACCAAGCCCGAGAATGGCACGTCCTCGTAGACGACCGCGCCCGTCTCGCCCGAGGTGGGTGGGGGTGCGATGTAGGCCGATATCGGAGTGCTCAGGGTGCCCTCGCCGGCCACGTTTACCGCCGTCACGGTGTACTCGTAGGTCATGTCGGGGTCGCCGGTCTTGTCCTCGAAGGACGTCTCTCTCACCATGTCCTTGATGAGGACGGGCTCCTTGCCCTCCATTGCCCTGTAGACCCGGTAGTATCGGACGGCGTCGCCGCCCTCGTCCACCGGGGGCTCCCAGGTGAGCTCAACGACGCCCCGGTTGACCATGTGGCTCAGGTCCAGGGGGAACCCGGGGGGGGCGGGAGGCACGTAGAGGGATATCTCGGCGATCCCACCTACGCCCAGGTCGTTCTTCGTCTGGACCCTGTAGTAGTAGGTGATGTTGGGCTGGAGGGACTCGGTATCCGAGTAGGTGGCGGTCTCGAGACCGGACCTCACGAGGACGATGCTGCAGGGGCATTCGCCCCGGTACACGTTGTACACATGGCCGGCGGCGCTACCCCAGCTGGAGGGGGCGTCCCATCGCAGCTTGACCTCGTCGGCGGACACCGTGGACGTCTCCAGGTGGCGGGGCCTGTCGGGCACCAGGTTGGGGCTGGCCGTGACCACGTTGGACAGGGGGCCCTCGCCCTCGTTGTTGGACCCTGAGATCTGGTAGCGATAGGTCTTGCCGTTGACCAGACCGGTGTGCACGTACGACCTCTCCGCCACCGTGGTCAGCAGGGAAAGGCCACCGCTGGAGGAGTCCGACCAGTAGATGTTGTACGATACCGGTCCGCCGGCGGGGTCAGGGGTGTCCATCAGATACCACGAGAGGGCGACGCGCTGGTCGCCGGGCTCCACCATCATGCCGTTCGGCTGGCCCGGGGTCTTGGGAGCGGGGGACACCGTCATCTTGCAGGTGTAGGCGCGGTCACCGTTGTCGTCGCCGTCGGCGTTGCATGCCAGGCCGACGCAGTAGAAGGTGATGTCCGACTCGGCCTTGGAGGGCGAGTTCCACGTGACCTGCCAGGTCTTCATGCCGTTGTTGGCGCCCATCATGCCGTTCCTGGTGGACTTGATGTACTTCCCACCGGCCACGACGCAGGTCTCGGTCGCGTCGATGCAACTGAAGGAGCCAGACGGCTGGGAGCTGTCCTTGGCCACGGCGGTCAGCTCGAAGCAGTACCTGCCCATGTCGGGGTAGTACACCGACACGGTCAGGATGTACGACCTCCCTGGCTCGTACCGGTCCTCGATCCCCTGGACCATGACGTTGCCGTCGCCCGTGTTCAGACCGTAGCTCTTATGGCAGTCCCGGCAGGTTCCCTCGCCTGGCGCACCGGTCTTGTAATCGGGATGGTTCATGTACGCCCCGGCCATCATGGAGATGGTCAGCAGGACCACGAACATGAGGCCGATCAGGGCCGTCCGCCCTCGAATGCGCTTGACATTTATTACTGAGGAGCTCATGCAGCGTTCACCCTCGTTATTCCTACGGGGAGAGAATATATCAAGACTTTGGCACGTCTCTCATGAAATGAGAGGAATGGATGGACGTTCGGCCATACGTTCCGGATAAGTGGATGCCAGGGGTTCATTCTCCCGCGCCGCTGCCTTCGACCACCCTTCGTGCCACCCGGAGTCCCAGGGCGGCCGATGTGAGCACCGTTGGCTGGCCCTGGGACCTGGGCGCGAGGGAGAGGTCCGCCACCCATAGCCCCTCCGGCAGGTGGGATGGCCGCATCCCGTCCACGTCCCTCCTTGAGAGGGGGACGGTGCCTCCCAGGTGCCCCCCGTTCAGCAGGCCGTCCACGTAGGGGCCCTCCACACCGGCCCCCTCCAGGACCTCGATGGCCAGGTCCCGTCCCTCGTCCAGGTGTCGGACGTCCTCCTCGGTGAGGGTCTTGCGAACGGTCCCGTCCGCCTCGACCGTGCCCTCCGATGAGTCGGCCATCTTCACCATCAGTCCCACGTGGTCCCGGACCGACCGTCCCCTCCAGGGCTTGTGGAAGAAGAGGGCAAGGAGGTCGAAGTACGGGGAGAGCATGAACTTCCCCCTGTCGGTGTACCACACCATCGGGGGTTCCTCGAGCATCCGCGAGCCCTTGCTGGTGCCCGCCACCGTGAGCACCACGTCCACCCAGAGGCTGTCCCGTACCTCCAGGCCCGAAGCCCTAAGGATGGGTGGGTCGCCAATGCCTCCCGCCGCAAGCACCACCACGTCGGCGTCGAACCGCTCCATTGACCGCCCACGAGCGACCTCGACGCCCACGGCCCTGCCTCCCTCGATGACGACCCGCCTCACGGGAGCACCGGTCATCACCCGACCTCCCTTCGCGGTGAGGTCCTCCAGGAAGGTGCGGGTGTCCCACTTGGCCTTGGTGGCACAGCCCAGCTCGCACAGGCCGCATGAGACGCAACGGCCCATGTCCACCGCCTTGGGGGTGGGAGCGGGGTCGAGGCCCATGTCGCCGGCCGCCTCGAACATGGCCGTGGAGACCGGCCTCCACCTGTCCCTTGGCACCGTGGTGATGCCCACCTCGCGCTCCAATTCCTCGAACTCGGGAGAGAGGTCCAGCCCGATCTCCCGCAGGCCCTTCTCTGCCCGTGCCATGTTCCCGCAGGTGATGGTGGTGGTGCCACCAGTGGTGACTCCACGCACCAGGACCAGGTCGTCCGAGGCCCGGACCGTCCTCATGGGGGGGAAGAACCGGGTGATGGTGCGCTCGCTGCCCAGCAGGCCCATCTTGCTGGCGCCCGTCGCCAATCCGATGCGCCGGGTGAAGGGCTTGAAGGGCGAGCCCGCCTCCAGCAGCGTCACGTCGATGCCCCTCGCTTGCATCTCCCTCGCGGCGGTGGCCCCGCCGGCGCCCGAACCCACCACGATGGCCCTCACGCCGTCAGGCCCCCTCCCCCTTGGGGACCATCACGAGGTCGGCCCGGCATCGGGGTCGCCCCTCGGTGATCCGCTCGTTGAAGGTCATCTGGACCCGTGGATTGAGGCCGCGCACCAGGCCCTCGTCGGCGGCGCTCATCAGCATGCAAGTGGTCGGGTCGTAGACCTCGGACAGGGCGCACCGGTCGACGCGCAGGACCATGGAGCCGTCCTCGCCCTCCTCCGTGTCCACCTCGATCCCGAGGACGGTGTACAGGACCTTCGCGGCCTCCACCAGGTCCTCGATGCCGTCCCCGACGCCCAGACGCTCCCTCGCCTCGACGCCCAGGGCCACCCCCACGGGCGATATTCTCCTCCGGCCCTCCTCGACGGCCGCCTCTCGACCCATGGCCTCCACCAGCGCGGCGACCCGTCTCCGGTGCGCGTCCGCCATCGCACGCCTGCGCTGTTCGAGGTCGCCGTCCATGGGCGGGTCCTCGGCCCTGATGCCCTCCAGGGTCTCCGGGGCGTGCTCGATGACCAGCTCGTCGAGGGTGGCGATGGTCATCTCCGCCACCCGCCCCAGCTCCCGCTTGAGCACCGAGGTCCTCATCCAGAGCTTGGCGGTGGCAAGCCGGAGGCTCATGGACCCTTCTCACCCCCGCCGAGGTACAGCACGCCCTCGGTGGGGGGCTGGCCCTCACCGTAGAGGGCTGCCAGGTGGGGGGCGAACCGCTCGGCCACCTCGTGCCGCTTGAGCTTGAGGCTGGCGGTCAGGTCGCCCTTGTCGATCGTCAGGTCGTTCTCTAGCACGGCCCACTGCTTGAGCTGCTCGGGGTTCGACACCCGGGAGTTCACGCGGGCTATGGCTGCACTGATGGATGCCACCAGGGCGGGGGCCTTGCCATCCGCATCAACCCAGAGGAGGGCTGTGCAGAACGGGCGGGCATCCCCGACGACCATTACCTCGTCGACCCCTTGTATGTCACGGAGCAGCGTCTCTATGGGCACGGGATGGACGTTCTTCCCGTAGGAGGTCACTATGAGCTCCTTCTTGCGTCCATGGATGACGAGGCTGCCCTCGGGGGTCAGGTAACCCAGGTCCCCCGTCATGAGCCATCCGTCCTTGATAGGAGAGGGGGTGTCCGGGTCGAAGTACCCCGGGGTGACCTGTGGGCCCCTTGCCATTATCTCCTCGTCGTCGGCGATGACGATCTCCGTCTCCGACAGGGGCTCCCCCACCGTTCCCACCCTGTTGCGGCCCTGGAAGTTCATGGTCAGGACGGGCGCCTCGGTGAGGCCGTAGGCGTTATGCACCTCTATGCCCAGCTCCTGGAAGGAGCCCACCAGCTCCTCTCCGATGGGTGCCGAGCCGGAGAACATCTGGACGCAATCGTCGAGGCCGACCTTCTTGAGCAGCCCCTTCCGGAGCAACCGGCGCAGCAGGCTCTTCTTGAGGCCGTCCTTGGAACGCAGGTACCTCTGGCCCACGCTGTTATCCTGGAGGCCCTCCCAGACCTTCTCGTAGAACCTGGGCACCGCGAAGAATATGGTGGGGCGCACCATGGTCAGGGCGTCCTGCAGGTCGCGGAAGTCCTCCAGGAAGTAGATGTCAAGGGCACACGGACCGTAGTAGGGACCGTACGCGGCCGATATGCCCTCGACCACGTGGTTCATCGGCAGGAACGACAGGTACTTGATGTGGTCGTTCCGGGCGTCCCAGTCGAGGAAGGACCCCACCACCGTGCCGTTCCACCTGAGGCTCTCGTGGTCGAAGGTCACGCCCTTGGGCGTGCCCGTGGTACCCGAGGTGTACCTGATGGTGGCCAGGTCGCCCATCCCCACCGCCGCGGTCTCGGGCACCTCCACGTCCTTGCCGAGGGCCAGGAACTCCTCCCACCGCATCACCTCCTTGCCGTGGGTCATGTCGGGGTCGCAGCGGCAGAAGGAGACCACCGGGATGTCCACGGTCAGTTCGTCCAGGCGCTCGAGGAGCTTGGGGATGCCCACCAGCATGACCTTCGCCCCGCTGGCCTTCAGGATCTGGTCGACCTCTGCCGGCGGGCTCGTGTAGTACAGCGGCACTCCCGCGGCCCCGGAGAGGCCGATGCCCACGTCGATGGTCACGAACCTGCTGCTGTTCAGGCCCACCAGGGCCACCCGGTCGCCGGGGCCCACGCCCATGCTCTTCAGGGCGCCCGCGACGGCCAGCATCTGCTCCCGCACCTCTCGGGAGTCCCGGTCGTGGACCTTGCCCTCGTAAACGTCGTGGTAGCGGACGGGCAGGCTCTTGCTCCTCATACGGAACAGTATCTGCTCGTGGACGGTCCGGTCCGACCGGTGCATGAAGGTCAGGTGGATGGCGTAGTCCATGATGGGGGGCACGATGGTGTGCCATTTGAGCTTGTACTCCCCCAGCAGCCGGTCGGTGTTGTCCCGGCGGAACCTCCGGCGCTCGTTGAAGTAGGGTGCGAGGGTCCGGAGGGCCTCGAACATGCCCGTGCTCTCCCGGGTTATCGCCTGCTGGGCCTTGTACCTGCCCTTGGTGGCGCCCACGGACATGGGGATGAACATCGGCTTGCGCAGCTGGATGCCATGGTCCTCCCTCGCCCACTTGCGGATGTAATCCATGAGCTGCTTCACGGTGGGAAGGTCCTCCCAGGGGGCCGTCAGGTGGAAGTTGAGGCCCTCGGCCCGGGGGTCCAGGGTGAGGCGGACGACGGAATCCGCCACGTAGTCGATGGGGATGAGGTTGACCTTGAGGGATGCCCGGGAGGGGATCACCCTGAGCCTTCCGGTGAGGTACAGCTTGAGGGGGTAGTAGATGGTGTTGAAGGTCTTTATCGCCCCCGTCCTCGAGTCGCCGACGACGAGGCCCGGGCGCATCACGGAGATGGGCAGGTCGGCCTTGGCCTCCTTCACCAGCTGCTCGCCCTCGAACTTCGACAGCTCGTACCGGCTCGAGAACAGGTACTCGTCGGTGAGGGAGTCCTCCGGGACGTCGCCGCTCCTGCCGCCGGCCACGTAGGCGGTGGACACATGGCTGAGACGGGTCAGGCCATGGTCGGCGTGGACGTCGCGGGCCAGCTGGAGGATGTTCCGTACCCCGCCAACGTTGGTCCGCCGGAGCTCGTCGATGGGGCCGTTGAGCCGCATGTCGGCGGCGGTGTGGATGATGTGGGTCACCCTTCCCACCAGGCCGGCGTACTCCTCCTCCGTGAGGCCGAACCTCTCGGCGGCGATGTCCGCGGCGTATGAGGTGACCCGCTGGCCTATCTGGGCCCCCGCCTCGGGCCAGTCGTACCAGGCGCGAGAGAGGCGAAGGTTGGCGGTCTCGTGATCGCCAGCACGCACGAGGGTCACGATGTCCATGTGGGTATCCCGGATAAGCCTCAAGCAGACCTGGGTGCCGAGGAAGCCAGTGCCTCCCGTCACCAGTACGACCCCCCTCACGTCGGTGTCTTCCATCCTCTCGTCTCCACGAAGGACCTGAACAGCTCCCGGTTGCGGGAGGCCCGTTTCACGTGCTCCGCGTGGGCCCGCTCCACCACGGCCCTTTCGGAGGCGGGATCGGAAAGTATCCTATCAACCCTTTCCGTCAGCTTCACGAACAGGTCCTTATCAAGATGGTGAATGAAAGAGCTCTTATATATGTTCATGTCCCGGAAGAGGTCCTCCACACGAAGGTCGTGCCCGATGGCGACCATCGGGACGCTCCCGAAGGAGGCCATGACGCACGAGTGATAGCGTGATGAGATGAGACCATCGAGGGACTTGAGAAGGCCCAACATCTCCGAGGCGTTGTAATCGAAGGCCGAGTAGACCTTCACCCTGTCCGGGCACGAGACCATGTCCCGGACCTGGTGGACCATGGGCTCGTCCAGGGACTCCATGGCGATGAGGGCGACGTCGCGACCGTGCTCGGAGACCAGCCGCTCCGTCTCCCGGGCGAAGCCCTCCACCAGCCGCCGTGTCGCGGCCGTCCGCTCCCGTGACCGGGAGTAGTAGTAGGGCCATCTGTAGCAGTTCTGGCTCCTTCCGAAGGGCCTGATGACCACCGGCCACTGGTAGAAGTCGACGGGGGCCAGGCCAACCACGCCGGAGGTCGCGTCGGGCCACGTCCGTTCGAGGATGTCGTCGTCCCCGTTCCCCATCTGGAAGGTGAAGGTGGTGTCGGCGGTGGTCTCGATGGGGGCGGTAACGCCGTGCGACCGGAGCCGCCGGGCCGCGGCGACGGTCCGGGTGACTATCAGGTCGGTCCTGCTGGCGTCGCGACGCACCCTCTTCAGGTTCGAGGGGGACAGGTCGCCGGAGTCCACGGCGTAGGCCATGCTCGGACGGCCCTGCTCGGCCGCCTGCTTCGTGGACCAGAGGAAGGCCCAGAGGAGGGCGGAGGTCCAGGTGTCCATGTAGCAGCTGCCCTCCACCAGCAGCACGATGTCGTTCTCGCGGACCAGCCGCTTGAGGGCGGAGAAGTAGATGGACGGGATGGCCTCGATCCGGAGGGTGGGGGTCTCCTCTATGTACCTGCGGAGGTTGACCGCGTTCAGGGTGGGGATGGTGATCACGGCCTCGGGACCCAGGACCGCGCGGACATCCTCGATGATGCTCAGGAGCCTGGACTCGGAGCCAGTGTTGTTCGCACCGTTGTATCCCACCAGGAGGACCCGGGCTGGACCCTCCTTGGTCTCGCCGCTCCTTCCCGACGCCCCAACGTCAGCACCCAACGGTCTCTCCTCCTCTCTCGGGGCGGTACGTTGCCCGCGGGTGAGCTTAGCGAACATCCGTATTTGACATTTCTCGTCTGAGGAACGGGATTGAGAAAACCGACCAGAAGGGTTGGGATCCGCTCATGCCAGGAAGTCCTCTACGAGGCGGATGAACTCCTCGGGCCGCTCGGCCATGGGGTTGTGGCCCACTCCCTCGAGCACCTCGATGCGGCAACCGGGGATCCCCTCCCGGAGCTTCTCCACTGCATCCTCCGGGGAGAAGAAGGGGTCGTCGGCGCCCCAGATGGCCATGGTGGGAGCGGAGATGCCCTGGAGCTCCTCGACCTCCAGGGGCTCGAGGAGGTCGAGGCCGTGGACGACCTGGTCGAAGGTTATGCCCCTCTCCTCCAGGTACTCGAGGACGGACATCACGATCGGGTCGGTGCAAAGCCCGACGGCCGCCGTCTTGGCGCCCTCGAAGCCCAGCTCCTCCGTCCAGCACTGCCTCGACGTCCGTATGTCCACACCCAGGGCCGCCTGCAGGTTCTCGTGCATCTCGGTGATGAACTGGCGGTAGCCCTCGTCCAGGTGGACTATGTTGGCCGCATCCATCAGCACCAGTCGATGCACCCGGTCGGGACGCTGCAGGGCGAAGTGGGTGGCGACGGCACCGCCCATGGACAGGCCGAGGATGTCGGCCCTCTCGGTGTCCAGGGCGTCGAGGAGGGCCTCGAGCCAGACCACCATGCCGTCCGGCCCCGGCTGGAAATCGGGCGATGTCCTCGACGACCCGTGCAGGGGAAGGTCTGGGGTGACCACGTGCCTTGCCATCGCCAGCGGGCCGACCACGTCGGACCAGGAGGCACCGTCGGAAAGGACGCCATGGAGCATGACCAGAGGGGGTTCCCCGGACCCCATCTCCCTAACAAGGGTCTGCACGCCAGCCAGTTCCTGGAGGTCGCCCTCCCTGACGTCCTCCTCCTCAACGCCTTCGTTCGACATCGGGGGCCCCGAGCGCCATCAAGGGTAATAAACAATGCCCGGAAAAGGCCCGAATCAGTGCCTGGCCCCTTCTCGCCCTCAATCTCAAATAAGCGAATCCATGCGAAGGGTAATTAAAGCGAATTCCACCATGTTGACCTTCGCGAGACCTATATCGGCCGCATGCCCCGCCTGTTCCGGTGCCCTTTGTGGCGGGTCCCCATGCGGCCGACAGGTCCGCGGAGGAGATACCATCGCAGGGGCGATAGGGGATTTTGGAAAGACCATCCGGATGAGGAGGCTCTGCGAGCCTACCACCGGCAGGTTCCTCGTCGTGCCCATGGACCACGGCATCACCGTCGGTCCCATACCCGGGCTCCACGACCTGGACGCCCGCATCGCCGAGGCCGACAGGGGAGGTGCCACGGCGGTGGTCGTCCACAAGGGGGAGGTGCGAAGGTTCGTCGCGGCCATGCCCCGCGAGGCGGGCCTGATCGTGCACCTCAGCGCCTCCGTGTCCCATGCCCCCGACCCGGACCAGAAGGTGCTCGTGGCCACCGTCGAGGAGGCCCTGGCCCTCGGGGCGGACGGCGTCTCTGTACATGTCAACATCGGCGCGGCCACCACCGCGGACATGGTGGTGGACTGCGGGGCCGTGGCCCACGACTGCCGTCTCCTTGGGATACCCCTCCTGGTGATGGTGTACCCCAGGGGCCCCGACATCCACGACCCCTACGATCCGGGCCTGGTGGCCCACTGTGCGCGGGCCGCCGAGGAGGCGGGCGCCGACATCGTGAAGACCAACTACACCGGCGACCCGGCCAGCTTCCGGGAGGTGACCCGGGCCGTCTCGGTCCCCGTCATCACCGCCGGGGGTCCACCCAGCGATGGCCCGCTGGCGCCCCTCGTGGCAGCGGCGGGCACCATCGAGGCCGGCGGGGCCGGCGTCGCCTGCGGCCGCAACGTGTTCTCCCACGAGGACCCCGAGGCGATGACCCGGGCCCTCTCATCAGTGATATTCGACGGCTTGTCCCCCGAGGAGGCCGCGCGGGAGCACCTGGAGGGCTAGCTTGTCGTCCGGTGCCATCGACGGGGGTGAGGGGCCTCTCATATGGGTCCACCTCGAACGGTTGACCGCCGAGGACGACCTCCGCGAGGCCGCCACCGGGGCGATCGAGGCCGGTGTGGGGTGCATCCTCGTCACCGAGGGCACCATGGAGTTCGTGGGCACCCTCGCGCGCGTCAGGTTGATAGAGGTCAGGGGCGCCGAGCTGTTCGAGGAGGGAAGGCGGGTCGGCGACGTGGTGGCCATCGAGTCACAGGCGGACGTGGAGGCCGCCATCCAGCTTATGGCCCGCGGACGCATCGTCCTGCTGGAGACCCCCGACTGGACCGTCATACCACTGGAGGACCTGGTGGCCGCGCGGCACGGCGATGGGCTGACGGGCGTCGCGCTGGCCATCGTTGGTAGCGCGGACGAGGCCCGGTTGGCCCTCGGGGCCCTGGAACACGGCGTGGACGGGGTGGTCCTGCGACCCGACGTCGCCGAGGACGTGAGGCCCCTGGTCGCGGCTGTCCGCAGCCTCGGCGGGGGCGGGACCTTCCTCTCCCTGACGACGGGTGTCGTCACCCGGGTCGAGGAGCTGGGGCTTGGCGACCGGGCGTGCGTCGACACGGTGGACATCCTCCGGGAGGGCGAGGGGCTCCTGGTGGGCTCGTCCTCTTCAGGTTTCCTCCTGGTCCATGGCGAGACCATCGAGAACCCTTACGCCGCGGTCCGGCCCTTCCGGGTCAACGCGGGCGCGGTGCACAGCTACGTGCTGGTCCCGGGTGGCAGGACCAAGTACCTCTCCGAGACCGAGGCTGGCATCAGGGTGCTCCTGGTCGACAGGGGCGGCTCGGGCCGACCCTCCCACGTGGGCCGCCTCAAGATCGAGCGGCGTCCCCTCGTCCTGATCGAGGTGGAGGCGGGCGGGGCCCGCTTCAACGCCATCTTGCAGAACGCGGAGACCGTCCGGCTCGTGACCCCGGCGGGCCACGCCTCCGTCAGCTCCCTCGAGGAGGGACAGAAGGTGATCGTGTACCTGCCCGCGGACGTCGGTGACGACAAGGGCGAGGGCAAGGGGATGGCCCCTGGGACGGCCACCGGTAGGCACTTCGGACGGGCCGTCCCCGAGCGGATAATCGAGTCTTGATCCCCCGGGCGAATGGACCCCCTGGCCACCCTCTGATTCCTCATTCGTGATAATGACCCCTGAGATTTGGGTCACGGGGTATTTAACGGGAGGTCACGAATGTCCCATCGGTCCTAGGCATCGGACCGAGTGGACAACCCCCTTTGGGGTGGTGCGCTTGGTGGGGCAGCAACGAGGAGAGACCGCTGATGGCAGATAAACCGTCGGTCAAGGATCGGATATGGAAGCTGGGCGTGAAGATCGCGCATTCGCGACCGAAGGCCACCACCGTAGCCCGCGTGAGACTGCTGCTGTTGATAGGGGCGCTACTGACGCTGTACCTGGCGTTCGAGTACTCCCAAGACTGGTACGTCGAGCATTTCAATGACTACACCTGGGCCCGCGACCTGGGCTTCTGAGGAGGACGTACCATGGCCAAGGTCCAGAACATCGGTATAGGCGCTATCATAGTCAGCGCCGCCTTCATAGCCCTGCTCGCTGGTATCATCCAGGATAGCATCCCCCTCATGGTGGTGTCCAGTTACAGCCTCGTGATATCCACCATGATCATGGTCATCACCCTGGGCTCACCCCTGCTGAGGTTGCCCATCCAGGTGCTTTCCTTCGGCGCCCATCGTCTGGGCATCTTCCGCAAGCTGCCTGGCGACTGGAACGCCGAGATCCCCAGGACCGCCGGCGTGACCTGCACCCTTAACTGCCAGGCGTGCGAGCTGGCATGGGTCGGCTGCCCCATCGGCATGCTCCAGCAGTTCGTCATCTCGAGGCAGTTCCCCTTCTACATCCTGGGCGTGTTCCTGATATTCGGTGCCACCCTGGGCAGGACCGTCTGCGGGTGGCTGTGCCCCTTCGGCCTGATCCTCGACATAGTCAACAAGGCGTGCACCCACAGGTACGAGCCCCCGAACTGGCTCAGGATCTTCAAGTACATCTACCTCATCGGCCTGATCGTCCTGGCCTTCGCGACGCTGACCATCTTCTACTGCCGGTACTTCTGCTTCGGCGCGGTGCTGGGCATATTCCCGTACTGGCTGACGTGGAACACCGTCAGCTGGGTATGGCTGTTCTACCACCTGTCGGTGTTCTCGGCATACATCTCGTTCTCCTACTTCACCCACGGAAGGGCCTGGTGCCGGTACTTCTGCCCGCTGGGCGGTGCGCTGGCCCTCTTCGCGCCCTTCTCCCTGATCCGCATCAAGCACGACTGGAAATGGTGCACCGACTGCAAGGAGTGCGTCCGCATATGCCCGATGGGTGTCGATCCCCGTAAGCAGAACCTCATGTTCCGAATGGAGTGCATCATGTGCGGCCGATGCATCACCGCGTGCAATACCGGGAGCCTCTCGTACGCAACCCCGTTCACGATGGATCTACCGTCGGCGACCCCGGAGCCAGAGGGGGTCGAGGCTTGAGCTGGGGTTTTTATCATTCGATGAGAATGGGATGCCGTTATTCGCGATTCTCAAGAATTGAACAAAAACGTATACTTATATGGGCCGACCATGGGTCCGCATCACATACATTACTCCCAATGGGGGGCGTTTCCATTGGTTAGGCAAAAAGAAACCCCAAAGATGAGCGAGAAGGTGCGACCGAAGGGTTCCCGGATGAGGGCGGCCAAACCGCTGGCCATCCAGTTCGGCATAACCCTGGCGATCATGTTGATGCTCTTCGGGTCCCTGCTGCTACCAGCGACCCGGATCGGGTCCCAGGACACCCCGATGTCCGAGGAGCTGGCATCTGAGAGGCAATCGACCACCTACACCCCTTTCATTAACGACCGCTTCGTGTTCTACTGGTCACCCATCGACGCGACCTACGAGCAGGAGGACACGGAGGACGACTACGGATGGGGGATGCGTAACGAGGCAGGGCAACGGAACAACGACCGCATGCCCGGAGTGAACCGTTACGGTGACTCACCCATATCCGATATGGGCGCCATCGCGCTGAGCAGCTACGACTGGGACAACAAGGTGGAGATCATCCTCCGGGACGGCTACATCTTCACCGACGCCTTCATGAAGGACTACCCGTACAACCTCATCGACTACGGCCTCATACTAGTGTACAATGGTGTCGACCTCACCAAGACCAAGACCTGCGAGTGGCCCATCGACCTGGACTGCGACGCCGACGACGATGCGTACCATCAGACGTACACTTGCAAGAACTGCTACATGTTCGACCTGGACTCGTCCGTGCCGATGAACGAGGTCAAGATCCAGCTCCCCACGGAGCCGGGCGAGATCAAGTCCGTCTGCAAGATGGACCGCAACAACGGCGACAACATGGAGGTCCTCAAGAAGGCCGGTCCCGGCCAGGAGGGGTACGAGATCATACCCACCGAGCGCGGTCCCGACGAGATGATCATCAGGGCGGAGCCCACCTACGGCACCACCTGCATCAAGATCACCTTCCGCCACAGCACCTTCGTGTGCTGCGAGCAGAACGAGTTCAGGACCATCACGGGTTACCCCGACATAGCCCCGTTCTCGCCCCACCTCAAGCGCGTCTATGACTACGAGCTCTGGTCCACCGGTGACAGCGTGCTCAGCCCCTCGGGAGGCGAGAGCCGGTACGACCACGAGATGCTCTACACCACGCGCGATCTGCGCCTCTGGGCCGGCACTCTGGAGGTCATCTCCTCCGGTCGCAGCATGGTCCTGAAGACCACCGTGGCCGAGGCTTGGATCGACAAGAACGGCAACGGCATCCCCGATGTGCAGGACGACTGCGACGGCTCCTACGTCATCGGCGAGGGCTGGGTCGGCAACAACGGTGGCGGGGACGACTGCGAGGTCGCCCACGGCATCGACAACGCCTGGTTCGCCAACGAGCTCTCCGCCGATGCTGTCTGGTCCTTCTACGGTGACGAGTTCTACGGCTTCATCCACCGCGACATGATGATCGCGTCCTACGACCAGGACAACGAGATCCAGATCATCGACATGTCCGACGGCGACGACACCATGACGGTCACCCTGGACGCCTGGGAGAACTTCATGTGGGTGTCCTCGTTCGTCCAGGACACATGGTGCGGCAACGACGACGCCGGCGACAACTACGAGTTACAGTCCTACGGGATACTGCGGTACACCGACTGGAGCGACCCCGTGGCCGCCCAGGAGGCGATGAACAGCCCCGCCATCCAGCGCGCCATCGACTCGGGCAACTTCGAGTCCGACTGGGTGCTGGTCAAGTCCAAGCACCCCGTGACCATCTACGGTGGTATCTGGGACAACAACTGGCACATGCAGATCTACGGTCCCCGCGGGAGCCAGTACTACATCCCCTACGCGGTCGGTCTCACCATAACCGGCCTCGAGCACGAGGCGCACGTCAACATCGACTTCCAGGACACCACCGACAAGGACTGCCGGGTGACCATCGAACCTGGCGAGGAGTGGACCATGATGTCCATGGCCTGCTGCCCCTTCTCCAACAACTACGTTGCGGAGATCGCTTGGGCGGAGATCACCTCCGACCATCCCATCCGCGTCGAGCTGTGGAAGTCCAACGACGACAACGCCTTCGACAACACCCAGATGACCACATTCCAGGAGGGCTTCGACTACTACCCGGCGGACCAGAACTGGCACATCGCGCTGCACCACCGTGCAATGGTGTACATCGTCGCACTGGAGCCCGACACGCAAGTGGGCTGGACGGGCACCTGGATCAACAACAAGCCCAAGGAGTGCACCCTGGACCAGTATCAACTCTTCCGCATCGTCATGGACTCCGACGAGGACTATGACGGCGACTGCGCCGACGACGCCGAGGCCGACAACCAGGACGAGCTGGAGGGCAACATCCAGATGATACACATCCACGCGGACAAGGACGTCATCGTGGAGGTCCGTTACGGCCGTGACTACTCCTGCGAGCCCCAGGACATGGACCTGGCGATAAGTATCAATCCGACTATCCAGCGTGCGTCGATGGAGTACCCGTACTTCATCCCGCTGCTGATCTCGACCTTGATGGTCACCGACCTGGCCCTGGTTGGCACCGGCCGCCGCGGTATCGCGGGGGTTCTCGGGCTGGTTCACAGGAAGTATCCTATGCCGAAGAAGATCGGCGAGTGAACAACCAACCCAACCAAAATGGCAAGGCTGCCATAACCAGAGGAGGAGAAGCCAGTGTCGTCAATTAAGAAGATGCTCCCCATCCTGTTACTGTTCATAGCAGTGCTGGGGATATTCTTCCTGCCAGTGTCCACAGTGCTGATGCACGACGTGCCAATGAACACCGCGTTCGAGGATGCGATCCGGGAATCGTCCGAGAAGGACGAGTCCCGCGACCTCAGCTCGACCGACATCGACACCTTCACGAACCGGGAGTTCGTGTTCTACGTCCCCCCGGCGTACATGGTGGAGATGTCGAACTTCGGTTACCTGGACGATGCGTACTACTGGAACGGCAACGATGACAACAACCCGTCCATCAGCGGTGGGGGCGTGCGTGGGAACGATTACTACTATCCCATCGCCAACTGCTCCACCATAATGATGTGCTCCTACGAGAGGGAAGCGCAGGTGACGGTGGAATGGAAGAACGCCACCGCCCTCAAGTGCAACTACGACGAGTACTACGGATGGAGGGTGGAGACCGGCGCCAAGGTCGTCTGGGCCAGCGATATACCCCACATGGTGGACGAGAACATCACCCTCCATACCACCTGGGAGTACACCCTGGACGAGTTCGACTACATGGAGGTCCCCGTCATCCAGTGGGAGGTCGCTCCCGGCTGGCACATCCTGTCCGGCTCGGTGAGGATCACCTCCGACGTCCCCATCTCCATTATGCATCACAAGCTCAAGCCAGGTGCGGCAACGGACACCCCCGACGACCACTGGGCGGTGGCCTGCTGGAACGATGTCTTCGCCGCCTACGGCAAGAAGATGATGGTCCGGGTCGCTGGCGAGCTGTGGATCAGCGCCCTCGAGGCACCGACCAAGGTCCGGGTGTGGGACATGTCCGACAGGGACGACGACGCGGAGTTCGAACTGGATAGGTTCGAGGGCTGGGAGTACAGCCGGAACCCCATCCTGCAGCAGGAGGGCTTCGACGACGACATAGTGCTCATCAGCGCCGACCATCCCGTCTCGGTGGTGGGAGGCATACAGGCCAAGCACGCCTTCACACAGGTGTACGGCAACGACGGCATGAACTACATGTTCCCCTGCTTCAGCAAGGTCGTGATCTACGCCCCCGACGGGGCCCACATCATCCTAGAGGACAGCGCGGGCAACCAGGGCTCCTGGGAGGGCGACATGCCCGCCGGCGAGATCAAGGTGTTCGACTTCAAGGTATTGTACAAGCTCCGTTGCTGCTCCTCGTACGAGTGGGCCCACCTGCGGGCCTCGAAGCCCGTGATGGTGTTCACCATCGGGGACAACCCGTGGACCCTCAACGAAAACTCCTACGGGACCATCCACGGCGAGGACTACCTGACCACATATCGCAAGTCCTCCCTGGCGTTCGACGAGGGCATCAAGGCCCACCCGGCGGACACGGACTTCAAGGTACCGATCTTCAGCAGGGCCTACGTCACGGTCCAGAACCTGGACTCCAAGAACAAGGTCCAGGTGGACTTCTCCGAGCTCGACCTCCCCCTGTCCGTCGAGCTTCCCCCTTACAGCTCCATGACCATGGAGCTTTCCGAGAACAGTTACGAGTACATCGACCTTGAGGGACAGTACCAGCGCGAGACTGATGCTTTCTGGTCCAACCGGAACCATCCCTTCGTCTACCGCATCGTGGTGGACAACAACCTGAGGGAAGAGATCAAGCTCGACTGGGAACAACTGAAAGAGGGCACCACCCTCACGGTCAAGGCGGACAAGGACGTGATGGTCTTCGTCGACTACCAGCGCGACTACCCAAGGTACGTCACGGGAATAGACATGATCCCCGGACTGGAATCCCCCGCACCGCGGGGCATCCCCGAGGCTCAACCCATGATCGTGGCCATCGGGGGTATCATCGTGGCCATCGACGTCATGTTCGTCATGGGGGGCCACAGACCCCTCATAGACCAGCTGAGGAAATGGAGGGCCTGAGCTAGGGATCGCACCCGAGCGAAGGACCTCCCCGAGAGAGACGCAAGGAGGTGCCCCAATGGTGGAACCGGATAAAGGAGGTAGGCGTTTGCCCGCCAAAGGCGAACGCACGACCGCCGAGAGCAAGCCAGACACAACGACCAAGACGACAGCGCAGGCTCCAGCGCCCCGGCCCAAGCCCGTGCCCCAAGGCGCCAAGCCCAAGGTGGCCCCGGGTGTGCCCATGGCAGGCCAGTCCTACGCCATGAGACAGACGGATGCGGCGCGCCGGGCCAAGTCCCCGCCGGCGGCCAAGCCGAAGCCCACGCCGCCCCCGAGGACCGCTCCCTCCCAGGACCTGGAACTGGACCTGGAGGAGGATTTCGACCTTGACGAGGATGACGTCATCGTGGAGGAGGACCCCGCGCCCACCGCCACGGAGACCCCCTCGCGCATCTACTCCACCCGCCGTGCGCTGGCGGAGCAGGTGAACAAGGACGTTGGAGAGCGGCCCGACACGGAGGGGCCCACGGGCATGGCGGCCATCCGTGAGCGGAGGGAGAGCTGGAACAAGGAGGTCAAGGCAAAGGAGGAGGAGGGCAAGAGCCCGTACGTGATGAGATGGGCCAAGGTGTCCTTCTTCCCCATGATGTACTTCCTCGTCTCCGTCGCGCTCCTGCGCAACATCCGATACGAGTACTCGGATTACTACGATTACGATTCGACCTTCGTGCTACTGGGCCTGGTGGTCGGATCCATCTTCCTGGTTCTCGCAGCCACCGGGACCATGCTCCGGGCGAAGCGCGTGAGGAGACCCATCCAGCTCACTGGGCGCGCCACCTGGATCGGAGTGATCGTGTTCATCGGGATATCCTTCTACCTGGCCTTCTACGAGGGCCTGGCCTATGCATGGATGTTCTCCATAGGCTTCCTGGCCGCAGGGCTTCTCATAGTCCTCATCGGCCTCGCCCTGGAGAAGTCCGGCAAGGGCACGTACTGGGTGAAGGACCCCCTCGAGTCTTCTGGGAAGCGCTGGCTCGAGTTCGTACCCGTCGGCGAGGCCTGATCGACTTGGGAGGCAATACCCTAGGTCACCTACTGCAGGTGACCACGTGGGGCGAGTCCCACGGGGAGTCGATGGGTTGCATCATCGACGGGTTCCCCGCGGGCCTACGCCTTGACCTCGCAGCGATGCGAGAGGACCTCAAGCGGGACGTCCCGTACCCCGTGCTCTCGCGCAGGGTGGAGGAGAACAACATGAGGTTGCTCTCGGGCGTCTACAAGAGCAGGACCCTGGGCACCCCCATATCGATCATCATCCGCAACAACAACGTCGAGAGCGACCGGTACAAGCTGATCGCGATGACGCCCCGGCCGGGGCACGCGGACCTCACGTACCGCATGAAGTACGGGCACTGGGACTGGCGGGGTGGCTCCCGCGCCAGCGGCCGTACCTGGGCACCAATGATCCCGGCAGGCTCCCTCGCCAAGCAGCTACTGGACCTCATCGGCGTTCAAGTCTCGACGCGCATCCTCGTGCTGGGTGGCGTCGAGGTGGAGCCATCGGGCCCCAACAGCCTCCGGACACTGATACAGCGTCTCGCGAAGGAGTCCGAGCGCACCGGCGACGCCACGGGCGGGCTGGTGGAGCTCAGCATAACCGGACTCCCCGGAGGCATTGGGGCCCCCTGGTTCTGGCGATATCATGCGGACATCGGCCACGCCCTCCTCAGCATCCCGGGCCTCAAGTCCTACGAGGTGGGCGCCGGTCTCGCGGCCGCGGACCTCAGGGCCTCGGAGTTCAATGACGACATGACCTGGGGCTCGGACGGCAGCGTGCACTCCCACACCAACAACGCGGGAGGGGTCCTGGGAGGGATCACCACCGGTGCGCCCTTCGTCTGCCGCTTCTCGGTCAAGCCCACCCCCTCGATCCTGACACCCCAGAACACCGTGAGCCTGAAGGGCGGGGAGGTGGAGATGGTCACCGAGGGACGCTTCGACGCGAACTTCACCCCCAGGGTGCAGGTCATCGCCGAGGCCCTCGCGGGTCTCGTCTCCGCGGACCACCTGATGATCTCCGGCTTCCTGCCCCACGACTCGGTCATACCGTACGAGGACAGGCTGACCTACACGAGGGTAGAGGTGGACCAGTGAGCGTTCAATCCTGGGTCCTGAGGAACTTCCCTGGCGTGCTGTCCAGGGTCGACTCCCCGAGGCGGCAGCTCAAGGCATTGCGGGTATCTGTGGCCCGCGCCCAGAGCACCGCCTTCTACGGCAAGCGGCTCAAGGAGGTGGGGGTGACCCCCGGCTCCATCCGGTCCATCGAGGACTACACCAGCCGCGTGCCCGTCACCACCCGGGAGGACCTCATCGCCCAGGACCCCTACGACCTGCTGGCCATCAAGCCCGGGTCGGAGACCATCCTGTACGGTCAGACCTCGGGCTCCACCGGCACCCCCGTGCCCGTGTGGGCCACCCTCAAGGAGATGCAGGACGGCATCGAGCTGGCACTGGCCCTGCCCGTCTTCCGAAAGCACCTCCGGCCATCCGACCGGGTGGCCCTGTGCTACCCCTACACCCGAACCCTTGCGGGCCGATCCGCGGACCTGCTCAACCTGATGGCGGGATGCACCGTCATCCCCATCGGCACCCGCAACAACATGTACCCCCCGGAGATGGCGGCCGCGACCATCAAGCGATTGCGGCCCTCCATCCTGGGGGCGGCGGCCACGGACGCCTTCTCGTACGCGAACATCCTCATGGACCAGGGAGTCGACCCCAAGGGCCTGGGGATACGCCTCGTCGTGTCGGGGGCCGAGCCGTGCGCGCCGGCCAGGGCGGAGGCCCTGGGCCGCGTCTACGGCGCCAAGGTCCTGTCGCTACTGGGTCAGAACGAGATCGGGTTCCCGGGCATCCCGTGCGAGCTCAACCGGATGCACGTGCCCCAGTTCATGATGTACACCGAGCTGGTGCACCCCGACGGCTCCCCCGCCCAGCCCGGGGAGAGGGCCAACACCATCGTCACCCCGACCTTCAAGCGGGCCCAGCCCCTGCTCAGGTACGTGACGGGCGACACCGTGGTGTGGGACGACCAACCATGCGAGTGCGGCCTCACCCTCCCGACCATGGAGATCCTGGGACGGGCCCACACCGCCATCGACACCAACGGAAGGAATATCTTCCCCATCGAGCTGGAGGAGGCCCTGTACAAGGCGGCCAGCCTTGACGGGGTCTGGTACCAGATCCGCGTGCGCCAGGACGATGTGCTGGTCCGGGCGGAGCACCGTGACGTGAAGGTGTACGACGAGATGGCCACGAGCATTGAAAAGGACCTATCACAATTCACGGGCAAGAAGGTCAGGGTCGAGATGCTCGCCCCTGGAACGCTCTACGACTACAGACAGATCCGCCCCGGCAAGCCCCTGTCCCGCGTAGTGGACGAGGTGGCGGGCAAGGGCGAGGTCGTCGAGGGGATGTGAACCGAGAGGAGGAACGGACATGGAAGGTGTGGAACCATCGGTCGCTGACGAATCCGCAAGGCTAGATTGGCACCTGGTGGATTCCGGGGGTTCGACCATTGCGGCCAAGGTGATAGGCCACATCCGTCTGGCCCGACCCGCGCAGCTCATCTGGCTGGACCTCTGCCTGTCCCTGTGCATCTTCGTTGGCATAGTGGGCGAGATGCCCCCCGCATTCTATCTCTGGTTCATCGCCACCGCCGTCCTCATCGACGCGGGCGCGTGCACCCTCAACGACATCGGGGACCTGGAATCGGACAGCAAGTCCACCGAGGGCAACCGTTACGAGCGACCCCTGGTGAGGGGCTCGGTTACCCGGAGGGCCGCCTGGGTCCAGGGGTTCGTGCTGTTCGCCGGCGGCGTCGCCCTCGCGGCATTGCTCTCCCCGTGGGTGCTGCTGTTCGCCCTTCTGCTGGTGGGGCTGTCGTACCAGTACTCCTTCCCGCCCATGCGCATGGACGCGAAGCCCTACGTCCAGCAGCTGTTCTGGTTCACCTTCGGCATCCTGTACTTCCTGGCCGTCTACTCCTTCGTCATCGAATACAGCCAGCCGATGGAGGACTTCTGGATAGCGGCCGTGTGCATGATCGTGGGGGTGCAGGTCTTCGCCGCGCTGGGGGAGACCCTGGCCAAGGACCTTCGGGACCTGGACAATGACAGGGCCGGGGGCAAGTACACCACGTCGGTGCACCTGGGTCCCAGGCGGACGGCCCGGTACGCCTTCTACATGTCCTGCGCCGGCCTCTCCATATGGATATTCGCCATCATCGTCCTTTACGGCAACTGGGGCCTCGCGGCCCTCGTCATGACCATCATCTCGGTCCTCTGGACCATAGTGTGCTTCAAACTCGTGAGCGAGCTGACCGACCACTACTCCAAGGCATCGGCACGGAAGCTGCATCTGGGGTTCATCTCCATCTTCGCACTGCTCCTTATCCTGTCGATGCTCAGCTTCATGTGAGGCCAGACCCCGATGGACGACCTATCTGACGGTTCGGACGAGTGGACGGCCCTGTCCTCGGGCCACGCAATGGCCAGGGGCGCCTTCACCATCATAAACGGCATCGCCAGCGGTCACGGGGGCGCCTGCGGGGTAGCCCTGAGGCTCCTGGCCAGATTCTCGCTCACCGACCGTCCGGGAGTGGTCGAGTCGCGGTTCTTGGGACCCGGTTCCAACTCCCACATGGACGACAGGTTGGTCCGTGCCTGTGCCCACCGGTTGCTCGAGGAGGCGGACCTGCTCGGGACCACGGGGGCAATGGTGGAGACGGTCAGCGAGATCCCGGCCTCCCGTGGCCTCAAGAGCAGCTCCGCGGCGGCCAACGCCATCCTCATGGCGGGCCTGGCGGCCCTGGACAGGACCATGGAACCCCTTGACATCGTCAACATGGGCGTGGACTGTGCCGTGGACGCGGGGGTGACCCTGACCGGCGCCTTCGACGACGCGGTCGCCACCATGTTCGGGGGCGCTGTGCTCACCGACAACGAGAACCGTACCATCATCTCATGGCCGGAGGTCCCCTCGGACCTCCAGGTGCTATTCCTCTTCACCGATCGCAAGATCCAGAAGGACTCCCTTCACATGGAGGACTTCGCGCCCATCCACGACCAGGTCCAGGAGGCCTTCCAGTTGGCCCTGGACGGGGACCTGGCCAGGGCGATCACGCTGAACGGCCGCGCCTATGCGCCCATCGTCGGGGTGGACGACACCCTAGCGCAAGCGGCGCTCGCGGCGGGGGCTTGGGCAGCGGGCATGACCGGCACCGGTCCCGCCATCGCGGTGACCTACACCGTGGAGGCCGAGGAGGCCGTGCTCGCAGCCCTTGCCCCCTTCCAAGGAACCATCGTCCGGACGAGGGTCAATCCCTCTCCGGGCATGGTGCTGACCGAGGACGAGTACGTCCTCGTCCGAGGGGAGATCCTGGGAGGTGGCTCCCACGTCTAGGATCAACTCCGGGCCGCCGGTCCACAAGTTCGGAGGCTCCTGCCTCGCCACCCCCGAGCTGACCATCCGCTGCTCGCGCATCGTGGCGGAGGCCTCGACAGCGCCCTCGGGTGTGGTCCTCGTGGTGTCCGCCCTCAAGGGGCAGACCAACCTGGTCCGCGAGATGCTCGACCGCCTCCTGGCGGGCGGGAACGGCATCGACAACTTCATGGAGGAGGTCAGGGCGCGCCACCAGCTGATGGCGGAATCCACCATCATGGACCGGCACATCCGGTCGGACGTGATGGAGAGGATCGAGACCCTGGCCACCCGCCTGGAGCGGCTCCTCTGGGGAGTGATATACACCGAGGAGCTGACCCCCCGCACCCGCGACCAGGCCCTGACCCACGGGGAACGCATGTCCGCCCACCTCTTCTCGGGGGTGCTCGTGGACAGGGGGACCCCCGCAGCCCCCCTCGAGGCGGACGAGGCCGGCGTGGTCACCGACGGTGTCTTCGGTTCAGCCTCGGCGGACCTGGTGGCGACGGCCATGAGGCTGGGCACCACCATCAAGGGCGTTCGAGAGAGGGGAGAGGTCCCGGTGTTGACCGGGTTCTTCGGCGCCGACGAGGGTGGCCATTCCACCACCTTCGGCCGGAACGGTAGCGATTACTCGGCGGCGGTGGCCGCCCGGGCCCTGGGCTCCCCGGTCCTCACGTTGTGGAAGGACGTCCCCGGGTTCATGAGCGCCGACCCTGCCATCGTCGCCAGGGCGCGCCTCCTGCCCCTGGTGACCTACGAGGAGGCGGCGGAGCTGTCGTACTTCGGTCTGGGTGTCCTTCATCCCCGCACCGTCGAACCCCTCAGGCCCGCTGGCATCCCCATCCAGATCCGTGACATCCACAACCCCGACCGCCCCGGCAGCATGATCTCCCCCGAGGCCAAGTCCAACGAGAGGGCCATCAAGTCCATCACCTGCACGGGCGGGATATCCATCCTCAAGGTCCACTCGGCATCGATAGGCATCCGTCCCAACCTGCTGTCCAAGATGATCTCCGCCCTGGCGGAGGAGGGCATCCACATCCTGGGCATGTCCACCTCCCAGGCCTGCCTTGGCGTCATCCTGCGTTCCAGGGACGTGGCTAGGGCGGAGAGGGCCGTCGGCGCCGCCAACCTCCCCGAGCTGGAGGGCATCGAGGTCATGAGCGGCCTGGCCCTCGTGGGCGCGGTGGGCTCCGGAGCCCTGGAAGACCCCACCGTCGTCCCCAGGATGATGGCGACCGTCTCGGAGCTGGGGCAGTCCGTGGCCACCCTGGCCGCTGGTCCCTCCAGCGCCGCTGTGTTCTTCGTGGTCCATGAGGAGGTCTCCAGCGAGGCCGTCCAGCTGGTCCACTCCGCCTTCTGCGAGGGGTAGGTCCACCACCTCACCATGACCAACTGATATTAAACACCAATTCCATTCGTCACGAGGTGATGGTGCTGCAGATGACCGGAGGGAGGCCTCGTGAGTAGATTGAGGGTCATCGCCTACAACATCCAGTACTGCGATGGTAGCGGCAGCGGTTCCATCGGTTACCTGAGCCCCGCGTCGCCCTCCCGTCGCCGGGAGATGATGGAGAGGATATCCGAGGCCCTCAAGCCCCAGCAGCCCGACGTGCTGGGCCTCATCGAGGTGGACGGTGGCTCGTGGAGGAACTCGGGTGTGGACCAGGCCGAGGTGATATCGAAGGCCCTGGACATGTCCCACCTGATAGAGCAATGCAAGTACCCCGCGCCCTTCAGCATCATGCCCTTCTTCAAGCACAACAAGCAGGCGCTGGCCAGCAGCGAGCCCCGGGACCGCGCCGACGACCACCTCCTCCCCGTCGGCTTCAAACGGACGGTGCTGGATGTGACGGTGTCGGGCATCACCTTCCTCCTCTGTCACCTGGCCCTGGGCAAGGGCGCGAGGATGCTTCAGGCCCAGGCCCTGGCACGCATCGTCAGGTCCATCGACAACCCAGTGGTCCTGATGGGGGACCTCAATGCGGAGCCGGACAGCCCCGAGCTCAAGTACCTGGTGACCCAGACCGATATGCGCCTCGTCCCCGTGGGACCGACCTACCCCTCTTGGAAGCCGAGGAAGGAGCTGGACCACTTCCTGGTGTCGGCCGGTATCGATGTCCTCTCCGCGTGTGCCCTGGACATCAAGCTCTCCGACCACTTCCCGATCCTGTTGGATATATCGATGAACGGGTGAACCATCCCCTCCTCCGATGAAGGGAAAAGAAATATCTATTACCTGAGTGGATGCGCCACCGGGAGGGAAATGCTGGACGACATCGCGATCGAGTACATAGCTCTCGCTATCTACCTCATCAACATCCCGTTGATGTTCCTCATCATCTACATGAATCGGAGATATCCGACGACCACCCTGTTCTGGCTCGCCCTCTCTGCGATACTGCCCATCATCGGTTTCATCGTGTTCCTCCTCC
>CBDUQW010000020.1:0-46836 GCA_965369625.1 uncultured Thermoplasmata archaeon | reverse complement strand
TCGTTGCTGATGCTTCCGAGATCCGCTGGATAGTCCATCCAGTTGAACTTCTCTGGGACGTCCACGCCCGTCTCCAGGATGGTCCTCCATTCCTCGTCGGTGAGCCTTTCGGAGGTTTTCTGCTTGAATTCGTAGTACGAGAAGACGGGCCCGATGGCCGCCCTGAGGTTACCGTCCGTGTCATCGACGACTACGACCACCAGTTCGAAGGTTCCCACAGCCTCCTCGAGACATTTCTCGGTGACCCCGTCCGTCGGGTCTTTGTTCGGGTCGGTGTGGACATCCGATACCAGCCTCGAGTCCCCTGAGCCTTCAGGAACATGTTCAAGCACGTCCTCCAACGTGAATCCGATCCTCTTTATATACTCGTACTCGGAAGACGATAGATCCTCGCTTGCAAGCTCCTTCGCCGATATATTGCCCAGCTCGGTCAATACACGTTTGAAACCGTTCAGGTCCTCCTCGGTGAGTTCGTCCAGGACTCCCAGGCTCTTCAGGCCCCCGATGGTGGCGTTCGTCAGGTCGTGGAGCCTGGACCAGAAAGTGGGGATCGGTTCCACGTAGCCCTTGATTTCGCTGATTCCCATTGTCGGGGTGTAGGATTGCTTCGCGTAAAGGATAGTATCATGTCTGAGCTCCGTCCATGAGCCGAGAGCCGTGTTCAGTTTCCCGGCGAGATAGGCCCTGTTCCTCATGAAGGTGGGATACCCATCCTTCGTGAAGTTCTCGTTAAGAGATTCGAGGGTGTAGAGCCATCCCCAGTAGAGGTTCTGACTGTAGGCCTCTTCCCCCAGGGTCGAGAACTCCGTCTTCAATCTCCCGAACTGCTGAGAGTAATTCTTGTACTCGGTGTCCCCGTCCCTCAACAGGTAATCCTCAGCGATGTCCGATCCGAGGACCGCCATGACCTCCATTCCGCGGGGGAACCCACGGCCAGGTCCGTATCCGATGATGTCGGACATGGTGAAGGGGGTTCCAGTTCCCTCGTACTCCTCGACCTTCGGGAAAACGAGTTCCTGGAACATGTACGAGTCGGGTATGTACCTCTGACCCATGAGCCTGAGGCCGACGGATGCGTTCACCACATCCTCGAGGTCCACCCTAACGTAGTTGGAGCAGATCCGTGGCTCTCTGAGCACCTTGAGGCCATCTATGTACTGGTCGAGCAGACCATCGTCCAGAAGCTCGGAGAAATCGGAGCTCAGATCTCCATAGACCTCTGATGTCAATCCAGCGTAGTCATCGATGACGAGATCATCGGAGTTACCGACGAAGAAGGAGGTCACATAGTAGATATGATCCCAAAGGGAAAGGGCAGTCCCTCCGCTCCATCGCGCATTGTAAGCACAATCCGCAAGAAGGATGGCCTGGACCGTCTCTTCTCCGCTTTTCATCCTCAACGCCATTCGTCCGAACCACATCATCTCCCTGAAGTACTTCTCCAGGGCATCTGAGCGTGTGTAGTGCCCCCTCGGCTTGTACTGCGAATAGTCCTCCTTGTAGGTCAGGATCTGATGTACGCTGCTTTTGTCGTACAAAGGGCTCTTTTCGAAACCTCTATGGGCGTCGATGAGGTCGAGCTCCTCCTGGACCTCCGATTGCACATACGTAGGGACAGACGCAGAAGGGTCGATTAGCTTCAACCCTACCGATAGGAACGCGATGTTCTTCCTTGCAGTCTCTTTGAGATCGATGGTCTCGGTGATCGTGTACGACACTGGCCCGTAGATGGACTGAGCCACGTATTCGTGGACGTATGTGAACTCCCCGCTCGCGTTCTCGTACTGCTCGATTGCCTCATCCAATAGGGCCTTGGTCATCTCTTTGCTCATGTTGAAGAACTGGTCCTGCTCCAAGCGCATCAGTATGTCATCGAAGAATACATGATACAGGTGAAGGATGGAGTCGGTCGTAACGTAGATCGGTTGCCCGATCTCCTTCAAGTTCTTGTACAGGGTGACGACATCATATGCGCCCGAATCCCCCACCCCAACGTAACCGTGCTCCTCCAAGAAATCCTTCTGTTCGCCGGAGAGGGGATAGTAATGTTCTATATCATCAAGCTCAAGTACATCGGTAAGATCGATGGGTAGGTCGTATTGCCTGGCGGATCTAGTATACACTGGATCGTTGAAATCGATATCAAATACAGGCAACCCTACACTCCGCGACGTATCGGTGGCTACTCTGTTCTCCTCACAAAGCCCTGAGGTCGGTATCGTTGGGACTGCGCTCATGAGTAGTACCAATGCTAGAAGGACAGCGCATGGTACCTTCTTCGAGACGAAAACTCGTGCCAATTCGAGACCCCCTTTCGTTTTACAATAATATATGGCAACCGAAAATTCAAATCATTTCCAAGCAGTTCATGGAATGGTCGACCCTCGCCAGTTCTCGGTCGCATCAGGGTTTCCATGTCTCGAAGGATGATAAATACTTTCTGTTTTTGTTACCCACGACACCAGGTCCAGAGGTGTGACAAAGCCAAGTCGAATGGATCCGAGATAGTGATCGCATAGCTGTCAGGGGGTACGAATCCACTCGTGCCCGCCACTCACGACATTCTATGTGGACCCCGCTCCTCTATCGTTCACGACGCAACCGTTCAAGGTTCCACAGGATACCGGGATGGTCCTCTATCCGCTCGTTCAGTATCCCATGGGGAGCTATCCTCTCCGGTTCGAACGCAAGGTCGTCGAAGAATACATCGATGACGTCCGAATACTTGTTGCCGACCTCCTCCAGGATACCCTCTAGGAATCCACCTACCCGTTCGGTCAGCTCTTCCATTGGCGGTCCATCAATGATCAGGTCCTCAACATTGCCCTCGATCCTGGCACTCGTCATGTCCAGGGCTCCTTGTACATTCGCTCACTCCTTCAAGATGCTGGCCAGCTCCTTGTCCACACGCCTTCTCATGGCATTCCTCCTCAGCACCCTGATATCCACGGCCCCGCCGTCGACAGCAGCTCGCATGGCGTCCAGCAGATCCTCCACAGGTATGGGCAGATCCCTTCTCGTCGCGAGGAAGTACACGTCGACGAGGACCCTCTCCAGGGTGGACATTCGCAAACGGCCCTTGAGGGGGACCGTCGCGTACCTGTCCCTCCTCGCCATCAGGAACACCTCCGTGCCGCGGTGGAAGACCTCGGCCAGGTCCCTCGGTGACGGGATAGTAACCAAGAATAAGCCCTCCTCCTCGAGGACGGCCCCGACCGAGGGGATGTTCTCCTTGGGGGTCTCGACGAAAGCCAGCGAGCGGGGGGGCACGCTTTGGGTGAAATGCGCGATGCCCTCGGTGCTCCACACGACCAAATCCGTAAAGGGCATCTCCCGAGAGAGGGCCGAAACGACCCTGGTCAAGGACTCGGGGACATATGGTTCGTGGGAGAGGTACCGGCCCCTGACCAACCGGGTGATGTCACCCCTCTTTGCCAGCCTGGAGAGGTATTGCGAGGCCGTGCTGGGTGAAATTCCCACGTCCGCGGCCAGGTCCGCCGCAATGAACACGCCAGACTGCAAGATGGTCCATTCCCGCACCCTGCTTGGCACTTGGATGCCTGTCATGACGAGTGATATAAGTTCTGTCATATTTATACATATTGTGACAGTTATTGTACAGGACATGGAGGTCGATAATATGCATAATGTCGCCGATATGGTGGTGAAAAACCAATATTCCGATATGAAGATGCAATCGTGGCGAAGGGGATCGTCGGAGCCATGAGGAGGGAAAAGGGGTTGGATCCTGTCTCGAGGATTCATAATCCCCTCGTGCCCGCCACTCATTGCCGATCTCCTCTGCCATTTACTAACATACCAACCAGTGGCATGGCTCAGCAGAGCATGAGGAGGAGCCACAGGGGAACCTCCAGTACAGGCGGCTCAAGCCTCATCTCACCCATGTGTGCGACCATCCCCAGGGGGGCGTCCCACCTCTCCATGAACCTCTCCACACTCCTGCGGTCGCGGGGCCTTGGCGCGCTGGTCTGCTTTACCTCCACCGGGAGTGGCGTCCCAGCGAATTCCACCACCACATCCACCTCCGCACCCGACGCCTTCCAGAACCTTGGGGGCTTCAACCAGAAGCCTCCCCCCCTCACCTCCAGCGAGTGGAGGTGCATCGAGGCAACGCTCTCCAGGACCAGGGGGGGTCTTCCGCTCTTCTCGAAGACGGAAGGACCCAGCATGGAGGCGAGCACGTTGGAGAGTCCGGGGCTCCTCATCCTGATCTTCTTCTCCTTGCGGGCGGACGACCTGGCCTTTCCAGTGTACTGGGGGGATAGCACGACCATTCCAGACTCCACCAGGTATCCGATGTGACGCTCCACCGTGGACCTGTCGTGGGCCAGGTCCCTTGCCACACTGCTGACCTTGAGGAGACCAGAGACCTCGTGAGCGAGCAGTCCCGCCAGGTCCTTCAGGAGCATGGGTTCGCGCACACCGTAGACCTCGACCACATCGCGCAGTATCGTCAGCTCGGCGATGAGCTCCAGTTCCCTCGCCCTGTCCTCCTCGGACCTTCCCACCAGGCCAGGGTATCCACCCCAGAGCAGGTACCACCTGAGGGTGGCCTCGATGCGCACCTTGTCCTTGTAGAGGAGCGAATGGGCGTCCGAGAGGGCCAGGACCGTCCTGTCCACGTCCCCCAGGGAGAGGGCCTTGACCAGGTCCGTCCGGATGCGGTCGATCTCCCCGGCGGGAATGTCGTTCCCAGAGAGCCGGACGGTGTCCCGGAGGCCCAGGGCTCCCAGGCGCTGTATGTCCACCCTGCCCGTCATCGCCTTGGCATGGCCTTTGACCAGGGCGGTGATGGAGGAGTCCGAGAATACGAACCTCACGGGTGCGTGCATATCGACCCATCCCTTGAGCACCAGCTCCCAGTTCGGCATAGTGCAGACCTCGTCCAGGAAGATCCAAATGGTCTCTGGACCCTCCTCGACCCGTCTCCCGAGGACATGAGATGCGTAAACACCGAGGATGTCGTTCAGGTGACGTTCGAGGCCCGACAGAAGGTAAGGTCGGTCCATGTCCACGAAGAGGACCTGGTTGGCTGGAACCCGTCTGACCTCGATCAGATGGTCGATGCACTGGTGCATGAGGGTCGTCTTCCCCACCTGGCGTGGTCCTATGATGCTTGTTGCTAGGTCCCCATCCATCGACCGGAGGATATGGTCGAACTCCTCCCTAGCGGTGGGAGGATCACCGATGAACGGCCCCCTTCCTGAGGCCCACCACGGGTTCATGCTCTCGAGCATCAGTCTCAGCTTGTCTCGGGCATCTTCTCTCATTATTTAGGCATATGGGCCTAAAATATATAAATAAATTTCGGTATATGTACTAAAAGATGTGACAATCTTTTAGGTATATGTGCCTGAAAAAACGAGGTCTCAGATAGCGCAGAGGTCCCCCCAAGTGGAGATATCTCCGCGGATACCCTCGTGCCCGCCACTCACTCGATCCCCATCGATGTTCAAGGTCTGTTGCGATGCGCAGCCGGTGTGCTAATTCCGAAATGTTCAAATAGATTAGTCATCGTGGATTCATCGGCGTTATAATACGAATCGGTACCATAACCTTGAAGTCACAGAAATGGTCATAACGGGGTGTGCTGGAACCTTGCCAGCACAGGGCCATCATCTGTCGATGGATCCCAAGGAGATGGGTCGGGTCCATCAGGAAGGAACGAATCCGATCATGGGGTGAAGGGGTTGAAGAAGGGCGTTACGATCTTGCTCGTGCTGGTCATGTCTATGGGCACGATGTCGGCGGCATTCGGGTCCTTGGACCTGACTGGTCCGGATACTGGGAATGCGACCATTCCACAGGAGCACTCATCTGGAGCAAGGGCGATGGATGACCTCGGACCGGAGGTCGACGATCCCGTTATGGAATACCTTCTGGGTCTCGACCCCTTGAACCCTCGGTTCCCCTCGAGGGGTGATGAAGAAGATCCCGTGCCTTGCGACAGCAGATTTCCGTTGGAGATCACGCGGTCCACTGCAGTCCTCCTGTATCAGGACCCCAACACCGACGATTGGCTCCCATTGCCCACTCGAGAGGACATCCTTTCCGGAGAGGCTGATCCCGTCAGCTTCGAGAATGGCAGCACTGTTGGGGTCCATGGGAAGCTGTACGACGGCATCAATGAGCCCAATTCCTCTTACCTCGATGACACAGGGATACCGGACATGACCATCAACATCTCATTCGATGGCGCCTTGATCCCCGGCGGTACGATCACCACCGGTAACGCATCCGCGTCCATCGAACCCTTCGGCGAGTACGGTAACGGCACGTTCGAGTTCATGCTCGACATCGAAAAGACCGCGGGTGAGTACGAGGTCGAGGCGTACTTTGCGGGATGGCCCCTTACGGGACAGCCCGTCTATCGGGAACTATCACACAAGGCCATCGTATACGTGAGCCATCCCACGCTCATCGACATGGACATCACGCCGGATACCGTGACCGTCGGTGACCCGATCACGATATCCGGCTCCGTCGCCGACGACACGGGCAGACCCATCACCAGCGTGCCGCTCCAGGTGTGGTTCGATGACGAGCTGGTCGGCCCGTCCTCCGACGGAGTGTACATCGACCACGTCGAGGTCAACGGTACCAACCTCTCTACAAGTTTCGAGTGGAATGACACCGAGGTGTGGACGACCTACTCCGTCCCTGGCATGCCCGCGGGCGACCAGTGGGAGCGCGGCCACCCTGGCGGGGGGGTCGGTCCCATGGTGCCTCACCACGGGTCCAAGCTCTGGTGCACCGACCTCGACGGGAACTACGAGCGTGGAGCCTGGTCCTTCCTAGTATCGCCGAGCATCGACATGTCCGCGACCCGGTCCTACGACCTGTCGTTCTGGGCCTGGTGGAGCATGTACTGGGAGGACGACATGGCGTACGTGCTCGTCTCCGAGGATGGCGGTACGACCTGGGACGAGGCCAACCCCATGATGTTCACGGACACGGGCCTGGTCTCCTCCAGCTGGACACAGTTCGAGTTCGATGTGACCGCATACGCGGGCTCGGACGATGTGAGGCTCGCCTTCGTCTTCTACAGCGCTGACAAGACCACACAAGCCCGCACGGACTCGACCTTCAGTTACCAGTACGTTGTCCCCATGGACACCGAGGTCGGCGTCCACACGGTGACCGTCCGCTTCAAGGGCACCCTCCTGTTCCATGAGGGTTCCGAGCAGGGATCCCTTCACGTGAAGCGCAAGGCCCACTTCGAGTTCGAGTCGAACCAGTGGCTGAAGGTGGGATACCGGAACAACCCCGTCAACATTTCAGCCAGGCTCGTGGACAACACAGGTTCCGTCCTGAGGACCAACATCAGCGGCCACCTTTACTTCTACCAGGTGTCCATCTACTGGGACAAGACATGGGTCGTGGAGGATGGAATTGGCGAACGGGTGGGTCCTCCCCGCACCATGGACAGCCAGACCGGAAACGTCTCGATCAACTACATGGTCCACTCGGACCAGATCCTGGGCCCGGTCAACGTGACCTTCAGGTTCCCTGGCGACGACTACTACACGCCCATGGAGGAGGCGACCCACTACTACGTGAAGGCGCACACCTACATCTGGGTGCCCCCCGTGCAGGAGCGCCAGGCCTTCAGGGGCCAGAATCTGGACATCTTCGCCGAGCTCCGGATAGTGCCCGAGGAGTCCATCGACCCCATAGTACCAGGCGACCCCCTTTCTGGTGAGTTCGTTAAGGTCTTCTTGGATGGGGACCAGATCGGGAACCGCAGGACAACGTGGGCAGGCAATCTCTCCATAGATTATCTGGTACCGTCGACCCATCCACTGGCCGACATGCTGGTCACCTTCGTCTACGACGGACAATCCCTCTACGAGCCTACAACACGCAGCGTGAACTACAGCGTGGTTTCGGAGACATTCATCACCTTGGAGGACCAGACCGTCTACAAGGGCGACTGGATCTGGATAAACGGCTCGATCAAGGATGACAAGGCTCAGCCGGTCCCCAACATGCCCATATCCATAGAGTGGAGAGGTGCCGCCGAGATCGGCCGTCCCCTTTCAACCGCCAACGGATCCTTCTCGCTCCAGCACTTCATCGCTTTCGAGGACAAGCGCGGCAACGTTTCCATCGTCGCGCGCTTCGCAGGGAACAAGCTCTACTTGGCGACCTCGACGGCCGCGACCTGTACGGTATTGGCCCCTACCACCCTCGTCCGCTTGGATACGGTCACGTCGGTGGTTCGCGGTGATCAGATCCAAATCTCGGCCAGGCTTCGCGAGGATTGGGGTGGCCAGCCCGGTGTCGAGGTCCAGCGCGAGATCGTCACCCTGATCATCGACGAGATCGTGGTGTCGTACAAGCGCACCGCCTTCGACGGGTCCGTCACCTTCACCGCACCCATCGAGTCAGACAAGTTCATTAACGGCGAGGTGGACGTTTTGCTTGTATTCGGCGGCACGACATTCTACGAGCCCTCGCGCAACACCACCAGGCTGGTCATCAGGGCCAACTCCATCCTCACGTTCGCGGAGTTCCGCGTTAACGGTGAGCTGTTCGACCCCACCTTGGAGATCGTCCTGAAGGACGACGAGACGTACGGACGCATCCTGCTGCAGGACGACAACTTCCAGCCGATTCGCTACGGCAACGTGTCCTTCTACTACAAGGACGAGGGGGAGGGGGCTCGCAAGTACCTGGTCGCCAGGGGTATCACCGACTCCCAGGGCTTCTTCGCGTTCAACTGGACCTTCAAGGTCAACACAGTCGGGACGAAGACCTATATCGTCGAGTACGAAGGCCTAAAGATCGACACCTTCGTCAAGGAGGGTGACCTGATCATCCTGCCCGCCACGGTTGAGTACAACATCACGTATGATGTGCCCTACGTCGACCCGATCGACGCCAAGATCGATACCACCGGTAAGAAGCGCGTGGGACCCGGGGAGATGCTGAGGCTCGAGGTCAATCTCCGCGACACCTCCCTGTGGGACCTCGATCGATTGACCATCACCCTGGAATCAGCACCGGAGGGAATGACCCTCTCGCCCAACGGAACGATCGAATGGACACCTACGCCGGACCAGGTCGGTCAACATACGATCAGATTGAGGATAAGCGATGGATGGCATTCCGATACCGTCACCATCGATGTGATGGTCGCCGAGGATGACAGCACCCCTAGCGAAAGGATCGATATCCTGTACATGATACTTATCGGCGTGACGGTCGCAGTACTGGTCGTCGTGGTCTTCCTCCTCCGGTCAAGGAGATGAGACGAAGGTCAGATACGGTGGGTATACCCGCGACCGACCCATTCCAGACAATCCGTGGTCGGGTCGTCATCGGGATGAGGGTGAGCGACCCATGCCGGGCAACTCAATATCTAAGGACCGCGGCCAGGCCACCTATGGACCCGAGGAAGTCCGAATCTGTGACGACCTCCACCTCCGCGTCCGTCCTCTCCGCCAGCTCCATCAGCTCGTTGACGATGTCAGCGCCCGATGTAGTACCCCCGCAATCGGGGCAGGACGATGGTCTGTCGGTCCCCGTTTGGATGTGCTTGCAGCTCTCGCAGATCCAACCCGGCATGGAAAGGTCTCTCGCGATAAGCAGGGTGTCCACCCTTCCCGAGACCAGCGCATCCCTGACCTGGGAAGCCCCGACGGCGGCCAGCTCGTCCTTGAAGATGGCCCTCCTCAGCTCCTCGATGGCCCGTGCCTCCCCTTCCCTCTCGTGGGCCGAGGCTATCTCCTCCCCACGGGCCAACAGCTGGTCCCTCGGGACCTCGATGGATACGTCGACCAACCCGATGACCATGTCCTGAAGGTGCTTGGGGAGGGCGTCCACCAGCTTCTTCTTCTCGCTGCCGGGTCCCGCTACCACGAGGCCCCTCATCTCCTTCAATCCCTCCAGTCCCGCGAGGTCCTCGACGATCCCGGAGATGAAGGCGTCGATGGCACCCCTCCTGAGGCGGTTGAACCGCTTCTGGCTCATGCCACCCTTCTTGTGACGGTTCATGAGGTCTATCGAGGAGGACCCGACCTGCTTGAGGGCCTTGGACCTCACCGAGAAGACGTGGGCCTCGTCGGAGTCCATGAGGATTATACAATAATCCTCGTATTCGTCCATCATCTCCATCAGGGGGAGTATGAAGGGGGAGTTGTCGAGTACCAGCTTGCGCCGGGGCTCGACGCCGATGCGGTAGGCAACGAAGAACGATGATGGCGCCGAGGCGAACACCACCCTGCCCCTCTCCCCCGGGACGGGGCCGTGGAAGAGGATGTCCTCCACCTGTTGGAAGGTCTCCTCGAAGTCATCCCCTGCTCTGCCTTCCAGGACGTTCCTGATGGCCCTGACCCTAGAGGCCACGAAGGTCTTGTTGAGATGCTCGTCATTACGGCTGGCCGTAGGAAGGTACACCGAGAGATGGATGTCCCTCGGGTCAGAGGTGTCGGCCAGGGGCCTCAGGTCGATGTCGGAAAGGGGGGTCAATCCCATGGGTAGTCCATCACGGAATTCCATGGAGATGCCAGGGGCACCAGGGGTAATAACACTTCCTGACCAGGGGACCTCAGGCCGGATCGAGGAACATGTGGGCGAACACCTTGCAGTCCCCGACCATGTTCTCGATGACGGAGTACTCGTCGGGGGCGTGGGCCATGTTGGCAACGGTCTCCCAGACGGCCGCGTTGAGCCCCGCACGCCGCAGATAGGCGGCGCAGGTCCCCCCGCCGATGCCACCGGGGTAGGGGTCGTTGCCATGGACAGATCGGATCGCCCTGAGCAACCTTTCCACGACCGGTGCCTCCACTGGGGTCGGCGGGGCCGCCTCGTCCATCAGGACGGGTTCCAGGGTGATAGTGGCGCCGGTGTCCGCCTCCACCCGGTCCGCCACCCTCCTCATCTCGGTCAGCATGTCGGCCATCCGGTACTGGGGCAGCAACCGGCAGTCGATGTAGAACACGTCCTCCCCCGGTACCATGTTGACGTTCTCCACGTTCGCCTCCTTCTTGGTGGGCTCGAAGGAGGAGAGGGGATGGTCGAAGAGGCCGTCCTCCCCGCCGAACCTCGCGTGGAGGGCCTCGTCCACCGATACGCCGAACCTCATCGCCGCCCTGTGGGCATTGATGCCCTTCGCTGGCATGCTGGGGTGGCACTGCCTCCCCCTGGTGGTGACCTTGACCCAGGCAAGGGCCTTCTCTGAGACGTCCACCAGCCGGCCCTCGGGCTCCCCGTGGTCGGGCACCAGCACCAGGTCGTCCTCCCTGAAGAAGCTGATGTCCACCAGATGACCGATCCCCTTGGCGTTCTCCACTTCCTCGTCGGCCACCATCACCAGGCCCACGTCCATGGAGGGCCGAATGCCTAGGTCATGGATGGCCTTGGCGGCGAAGAGGGCGGCTGTGATGGACTGGCCGTTGTCCTCGGCGCCCCTGCCGATGACCTTGCCGTCCTCCACCCTGGCCAGGAAGGGGTCACCGGTCCAGTCCTCCAGGTTGCCTGGGGGCACAACGTCGGTGTGGGTGACGACGAGGAGTCGTGGGCCTTCTCCCACACTTCCCTCCTCCCTCCGTAGCCAGACCACCAGGTTCGGTCGGTTGCCCGAGGGCACGGACGGGTCGTCTACGTCGAACCGCTGGATGTCGTCGAGACCCATGGCCCTGGCGCGGGCCTCTATCATCTCCACGCGGTCCCACTCGCCCTCGCCCCCCGAGGAGGGTCCTATGGACGGGATGGCGATGAGGTCGGACAGGAAGCGGACCATCTCGTCCTCCAAGGCTTCGATGGCCGAGCGGATGTCCCGGGCGCTCTCGTCTTCCATGGTCCTCGCTCCAGTGGCCTGCCTCAATTCATTGAGGCGAGAGCCTCCTTGTAGGCGGACACATCCTCCAGGACCTGGTCCACGTCGTCGCACTGGAGGACCACCAGGTCGCCCGCTTTCGCCATCTCCAGGGCGGCGCGGGTCGCCTCCCGGACGTCGATTATGACGGTGAGCTCCTCCTCGGGGAAGTCCGTCTCCATGATGCCCTTCTTGACGACCTCCGCCGTCTCGCCCAGCGGCCTCCGCCGGGGGTCGGAGTCGGAGAGCACGATGTGGTCGTACGTCCTTCCCAGGACGCGGCCGAACTCCATGATGGCCTCGTCCCGCCGGTTGCCCGTCCCGCTGTGCATGCCGATGACCCTGCCGCCCGAGGTCAGGTGGGGGTACACGGAGGAGAGGGCCTCCACGGCGGCCGGGTTGTGACCGTAGTCCACCAGCACCTTGAAGTCGGACACCTCGAAGATGTTCATGCGGCCACGGCTCTGGCTGGTTGACGGGTTGAAGGTGAACAGCCCCCTCTCGATGCCCTTGACGGGGATGCCTAGTGCGTAGCAGGCCGCCGCTGCGGCGAGGGCATTGGCCACGTTGAAGGTGGCCACACCCTCCAGGGTGATGGGGACGTCCTTCACTACTGCGATGGGGAAGTCCAGGGCCTTCTTCCGTAGCACTATGGTGCCGTCGACCACGGTCATGACGGACCCCGTGGCCTCGAGGTGCTCCTTGAGGACGGGCAGGTCGGGGTCGAGGGAGAAGAGGATGCTCTTGGCCTGTATGGTGTCCTTGAACCTGGCGACCAGGGGATCCTCGGCGTTGAGCACGGCCCGACCGGTCTCCTTGACGGTCTCCACCACGGTGCCCTTCACTTCCGCCAGCTCCTCTATGGTGTCCACGTCCTCCTGGCCCAGGTGGTCGTCACTGACGTTCATGAAGATGCCCACGTCGGACTCGTCGAAGGCCAGGCCCCGGCGCAGGATGCTACCCCGGGCCACCTCCAGGATGGCAGCGTCCACGCTGGGCTCCTTGAGCACGAACTTGGTCCCCTCGGGGCCGCTGTAGTCGCCGGAGAGGATCTTGTCGTTGCCGATTATGACGCCCTCGGTGCTCGCCATGCCGACGGTCCTGCCGGTGATCTTGAGGATGTGGGCGATGAGCCTGGCCGTGGTGGTCTTTCCGTTGGTGCCCGTCACGGCCACGATGGGGATCGTCCCCTTGGTCCCTGGAGGGAACAGCATGTCGACGACGGGAGCGGCCACGTCCCTGGGTTCGCCATGGAAGGGCGAGAGGTGCATGCGGAACCCGGGGGCCGCATTGACCTCGACCACTCCCCCGCCGGTCACCTCAAGGGGCTCGCGGAGGTGGGGAGCGATGATGTCTATGCCCATGATGTCGATGTCGATGATCCATGCGATGCGCTCGGCCATGTGCCTGATGAAGGGATGGACCTCGTCGGTCATGTCGGTGGCCGTGCCGCCCTGGCTCAGGTTCGCGGTGGACTTGAGGACCAGTTCATCACCCTCCGGCAGGACGGTGTCCAGGTCCATATCCACCTGGCCCATCAGCCTCTCGGTCATGAAGTCCACCTTCACCTGGGTAAGGACGTTCTCGTGGCCGTAGCCCCGCTGGGGGTCCTCGTTCAGCTCGTCGATGAGCTCCTGGATGGTGGAATTCCCGTCGCCGGTGACCGATGCGGGGTCCCTTCTCGCGGCAGCGACGAACTTGCCATCGATGACCAGGACCCGGTGGTCATAGCCGGGGAGGTACCTCTCGACGACGATGGTGTCGTGGAACCGCTTGGCCTGCTCGAAGGCCACCTTAAGGTCGTCCTCGTTCCCGACGTTGACGGTGATGCCTCGGCCGTGGTTGCCGACGAGGGGCTTGACCACTATGGGGTAGCCCAGGTAATCTGCCACCTTCAGCGCCTCCTCGACCTCCTCCACGTCCTCGCCTTCGGGGATGGGCACACCCGCCGCCTTGAGGATATCCTTGGTCCTCATCTTGTCGTCGGCGATCTCCACACCGATACCGGAGGTACGGTCGGTCATGGTGGCCTGGATGCGCCGCTGGTTGATGCCGTGACCGAGCTGGACGTAGCTGTGCTTGTTGAGGCGTATCATCGGGATGTCCCGGGAGAGCGCCTCGTCGACGATCGACCGGGTCGAGGGACCGAGGAGGTTGTCCTCCCGGATCTCCTTGAGGTCGTCGATGATGGGCTCGAGGTCGACCTCCTCGTTCTTCGCGGTGGCCTCCACGATCTGGACCGCCGCCCTTCCCGCGGCCAGCCCCACCTCCTCGTCCCTGTAGCGGAACACCACGTGGTAGATGCCCTTGCTGGAGGTGTCCAGGGTCTTTCCGTAGCCCACCTTGGTGGCGGCGAGGCACTGGAGCTCGATGGCCACGTGCTCGGTGACATGGCCGAGCCAGGTCCCCCGCTCCATCCGCTCTATGAAGCCTCCAGGGTGTCCCGGGGAGCATCGGTGCTCGTACAGGGATGGGATGAGCTCCACGAGACGGTCTCTGAACCCTGGCAGCTTGTCCGTCGGCAGTTCCTCGTACTCGCCGATGTCCAGCTCCATGAAGATGGCCTGGTACCTGCTGAACCTGTTCGGGCCTCGCAGTGCTCGCATCTCGAGGATTTCCACGTGTATCACCCCATGTCGGCGCGAGAGGGGATGGTCAACTTGGATTTAAATATTCCCTCGTCACCAGGTCGTACCCGTACCCCTTCACGAGAGTGTGGACGATGACGTTCTGGACCGCGATGGCCTGCCCGAACTCGATGTCGGTGATGTTGGACTGAGTGATCTGGCACCCGTCGAAGATGACAATGAGACCGTTGCCTATTGCCTCCAGGAGGTGACCCTGCCGAATGATGACACCGGTGTCCTCCCCCAGTCCCAGTCCGATGGTGCCCGGGTTGGACGTCACGGTGGTCATGAGGCGACTGAAGCGCCCACGCTTGATGAAGTGGCTGTCGATGATGACCTTCTGGACGAGGCTGATGCCCGAGGTCATCTGCACGGTGCCCTTCCGGAGGGCCTCGAAGCTCTCGCCCTCGTAGATCATCGTCTCGGACAGGACGCTGGCCCCCGCGCTGGTGCCCGCGACCACGCACCCCTCATCGAAGTACCTGCGCTTGACCTCACGCAGGAGGGCAGAGCCGCCCAGGATGCTGGTTATCCTCAGCTGGTCACCGCCGGTGAAGAAGATGATGTCGGCCTCCTGGACGATGGCGACGTTCCCCCCGTCCATGGCCTCCTCCCGGGTCCTGATGTCCAGGTGATGGATCTTGCCTACGCCGATCCTCTCGAATGCCCCCCTGTAATGCTCCTCCATCACCTCGGGCTCCGAGCTGGCGCTGGTGATGAGGGCTATCGATGGGTTATCCTTTCCGGACACCTCGATGGTCACCCTCAGTATCTCGAGGTCGTTCTCCTTGTCCTCGTTCCCCCCGATGGCGACGAGGATGCCCTTGGGTATCGTGTGGCCAGTGTTCCTGTGGTTCTTATGGTCCTCGGGCAAGGATATCATCCCGGTAGCTGGTTATCGATATAAATAATCGAGTATCGAGGACCATCCCCGGTCCTCGTGTTCCTTCACGATGACACCGTATTTCTGCCTTACCCCTGCTGATGGGGGGGGGGGGAATCGTGTGCGGTCAGAAGACCGACAGCTCAAGGAAGGAGTAGTGCACATTGAAGAACCAGAGGTACCCCCAGATGATGGCCATGATGCCCAGCACGGACATGAGGCCAAGGTACGAGGCGTCGGGCTTGGAAAAGGAACCCGACTTGCTGGAACCGATGATCCATATCAGGCCGAAGGCCAGTCCGAAGACGACGAAGGCCACGGGGTTCAAGAACGCCGTGTTGACCCAGATGAGGAACGCAGCTAGGACCTGGGCACCGGGGCGCTTGGAGGAGAAGGCGCAGTAGGTCCCGTACGCGATCATGACGAAGGCGACGATCACGTACGTGAAGGCTACCAGCAATGAAGGCTCCATGTCCTCCATGTCCAGCCCTATGAACTCCTCTATCCCGATGAACATTGCGGGGATGATGAGGATTATCGCCACCAGCAGCAGGAACCCGTTCTGCCGGTACGCCTTCCGCTCGTATTCACCAACAGGTTCCTTGTGACTTATTACGGTCTTGTCCCCGTAGTTCCATAGGCTCGTCTTTGGCGCCTTCGCCTCTCCGCCGCAGTGGGGGCAGTACCTGAGGTCGGGATTGAACTTCTTGCGGCACTTCATGCACCGGTTGTACATCGGGACCAGCGGAGCACCCTCTGTCGAAGGGGATATATTATGTTTCACTGGAGATTCGCATCGGAGGGAATCCCGCCGTCGTCCCTCGCCCCTCGTTCAACTGTTGTCCGAGTTCCCATTCAGCATGTCCAGGCCAGCAGCGATGTTCTCGCTCTCGACCTCCGTGGCCTCCTTGTGCTTCAGGTTCTCCATGTACTTGCGCATGACATCCTCCCGCGAGGGCGTGGTGCCCTCGCGCTTGACCAGCTGCCAGGGCGTCATTATCTCGATGCCCTCGCTGTAGAAGATCTCCTGGATGTTCTGCATGAGCGAGGACTTGGTCTGGAAGTAGAAGTCCACCTTGTCGGTGAAGGCCCTGAGCTTGTAGTTGATGGCGTAGTCCCCGAACTTGGTGACCATGGCCGCCGGCTTTGGCTCCTTGACGATGTTCCGGGTCCCCTTCGCTCCCTTCTTCAGGAGGTCGAGGATGACATCAGCTGGCATGTCGTAACCGATCCCAACGTCGATCTCGATGCCGATGTTCTTTCTCCTGGAGTAGTTCTTGATCTCCTGGCTAAGGACCAGGTTGTTGGGTATCTCGATGATCTCGTTGTTGAAGGTCTTGAGCCTGGTGAAGAAGGTGCCGATCTCTATGACGTATCCGAACTGGTCGTCGGCCACCTCCACGTACTGCCCCTTCTCGATGGGCTTGAGGCTCATCAGGACCATGCCGGAGAGGGCGTTGCCGATGGCGCCTGTGGTGGTCATGGCGATGATCATGCCCACCGTGGTGGTGAGCAGGGCCATGATGAGGGCTCCCATCTCTTGCATCCCTGCCATCGTCAAGAGTGTGAAGATGAAGAGGACCGTGAAGAGGCCTATTATAGCGAACTTGGCGAGGAGCCCTAATATCCCCAGCATCTGGGGGGCGAACCTGGTGGAGGTACCCCTCATCTGGGTGAGGGTCAGCTTGACGAACCGGTTGGTGATGAAGAACAGGACAACGATGAGGACCAGAAGGACGAGGTACCCGGAGTTGAGGTCGATGAAACCTGTGAAACCCCCGACGATCTCATTGTACAGGCCCACGCCTGAAAGGACGATGAGGAGTATGAAGAAACCGAAGATGGCGATGACGGCGTACCTGAGCAGTCCATGGATGAAAATGTACGCGGTCTCGGGGACCTCGGACCCCTCCTTCACACGCTGGGCCCTGAGGCGCGCCATTATCAGATCGATCAACATCATGATGAGACGGGCTGTGACCCATAGGCCGAGGACCAATACCAGTGCCCAAAGCCAGAACCTGATGTACCTGGCAGCCTCCTCGCTCCTTACGTCCAAGAAGATACCGAGGATGACGAGGCTGAGATTGAGCAATAGTACTTTCGCGTATCCCAACCCACCGTAGACCAGCACGTCCGCCCAGTCGTCGGAGACGCGCTCGTGTTCTCCCTGTTGCCACCTCCGCACCCTCCTGGAGACCACGAAGTAACCCACAACGATGGCGAACACACAGGCGCCCCAGATGGCTATCCCGGTCCAGGTGGCGACGAGGAAGTCGGACCACTCGTCGAAGGAGGGTGGAGCACCCGTGCGCTCGATGTTGAAGTTGGATTCTTGGGGGCCGGCCGTGATGAACGGGCCTATCTCCTCCTCGCCAGCGAACTCGTCGTCCTTGTAGGCAGTGACCTTGAGGGTACCGTAGGGCACGTCCAGGGAGTAGCTGCCGTCCTTCCCGGTGATGGTCTCGTTCTTATAGGAGTTCTCGGTCCCCTCGAAGACCACCTTCGTCTCGCGCGCCTTCTCACCGTCCAGCTTGATGACGCCGAAAAGTTGGACGGGCTCCTCGATGGCGAAGGAGATGAAGATGTCGTGGACCACCGGTGACGGGTCGACGTAGATACCGGTGGCGTTGTGCATCTCCTGGTCGCGGACGAAGGCTCGGAGCTTGTACGTCCCGTACGGCAGGTTGAACTTGTACTCGCCATCATTGTTGGTGCTCCTTGCCTCGGTGTACCCCTGGTCGCTCTCGACCAGGACGTAGGCATGGGGGACGGGGGATTCGTAGTGGAGGTTGAACACCGTCCCCCTGAGGACCCCGGAGTCGGAGGCGTCCTCGGAACTGTCTCCACCGGCGATCGGTAGGGACATCACCAGCGTGAAAAGAACTACGACTAGGACGATGTACCTCGATAAGACCTGGCCCTGGTCCCTCCGCATGTCCTCCCCAGTTGTGTCAAATGGACTGGTAGGTAATTAAAGGATGCCCAAAACGCGAGGGAGTCGACGACCCAGCTGAGGCCGCTCAACCAGTGCCCAGCGCCCGCTCGATGTACTTCTGGGTATAGGGGCAGACGACGATGCACACCCCGCAGATCCTGGCCGACAGGCCCTTGGCCTTCGTGGTCTCGAGGATGTGCTCGTGGCACATGTGGGCGTTGTAGAACTCCTCCCGTTCCATCCGCTTGTTCCAGTCCTCGCCCGTCGGCGCGCCTGCAGGGCAGTGCACCACGCACTCCTCGCAGTCACCGCACATGGAGGTCCCGATGGGTTGCGCCCATTCGAAGCTGGCGTCGGTGAGCACCACCGTCATCCGGATGGCGGAACCGAACTCCTCGGTCACCAGCAGGCCGCACTTGCCGATCCAACCCATGCCGGCACGGGTCCCGACCGTCTTGTGGGGCAGGGGGGTGGTGAGGTCGATCCAGTCGACGTCCTCGTCGGTGGCCTGGCGAACGATGGCCTCGAAGCCGAACCCCCTGAGGATCTTGGCCGCGGCCACCCCCAGTTCCCTGAGCAGTTCGTTCTTCTTCCGGTACTCGATCTCGTACAGCTTCGTCGGGCCAGACGTGATGCCCGATACAATGTGGGGGTCGAGGGCGACGGCGATCCATACAGCGAAGTCCATGTGCTCCCTCGGACCCGCCGGCAGGTCGGTGAGGTCGGCGAACCCCACCATCGATGCCCCCTTCGCCACCAGGTTCTCGATCAACGTATCCTCAAGTTCGGACAATCGGCTCACCATCTTGTATCATTCATAGCTGTCTGGAGGAGGTTCAGGCTCCTCGCCGTACACCTGGTTCGGTCCCAGATACCTCTTGAGCTCGGGCACGTCGAGCAGGGCCCTCCTGATCTCGTAGCACGCATGGCACTCGGAGGCGTACTCGCCATCGGTGCCCACGCCGTGGGCCTTCGCCAGGGCCGCGGGTCCTCCCTCTATCAGGGGGCCCAGGATGGGATGCTGGTGGGGGTCGTAGCCCGTCACCAGCTGGTACAGGCTGCTCTCCCACACGTTCCCGACCAGGATCCCCTGGCAGATGTGGGCGTTCCCGTAGGGGTCCACGTGGATGCGGGTTGGTCGCTCCAGCTCCTCTTGGGGGCACTCGGTGAACCCTTCCAGGTCTTGCAGCTCCAGCCCCTCGACCAGCTCGTGTGCCGCCCGACCCCGTAGCATGGCCGGGGCGGCCTCCTCACCGGGCCGGGGCATGAGGGCGGCCCTGCACTCCTCCTCCCGGGGGTCGCATATGCTGATGACGCTCACGTCCAGGCCCAGGAGGTTGCCAGCATCCACCAGGTTGCGGCCGTGGGTGCAGGCGTCCCCTGAGCCATGGAGCTGGTCGATGCTCACCTCAAGGGAGCTGAGGCCCGCCTCCTTCAGGGGACGTAGCCACATCTCGCCGTCGGGCACAGTGGTGGCGTAGTAGCCGCAGGTGACGATGCCGGTCCCGAGCCCCAGGGATGTCGCCCTCTGGACCCCCAGGTGCACCAGGGGGTAGTAGAGCATGGGCTCCCCTCCCTCGAAGTAGGCCCTCTCGACGCCATCGATGGCTGCCGCCTGCTCGAGCAGCCCCTCCATCTCGTTCTTGGTCATCGAACCGGGCTGGCTCGGACCGCAGTGGAGGAAGCAGTGGGAGCACTCGTAGGTGCAACGGTACGTGAGGACGATGTGGACAGACCCCAAGGGCATCCCTGGTGACATCGGTGGGTAATGGACTTCTCCATCATATATATTTGAACGTGGGGCTCTCCGTCGAAGGAGGGGTCGCCACATGCCCTACAAGGTGAGCGGGAACCACACCCTGGAGTTCCGGGTCTACCTCGACCACCAGTCGGAGACGGACAACGACGTGGCCTACCTCGAGGTCTTCGTGGGATCCAAACCTGTTGATGATCCCGAACCCTCGGAACTGTTTTCCAATGTTGATGGTATCATCGTCGCATCGGTGTTGATCGCCGTGGTCGCCACCGTGGCGCTGTTCGGCGTCCGAATGAAGATCCGTCAGATCAAGTACGGCTGACCGGTAATTGCGTCACCTTTATCGCCGACCACGGTGTTGCGCCCGCCATGGGTCCCGTCCGCCTAGGCCTCTCCACGCCCACCTTCGTCAACACCGTGGACGAGTTCCTCGAGCGGACGGCCCGGGACGGCTGGGACTTTGCCGAGTTCAACCACCTGGACCTGCCACCCTTCAGCCCCGAGCTGATGGACGGCCCCGAGAGGGAGCGGGTGAGGGGCCTGGCATCCGAGCTGGGGCTGGAGCTGACCCTCCACGCGGGCGACTGCGACCTGCTGACCCTGGACCCCGGCTTCCTGCGGTACTCCAAGGACCGTGTCATCACCGAGGCGGAGCTGGCCCGGGACCTGGACGCGGTCTACCTCAACTCCCACGTGGGCTTCCCCGAACGGATGGTGAGGCCAGACAGGTCGCTTTGGGCCGACGAGCACTTCGACTTCCAGGCCCGGGTGGAGGATGCTGTGCGGCACCTGGCGAAGGTGGCGGACGAGACCGGGGTCCGGATCCTGTACGAGAACACCTACCGGCTCATCGACCCCCTCATGGAGGCCATCAACCAGTGCGATTCGCCCCTGGTGGGATTCCTTCTGGACGTGGGTCACGCCAACATCGCGGGGGGGGTCCGGGAGCTGCACGCCACCATGTCGAGCCGGGGAAAGCTGTTCGCGATGCACCTCCACGACAACGATGGCAAGTGGGACCAGCACGCACCCCTGGGCCACGGCACGCTGGACCTGGAGGGCATCCCCCTGCCTCCCTACGTGGCCGTAGAGGTGAGGAACTATGACCTTGCCCTGGGCACACGCGAGGAGTTCCGGAAGCGCTACCTGTGAGCCCTGGTCGCCCTAGTCGGGCTCCCCGTAGGGGAACTGCTTGTCCTGGCTCTCGTCGTGGATCTCGCCCATGACCTCCTCGATGAGGTCCTCGAGGGTGACGATGCCCAGGAGCCGCCCCTCGTCGGAGACGATGCCCATGTGGATATGGTTCTCCCGCATCTCCTCGAACACGTCGGCGGCGTCCACGTCGGGGAAGACGTAGAAGGGTGGTCGGACGTAGTCGTCGATGATACCCCCCGACTTGCCGAAGAGGTCCTTGACGTACACCACGCCCACGATCTCGTCGGCGTGGGACATCTCGCCGTTCCCGTTCCCGTTGGGATTGCTGCTGTACCTGAGGCGCTTGATGATGGGGATGCGGGTGAAGGGCCGCTCGGCGATCATATGCTCGGCCTTCTCCAGGGGGGTGCCCGACGGGATGGTGAACACGTGCTCCTTGTCCATCATGATCTCGGTGATCTTGACCTCGCCGAAGTCCAGGGCCCGCTCGATGATGTCCTGCTCCACGTCCTCGATGGCCCCCTGCTCAACGCCCAGGCTGGTCAGCTGACGGACCTGGTCGTCGGAGACCAGGAGGAACTTGGTCTCCTGGGAGGTGGCACCCACCAACCGCAGGATGCCCCTGCTGATGGCGATCAAGCCAGTGATGAGGGGCGAGAGCCCCCTGGTCATGTAGTAGATCCACCTGGCGTTCTTGAGGGACATCCGGACCTTGTTGTCCACGGCGTAGGCCTTGGGCGTTATCTCGCCGAAGATGAGGATGATGAGGGTCAGCGCACCGACGGCGATGCTGACGCCCAGGTTGCCGAGGAGCTCGACGGCCACCAGGGTGGCTAGCGCCGAGATGATGACGTTGACCAGGTTGTTGCCGATGAGGATGGCGACAATGGTCCGGTCCAGGTCCTTCTTGATGTTTACGAGGAACTGCGCGTTCCTCTCGCCCTCGGACGCCAGCTCCGCGACCTCGACGGAGTCGATGGCCGTGATGGCGGTCTCGGCTCCCGAGAATCTGGCGGAGAAGTAGAGAAGGATCGCAATGGCGATGATCGCCAAATATATCCAAGGTTCGACAGTCACGGCACTTGGCACCTGCCATCCCTGTCATGCGACCCGCTCGGAGAAAAGGTTTTTGGTCTCGTTCGTCTCATGGAAAATCAGGCCCAGGGGCCACTCTCCGCTACTTGATGACCTCGATCCTGCGGGGACGGCCCCTGCCGTCGTAGGCCTGCCAGGAGTCGATGCTGAAGGGGTAGCCGCAGATGATGTGGATGGAGCCGAAGCGGTCGAACAGCTCCAGGTCCGCTCCCGAGGGCCAGTAGTTGCCGGAGGGGTGGGAGTGGACGGTACCAACCACGCTCCTGTCCGCGGGGAGCATGGTGAACCGGAAGAGGGCAGCGCGCGCGCCCTGCTCCGTGCCAGGCAGGACCATGACCTCGGTGATGACCCCGTCGTAGGCCCTGAGGATGCCGCCGAACTCGTTGGGTAGGGAACCCCTGGAGGATTCCAGCATCAGCCGTAACGCGTCCTTCCTTATGGCCTTGACGGAGCCCCCTGGTTTGGGCTTCTCCCGCTTGGGCACCTTCTTGTTAATCTTCAATCACATCACACGGATAATGGCTGATGAACTTCCGTCGCAGCTTCTCGTAGAACCCCTCCTCGCTCATGCGCACGAAGAAGGCGGGGTTGTCGGACATGGTCAGTTCAACGGTGGTGCGCTGGCGGAAATGGACCTCGTGCTGCCCGTCGATGACCACCAGCCCCGGGTAGTGCTGTTCTGTTGTCGATATCTGGGCCACGCTCTCCGCCGGGATCACCATGGGACGGGAGTGGAGGTTGAAGGGGGCGATGGGGGTGAGGACCATGGCCTTCACCCGGGGGTCCAGGATGGGGCCCCCCGTGGACAGGGCGTAGCTGGTGGAGCCCGTCGGGGTGGCCACGATGAGCCCGTCGGCCCTGTAGGTGTCGACGTAGCTGCCATCGATGGAGAGCTCCAGGGTCATCATCTTGCTCACGGCGGCGGTGTGGACCACCACCTCGTTGGTGGCGTCCAGTTGCCTCCTCCCGTTGACGAGGCACTTGATGCGCATCCGCTGGTCGAGGATGTAGTTCCCGGCCATCACCGCCTCGAGGCCCTGTTCGACATCCTCGACGGCCAGCTCTGCCAGGAAGCCCACGGACCCGGTGTTGATGCAAAGCACGGGGACGTTGGTCATGTGGAGGGCGTGGAGGATGGTGCCGTCCCCTCCGGCGATGATGAGCATGTCCATCTCCATCTTGGACTGGGGCACGCCCCCCTTCCTTCCCAGCCGTCGCGCGAGCCGGTCCTCCAGGACCAGTTCGATACCCTTGTGGCCGGCAAGGACCTCCAGCGCCTTCTCGACGGCGGCCAGGGCCTTCTCCTGGCCCATGTTCGCCACCAGACCCACGACCTTCGGCGGCTCGACCTTCGGAGCCTTGTCGGTCATGTCACCTCTCCCCCCCAATAGCGCATTTCTCGTCCATGGCAGCCTGGTAAAGGCGCTCCAGGGCGGAGGGGTCCCCCACCGCCAGGATCTCCTTCCTGTCCTCCAGGCTGATGCGCATCTCCAGCAGCTCGCACTCGGAGGTGAACAGCTCGCCGCCCGCTTCCCTGAGGATCAGGCCAGGCGCGGCCAGGTCCGTGATGCGCAGCGGGTAGCCGTCCTGGAAGAACAGGTCCGCGCAGCCCTGGGCCACGAGGCACATCTCCAGGGCGGCCGAGCCCAGGGACCGCACCCGCCTCGGGAAGGTGGTCAGCCTGTGGGCCCGCTCCGAGGCGGTGTTCCCCGAGTAGAGGACATAGAGCGAGTCCTCCTCCCGGTAGGTCCTGGTCCTGATGGGCCTCTCGTTCAGGGTGGCCCCCTCGCCCTTGACGGCGTGGTAGGTGTCCCCGCTGACCAGGTTGTACACCAGGGCCTCCTCCACGTCGGAGAAGGTCCGGTTCCCCACCGCCAGGCAGACGGAGTAGAAGGGGATGCCCACGGACGCGTTGTAGGTGCCGTCGATGGGGTCCACCACCAGGGAGTGCTTGGCACCCCTGTCGAGCCAGCCCACCTCCTCGGAGAGGACGTTCATGCCACCTGGGATCTCGTCGACGATGTCCAGTATCGCCTGCTCGGCCAGCTGGTCGATGCGCAGCGTCTCGGTGCCGTCGGCGCCGATGCCGACGGAATCGAAGGCACCGTTCTCGGTGCTCCGCTCCGCCATCACACCATCCACCGCCAGGGCCATCTCCCGGAGGGGCCACCTTCGTGTCATGTGGCCCTAGCGATGCCGGTCCAGCATAATATGACTTTTGCCTCAGGTCTGGCCAAACGCCAACAATGATGCGTCCCCACACGCGTATCGACGCTGTATATCGAAATCCCGCGATTCTCGGACGGAGCTGGACAAAGGTACAATGTGGACCGAAAAGAATATCTCCCCCCTCCGGCAATGATTGTACACCCCTGGAGGGGTTGAGGATGAGAAGATACGCGATTTTGGTTGGAGTGTTGCTTATAATAATCTCCATGGGCACGATGGTGTCCGCCGAGGTGGACCAGCCTCCCGAGGTGAGCCTCGAGACACCGATAACGGGGAGCCTGGACGGCATCTTCACCTTCATCGGGAAGGCCCTCGACGACAACGACGTGGACAAGGTGGAGTACCAGGTGGACGACGGTGGCTGGTACCGGGCCAACGGGACGACCAACTGGTCCTTCGAGCTGGACACCTCGATGTTCACCTCCGACGACCACGTGCTGTGGCTCCGGGCCTCGGACGGCGAGCGCTTCTCCCTGGAGCTCTTCTTCAACTTCACCATCAACCAGATCCCCCTCGTGAAGATAACCGGCCACGTTGAGGGCAAGGTCTACAAGGACAGGGTGACCTTCGAGGGCACCGCCTCCGACGACAAGGCCGTGGTGAAGGTGGAGATCCGCATCGACGCGGGCGAATGGATCGACCTGGGTGCCCTGGCCTCCTGGTCCTACAAGGCGTCCACCGGGGAACTGGACGAGGGCAACCACACCGTGGACGTCCGGGTCTACGACGGCGAGAAGTACTCAGAGACGGCGACCTCGTACTTCACCTACAACAAGTCCGAGGAACCCGGCTTCGGCCTCCTGGCTGCATTGATGGCCGTGCTGGTCGCCGTGCCCATGGCAAGGTGGAGGATGCGGGACAGGTAGCCGGCGTCCCCGGTGCCTGTGAAACCACCCCCCACACCACCCCCCGCACCACCCCCCGCACCACCCCCCGCACCACCCCCCGCACCACTCCCCGCACCACCCTCCACACGACCCCCGACCAAGGGGGGTGGCTCCTAAACCTATATCTAGTGGCCCCTCCATTCACTGGACGGTCCCCATGAAGACGGTGAATGAGGTCAGGAACTTGAGGGTGAACGGCTACATAATCATCGACGACGAACCCTGCAAGATCCTCTCTATCTCCACATCCAAGCCAGGGAAGCATGGTGAGTCCAAGGCCCGCATCGAGGCGGTGGGCCTGTTCGATGGTACGAAGCGCAGCATCGTCCACCCCGTCAAGCACAGGGTGGGCGTGCCCATGATAGACAAGCGCCAGGGCCAGGTCATCACCGCTGGCGGCAACGCGGCCCAGGTGATGGACCTTGAGACCTACGAGACCTTCGAGATGGTCGTGGACGAGGAGTTCCAGGGCAAGCTGGAGGCCGGTCAGGATATCAGCTACATGGTAGCCCTGGGCCGGATGAAGATAACCCGGGCCTGAACCCGTCCCCGGGGGGTCGACCCTGATGGAACCCGGCACCTCCCTTTTCGCCGACGCGCACTCGGATGCAGAGGACTCAGCCTTCGTCCTCCTCGGAGTTCCATACGACGCCACCGCCAGCTTCCGCCACGGTGCGCGGGACGGCCCCGATGCCATCAGGAAGGCGTCGTACAACTTCGAACCATGGCTACTGGAGCTGGGGCTGGACCTGGACGACGTCCCCATCCACGATGCGGGGGACGTCCCCGAGGTGTTCGACCCCGCGGAGATGGTCGACCGGGTGGAGAGGGCCGTGACGGAGCTCGCTGGGACCTCTCGGGTGCCGGTGCTCCTGGGCGGGGAGCACAACGCCACCGAGGGCGCCGTCAGGGCGATGTCCCGCCTCCACGACGACCTGTCGGTCCTGGTCCTCGACGCCCACCTCGACTTCCGCTCGGAGTACCTGGGCGAACCCAGGTCCCACGCCTGCATCACCCGGCGCTGCAGCGACGTGGTGGGCGTGGACAGGATCGCCGTCCTCGGCATCAGGTCCGCCTCGGCCGAGGAGATGGGGGCTGCCCAGGACGGGGGACTGGCCTTCGCCTCCGCTGACAGGGTCCGCGAGGAGGGCCTGGGGACGGTGGCCGACGACATCCTCGGGTCCATGGGCGACGGCCCCGTGTACCTCAGCGTGGACCTGGACGTGCTGGACCCCTCCCACGCGCCCGCCGTGCAGAACCCGGAGCCCTGGGGCCTAGCCCCCCTCGACGTGCGATGGACCATCGACAGGCTGGCCTCCCGGCTGGTGGGCTTCGACGTGATGGAGTGCGCCCCGCTGTACGACGGGGGACAGACCGCGCTGGTGGCCGCCAGGCTGGTCCGTCACGGTATGGGTTCGATATGGCAGAAGAGACGGTCGCAGAGGGTGCTGGGCCCCGACTAGGCAAGGAGCATCATGGCCACGACCACCACCGAGGCCAGACCGATCCCCATGAGCGCCAGGCTCAGCTGCTTGTCCGTGAGCTGGTCATCGGGTCGTGACTGGCCCCTCTCGCGGATCTTCTTCGCCGTTCCCTCCAGGGCCACCCGCGAGAGGATGTTGAAGATGTCCCTCGACATTAGGACCCTTTTCCGGGCCAGCACGAAGGGGACTACCCAGATGAGGAGCAGGACGATGGCCAGCGTACCCAACCACTCGGGCCCATAGGGACCGATGCCTATTGCGGTGTCGTTCAGCTCCAGGTTCACCAGGATGGCGACGGGGAGGGCGAAGAAGGCGTTCACCGCGATGACGAGGGATACGATGAGGGGGTATCGCAGACCGCCCTCGCCACGGAAGGCCTGGAGGGCCAGGAATGCCACCAGGAGGGACAGGAGGGCCACGACCACGAGGTTGGCCTCGAAGACGGTGACCAGCAGGGGCTGACCGTCGTCATCATCATCCCCGCCACCGCCGTTGCCGTTCCCGCCATCGTCCTTGGTGTAGATGTACTCCACCTGGCACGACCAGTCGTTCCCATCGTCACTCTCGATGACCCTCGAAAAGAGCATACGGTCCCCCGCCTCGGTGCAGGTGACGGCGACGGTCCACGAGGGCGATGCCTTGAGGGTGAAGGGTATGTTGATATTGAGGCGGTCGTCCACATCGGTGGTACCCGGCAGGACACTGGTGATGGACGGGTCGCCCACGTTGGTCACCCTGATCTGAAAGGAATCTGGGTCCGAGGGGATCACGTCCTCCAGGATGGTGAAGTTGAACCAGGCGGACAGCAACTCATCTCCCTCGAGCTCGACCTCGGTCACGTTGGTCCGACCCTCGAAGGTGTAACCGTCCAGGAGGTAGGTCGCGTAGGTGCCCTCCTCAGCTGCCAGCTGGGTCGAGGTCATTGACATGACGACCGCCACCAGCAGGAATCCGGCGAGGATCGCTCGAGGCCGAGCCATACTGGCTTGAACACACCATACCATGATATGGTTTTCTGTTTGGAGGGGACGTGAGTGCACGGTGCCTCATTGCTGGGCCACGAGCAGGTAGATCAGGCCCAGGCCGACGGCCAGACCCCCTGCCACACCGCCCCCGATCACGACGGTCGGCCAGAGGATGTCGTTCCAGATGGTGTCCCAGCTCAGGCCCTGGACCACGTACACCATGGCCAGGAGGGCGAAGATGCCAAGGATGGCCATTATGCCAGCGCGACGGCTCCCGCCACGGACGCTGTACGAGCCGACCACCGCGGCAAGGACGAGGGAGACCACGCCCAGGGCCAGGAGGGCCACGGTCAGGAAGACGGTGCCGTCCGACGTCATCCCACCAGCCTCCCTGGCGCCCGGCGCCTCGGCCGGTCACGCCCCTCCTCCACCTCGTCCAAACCCAATGCCCGGTAGACCACATCCACCAGGTCCAGCACCGGGAGGTCGGCGCCCTTGGCGGATGCGGCGTCGCCGATGTTGGTCTCGCACCAGGGGCATGCGGTGACCAGCGTGGCGGCGCCCGAGTCGCGGGCCATCTCCACCACCCGTCCGCCGATGGAGGTCGCCTGGTCCGGGAAGGCGGTCTTGAGGCCCCCTCCGGAGCCGCAGCACAGGCTCTCCTCGTGGTTGCGAGCCAGTTCCACCACCTCCTCGACGCAGGCGGCCAGCACCCTCCGGGGTGGCTCGAACACGCCGTCGACGCGTCCCAGGTGGCAGGGGTCGTAGTACGTGAACCGACCGGGCAGACGCCTCCGGACCTTCAACCGCCCCGCCTGGAGCTCCTTGTCGAGGACCTCGGTCAGGTGCAGCACCTTGATGTCCAGTTCGTAGCCCATCTTCGGGTAGTACTCCCGGAAGGCCGACGAGCAACCGGGGCATGCGGTGACCACCAGTTTGGCCCCGGACCCCTCGAACCTTCTCTGCACGTCCGACGCAAGGTCGGCGAAGGGGTCGTCCAGGCCCAGTCGCACGGCGGTGGACCCGCAGCACGGCTCGTCGTTGCCCAGGTAGGCAACGTTCGTTCCCAGGGCCCTCAGGACGGCCACAGTCCTCCGGGCCACCTCTGGATGCACGTAGCTGTCGGAACAGCCAGCGAAGTACAGCACCTCGCCCTTGGTGGGAAGGTCAAGGCCCTCGGCCCACCTGGCCCTGTCGCGGCTGGGTGAGAGGTAGGGGTTGCGATAGTTCTTGAGGGACCGGACCATGACCTCATGGTCCTTCATGGGTCCGCAACCGGAGCGGGCCAGCCACCGGCGCAGCTCCTCGTTGTACGAGAGGAGGTCGATGCCCACGTGGCAGACCACGGAGCACCGGCTGCAAGAGGTGCACTCGTAGACCGCGCGGACGAAGGCGTCGGGCACCTCGACGCCACGCTTGGGGCGCCACCGGTCCACCAGGGACTTGAACATCCGGATCTTGCCCCGGGGCGTGGTCGATTCCCAGCCCACCTCCCGGGCGGTGGGGCACTCGGCGCTGCAGTAGTTGCAGTATATGCAGGCCCACAGCTCCTCGGCGAAGGGGGGCGGCCCCTCCTTGGCGATCTGGTTCCGGGAGGGGCCTGCTTCGGCCTCTCCCTGCCCTTTCTTGACGGGGGCCTTCCTCTTTCCCTTGGTGGTACCTGCCAACAGCTGCACTGGTCTCAACCTTCCTTGGTTCCCTCGATGTCATCCCCGGGTTCGGTATCGATGCCCGCCTCGGCGGCCTCCATGACCGCCCGCTCCTCCTCCAGGTCCTCGGCCCGCTCCTCCTCCACGATCTCGGCCGCCTCGGAGGTGCCATTGCCTGCGGTGGACCGGGCGTCCCTCTTCCTCCTGCCACTGTCGGCCAGCAGGGTGTGGACCATGGATATGCTATTGGTCCCCAGGCTCATGACGGCGGCGGGGATCTCGAGGTCGAACTTGGAGACCGCGTGGACCAGCTTGCCGGGGTTCATGATGTCCTTGGGGTCGATGGCCTTCTTGATGGCGGCCATGGTCTCCATCGACTTGCCATGGAGCTCGGGCATCTGGTACGCCATCCAGAGCCCCACGCCAGCCGGCCGGCCCCCCAGGTCGATGGCCAGCTGGGCGAACTCGTCCACAAGGCCGTAGGCGAAGAGGGTGGGCCACTTCCTTTGGTCCACCAGGACGTAGGGCATCAGCGATGCCGTGGAGCGGGAGGCCGCGGTGCCAACTATCCCACCGGGCACGTTGTGGCTGTTGATTATCCTTGCCATCCCCGCCATAACCTCGCTGATGCGGGAGAGCGGCACGAAGACCTCGTTCATCAGGAGGGTCGGACCCTCCCTTGCGACCCGCAGGTCGAACATGTGCTCGTCCCACGTGGTGCTTGCGAACCGTTCGCTGGCCACCTCGCCCCCGGCACGGCGGACCAGATCGGCGGCCGCCTCCCACTCCCACCCGACCACGGCGGAGTAGCCCTCGAACACCATGCTGACGAGGCCGCCCTTGTATGGCACGTCCTCGCCCAGCTGCTCGAGGTTGGACAGGTGGCTGCTGTCGTAGAAGGAGACGTGGTACGGCGTGATGCGCGACCGGGCCAGGAGCTGGATGAAGTCCCCCAGCTCCTTGGACGTCGGAAAGCCTGCCGCAAGGGGCCGGAACTCCTCCGGTGCCGGCTGGAGCTCGAGGGTCGCCTCGGTGACGATCCCCAGGGTGCCCTCCGAACCTATGATGAGGGACTTGATGTCGTAGCCCGAGCTGTTGGGGATGACCCGGTCGAACCCCAGACGCACGTGCTCGCCGTTGGGAAGGACCACTCGGAGGGCCCGCACCTGACGGTCGATGCCCCCGTACCTGAAGCTGCCGACACCCACGCCGCCGACGTTGACCCATCCGCCCACCGTCGAGCCGGGAGCGGAGGTGGGGTAGGCCGGGAGCATGTAACCGCGCCTCTCCGCCAGGTCCCGGACGTCGCGCCAGATGGCACCGGCCCCGGCGGTGACGGTCATGGTGTCCCTGTCCACATGGATGTCCGAGAGGCCCTGGAGGTCGAGGACGATGCCCCCGTTGTTCGGCACCGCACCGCCGAAGCCCCAGGTGGCCGCCCCCCGCGGGACGATGGGCACCCCCGACTTGATGGCGAATCGCACCACCTTGCAGACCTGGTCGGCGTTCCGGGGCCTCACCACCGCATCGGGACGGGGTTTGAAGGCCCACTTGGCCAAGGCGGGAAGGGGCGCGGCATCACGGTCGTACAGCTCCAGCTCGGCGGGGTCCAGGCTCACCAGGCCAGGGTCCATGCGCCGCTCCAGGAGCCTTGCCCAGTCAGGGGGGGCGTCGCCACCCTTCCCTCCGCCTCTTCCCTTGCTTCCATTTCCAGCCATTGCGAACCCCTCCTATGCGACCAACGGTAGTGACAGTATCCATACATAAACGATGGTGAAGGCCACCAGGGCCAGGATTATCACCGCCAGCAGGAGCTGTGCCTCCCTCCTCCGGGGTTGTAGCCGGAGGGAGAGACGGTATCCCGCGTAGGCGGAGAAGACGAAACCTAGGAAGATTATGACCATCCTGATCCACCAGATAGTGCTGTCCGGCAGCAGGTACTGGGGGTCGACGGGACCCGACCCCATGGGCCATCCCGGCTCGTTCGACATGTTCGCGATGACGTCGAATATGGCCGTTCCCCAGATGTTGAGGAACAACACGTTCCTGGCCATGAACAAGGCCAGGGACAACGGTATCATGGCGTATCCCGTCCACCTGAAGACCGTGGCGGTGTCCAGGACCCTGTCCTCGGTGCTCGCCGCCCGACTTCCCAGGGCCGATATGCCGTAGTACGCGAAGTTGGCCAGGATGATGGACGCCACGTAGACCAGGGTGAGGGTCAGCCACGCGGGGATGCCCTGGTCGACCTCCATCACGGTGACCCAGTCATCGAAGGGCTGGGTGGTGGCGATGGTGTGGGAGGCCATGACCCCGATCATCCCCACCGCCAGGATCACCTCGTCGAACACCCTTGTGTTGGTGCGCCAGAGGTCCTGGCCAAGGGGCCTTGCCGACATCCCCACGTTGTCGTGGGGGCAGGACCTCTCGCACTCGAGGCACGACGTGCAGTAGTTGTTACGGTCCATCTCCCCGGGGTACTCGAACCACGGGCATTCATAGGTCCCGTCGGTGCCCTTGATGCACTCCTTGGTGGTGCAGCTCTCGCACCTGCCCCGGGACTTGGCGCGCACCTCCACCCCGGAGGACATGGAGTAGATGGCGCACATCCCTCCTATGGGGCAGACGTACCTGCAGAAGGTGCGCCGCTCGTAGATGATGGCCATGACGATGGACATGACCATTATGAGCAGGAGGAAGTAACCCGTCAGGTTGGGCATGGTGTCGATGCCGAAGACGAGGTCCACCCCGGTCAGGGTGATGAAGAAGATGTGGGCCGGCCAGAGGTTCCGCAGGGCCTTGGGCCACTTCCTGTCAAAGGTGCCGACGCGCCTGTGTATCCACTCGCCCACGGCACCCAGGGGACAGATGAAGCACCAGATGCGTCCGACCGCGACGAAGGAGAATATGATCAGGCTCCACCAGTAGATCCAGATGAGCATGGTGGCCAGGTTCTGGGAGGGCTCCTGTGTCCCCCAGATGCCAATGATGATGACCAGGACGAAGGTGATTACCATCGGTATCTCGATGAGGGGTTGTAGCCATCTCCACTTCAGGAAGGCGCCCACGACGGGCAGTCTCAGGATGTCCTGCCGGCTGTCCTGGATGTAGGCCTCCTGGGAGGTCTCCGCCGCCCTCTCGTCGCGGGTGTCGATCTCCGGGACGCCCTCGAAGGGGATCCCCTCGGTCATCGGCGTATCGATCTTCAAAGGCGCATCGCCCAGAGCAACCGACGTGTGACCAGCGGCCAAGCCAGACCTCCTAGACCGTTTCCTCCGGGGAGGGGCGTCCGAGGGGCACGGGCCTCAGCTCGTCGACCTCGTCTTCGCGACCCATCATGCGGAACAGGAGGAACCCGGACATGACGCCCAACACGACGAAGAAAACGGTTGTGACGGGGAACCGGTCCATGAAGCTGGGTGGCGGTGGGATGGTATCGACGAGGAAGCTGCCCGCATCCACGTTGTTGACCATGATCCTGATGTCGTACGTCCCATCCTTGTCGAACACGAGATCGTCCAGGGAGTAGGTCCCGTCGCCCTGCTCTCCCAGCAACCAGAGCCGCGCCGTCTCGGGTGGCTCGTCGGTGTTACGGACCAGCAATCCCACGCGTAGCCCCACCAGGGGCTCGTTCTGCAGGTCCGTGACGCTCACCTTCCCGGTGGTGGGAATGGTGGCGATGGGGAAGGCGGTGCCCAGGGTGTAGACCAGGCCCAGGCTCTTCTCGAAGGGGATGTCGATGGACTGGATGACGACGTCAGGGCTGCGGAATATCGTCCCTTTCGTGATATTCTCTTCCGAAAGAAGGTAGGTGTAGTTGGAGTCGATGGCCCACACCACGTTCACCACGTCGTCGTACACCACCAGGCTCGGGAATCGGTCGGAGAAATCGTCCATCGAGTCCGAGACCTCGATGAAATCATCGAAGCGGATGTATCCGTCCCCATCCAGCTTTCCCACCCTGAACAGCAGGTCCGCGTCCGCTCCGAAGGTCTTGCCCTGGTCGGTGGAGGTCCATGCAACGAACAACTGGTCCTTCCACCAGAGGCCGGTCGGTCGCGTGTCCTTGCCGTTGCTGGTGAGGGAGCTCACCGTCGTCGGTCTGCCCATCCCTTTGTCGACCGTCCACTGGCGGATGACGGCGGAGGTCTCGTCCCCGGTCTTGCCGGTGTCGTAGGTCTCCCAGAGGAAGAATCCACGCCCGTCCGCCTCCACGACGCTGGGATGTGCGTTGTCCTCGATGGCGTCGGAGCTGATCTTGATGGGAGGGGTCACGAAGGACGAGCCGTCGTGGACGCGGGCCCATATGTCGTGGATGTTGGCCTTCCCGGAGGTGTAGTTCTTCTTCATCCAGATGAAGTACATGTTCTCGTCGTCGGCCGCGACGTCGACGTAGTGGTCGTTGTAGGCGTCGCCTGGAGGCGTGACCTCGACGACCTGGCCCAGGTCATGACCGTCCCAGCTGCGCATCACGATGTCCATGTCGGCCCCGTCGGAGTCCAGGGGGTCGTTGGTCTCCCAGATGAACCACACCTTGTCCTTGAGAGGCACCACACGTGCCAGCTTGTCCAGGCCGTTGTTGTAGTGGCCCGTCACCTCGATGGGCTCGGACCACGAGACACCGTCCTCCGTGAACCGGAACACCACGTCGTCGTCCGTGCCCGAGGTCCAATACGGCTCGTTGGATGTCCAGACGATGTAAAGGGCGTCCTCCGAGGTCCCCAGTCTGGGGTTCAGGTTCAGCTCGGACCGTATCGGCGTGGTCATGTCCGGGGAGGAGATGTAGAGGGGGTCGGTCCAAGCGGTGCCGTCGAAGGACTTCAAGGTGACGTGGAACTTGACGGTGTCCGTCTCCTCGAAGTCCTCCTTCTGCCAGACGACGTAGAGCCTGTCCTTGAAGGATATGGACTGGGGGAACAGCTCTTCCTCCGTGGTCAGCGAAATGTTGTAAGGCTCCAGGAAGGCGGTGCCACAGCTCAGCGCCTGGGCCTCGAACTCGACCTTGGGTGCCCCCGGGATGCACGCGGAGGCCGGCAGGACGGCGATGGAGAGGAGGATGACGACAGCTACTGGAAGGACCCAATGTGACCTCATGTGAACGTGATTCAGACCCAGGGTCGGCTTATATAAAGATTAGTATGGTTTTTTAATGTCCAGCGGTGAACGTTCCGAGGAGCCTGGCCTGGGCATCAGATGGCGGGCATGTCGTAGATGCTGGGGGGCTCTTCCCGGGAGCTGCGCTCGGTGGCCAGGTCGGGCTCCACTATGTCCACCCAGACCTTCCTGCCGTTGAACCGGCACCGCTTGAGGTCCATCAGGGCGTGGTGGGCACTGCCCTTGTCGATCTCCACAGTGCTGCGTTTGGCCTCGATCTCCACGTGGCCAATTAGGTTCTCGGGTAGCCGGGTCTGCCGGCGCACCAGCTCCACCACGTCCAGCACCTTGGCGCCGTCCTCGGAGCCTAGGTCCAGCTCGAAGGTCACCATGCCGTAGCGGTTGGCCAGCTCGTCGTAGTCGGTGATGTAGCGCACCCTGTCGTCCTTGGAGGGCTTGGGCAGGGGCTGGAGCTCTATGCTGGTGTTGGCCCACCGCTCGATGGCCACGAGGTAGTGGATCTCCTGGATGGTCACGAAGGTCACGGCCTTCCCCTTCCGGCCCATGCGGCTGGTCCGCCCGATGCGGTGGACGTAGCTCTCGGGGTCCTCGGGGATGTCGTAGTTGACGACCAGGGAGGTCTCCTCGATGTCCAGGCCCCTGGCGGCAACGTCGGAGGCGACCAGGATGCGCACCTGGGCCTCCCGGAACTTGTCCAGCACCCTCTCGCGCTTGGTCTGGCGCAGGTCCCCGTGGAGCTCTGCCGCGTTCAGGCCCACCTCGTGCAGGCGGCGGGCCACCATGTCCACGGCGACCTTGGTGTTGCAGAACACGATGGTCAGCTCCGGTTTGTCCTCGTCCAGTAACCTGCACAGGGCCCAGATCTTGTTCCGGCGCCCCACCCTGATGTAGATCTGCTCGGTGGACTCCACGGTGAGGTCATCGTCGGTGGAGACCTTGATGTACACCGGGTCCCGCATGTACTTGCTCGCCAGGGACCTTACGTCGTCGAGCATCGTTGCCGAGAACAGCAGGGTCCTGCGGTCGTCGGGGGTCTTTTCCAGTATCCACTCGATGTCACCGATGAAGCCCATGTCCAGCATCCTGTCGGCCTCGTCCAGCACCGCGGTGCGGACGTCGTCCAGGAGCAGGTTGCCCCGGCGCATCAGGTCCATCATCCTTCCAGGGGTGCCGATGACGATGGTGACGCCCCTCGCCAGCTTGTCCATCTGGGGTCCGATGGAGGCGCCGCCGTAGACTGCCAAGGCGCGGAACCCCTTGATGTCCCGGGAGAGGCGCTCGAACTCGCCTGTGACCTGGACGGCCAGCTCCCGGGTGGGCACCAGCACGATGGCGGCAGGGCCACCACGGTCGCCCGTGAGGGTCTGTATCAACGGCAGGGCGAAGGCGGCGGTCTTGCCGGTCCCCGTCTTAGCCTGGCCGATCACATCCTGGTTGCCGAGGACCAGGGGGATGGTCCTCTGCTGGATGTCGGTTGGTATTTCGTAACCAGCGTTGGCGCAGATCTTGGTCATCGCCTCGTCGAGGCCAAGGGCCTCGAAGGTATCGCGTACAATCCCCTCTAGGGGAGCACCGCTGACCCCTGCGTAGTCTTCGTCATTCTCGTTTTCGGGCATACACATGCCTCGCTAGGAGCGGTGTGTGAACATAGCTGGGTATTCGGCAGAGGGTTGCGCACCTCCCCCTCGAAAAAGGGGGAAGGTGCCGTGGGCCGGGCTCGAACCGGCGACCTCAAGATCTCTGCCTTGGTCTGCGCAAGTCTTCAGTCTTGCGCTCTCCCAGCTGAGCTACCACGGCCTTCCAGTCGGGGTGGAATAGGCTATCCTATATAAAAGATTGCCCCTTTGGACACGGCCCGGTGATAGCGGCTACGCGGTCATGTCCACGTAGTACCACTTGTTCATGCCCTGACCCTCGGTGACGATGTGCTCCGAGCCGTTGTACGTCCGCCCGGCGCAATCGAAGGAGTACTCCACGAAGATGTGGTAGGTGTCCCACTGGTCCCCGGTGAAGGAGATGGCGTTCATGCCCTGCCAGTTGTGGGCCGAGACGCGGCCTATGAAGTGGGAGGGATCCGACATCCTCACGTCGGTGGAGTTCTGGACCAGGATGGTAATCGTAACGTTTTCCATCGTCCGGGTGCCCTTGTTGTCGATGCGTGCGTCCACGTGGATGCCGCCCACCACGCCCTCGTTGTACTCGATGATGAGCTGGGCGTCAGCCCGGGGGATCGCCACGAAGTAGAGCAGGGGGACGAGGATCATGGCGAGGATGAGGATGACGAGCACCGTCCTGGCCGTCGCTCTAACCTTGGGGCCCCCGGCGTTGGGGGTGTACTCCACCACCTTGACGCCCTTGCCCTCGGCGGCCTCCCTGGCCTTCCGCTGGCGCTCCTCCTCCTCCACCATCCGCTGGACCTCGAGGTCGGGACCGATGCCCGCGATCATGGGGGCCATCTCGTCCAAGGAGGTGCCATCGTCTTCCTTCTCACCCGCCATGCTTGCATCACCCCAGCAGGGTCCCCATGACGGTGCCCATGGGGGCGGGCACGAACATCACGTGCCTCCCCTCCATGGCGGTCATGGCCACGCCGTTGCTGTGGGAGGCGGGCATCGAGGCCAGGGACATCGGTACCTCGAAGATGACGATCGATATGTCCTTCATGTTCCCCATCAGCTCCATCCTGCCCGTGATGCCGAGCTGGAGGCCCGTGGCCGAGAGGTCGCCGACGGATATCAGCGGGAACACCCCGAACACCATGTCCACCTTGACGACGGCCATGGTCAGGTCCGTCGCGACCACGTCGATGCGGTCCAGGAGGACGGTGTCGGTGTAGGCGAGGTTGCGGACCTGGATGTGGATGTACTCCATCTGCTCGGCCGAGATGCGGTACTCGTCACCGGACCTGGCCATGGAGATGTCCTTGAGGTTGCGGGCGTCCATGAAGAGATCGACCTGGTTGCCCAGGGACCGCCCCTCGATGTCAACCAGCACGTCCAGGCCGGGGTCGTTGGTCCCGACGGTCATGGTGGGCAGGTTGGCCATGGGGTCCGTGTTGTCCATGTCGTAGTCCTCCCCCGATTCGACGGCGAGGCTGACCAGGGTGGGAACGTTGTGGAGCGTGATCGTCGTGACGGGCGCCTCGTGCTTGTTGAGGGACCGGGACATCTTGACGAAGACGAAGGCCAGGCTCTGGGAGAGGGTGGACTGGAGGTTGATGTCCCCCTCGTAGACGAAGCTCAGGTCTGCCTCCTGGGGCACGCTGGACAGGAGCACCTCGACGGTGGCGATGGTGTCCCCCCTGATGCGGGCGTGCATGTGCAAGGGTCCCAGGGCAGAGGAGGACTTGAGACTCACCTGCCCCTCGGTCCTGCCCCCGATGTCCGTCTCGGCATTGACGTTCAGGTGCAGTTCCAGGTCGAGGGGGGCGACCAGGTCCGACATGTACAGCCATATGTCCTTCCCGCCGCCACCCGGTATCGTCGAGGCGCCGTTCACCAGGACGGCCAGCTCCTTGTAGCGGGGCGCGAACCCCTCCAGCTTGAGGTCGATGGTGGTCGACTCGGGCGTCGACCTGAGCGAGATGGTGCCCTTGGGCGGTATCCCTGTGATGAAGATCTTCGCGTCGATCAGCACCATGTCCTCCCCCTGGGGGACCATGTTGCTGGTCAGACCGTGGACCCACTCCGTCGGGGGGACGGGGACGTCGCCAGTCCGCTGGATGGTGGCCACCAGGTCCATGTTGGTGTCGCCCTCGAACTCCAGGGTCAGGTTGGACGAGAAGGTTCCGATGCCGTCTATGAGGTTCGCCGTGGCGTCGCCCACCGCCAGCAGGACGTTGTCTGCCAGCTCGGCGAAGGCGAAGATGATAGAGGAGAAGTCCAGCACCGACGTGGTGTTCTGAATGTCGGGGGTCCCGATCCCGGACAGGCCCAACATGTCGGAGAGCTTGACATCGATGTTCCTGGGCAGCGGGTCCAGGTAGGCCCGGAGGTGGAAGTTGTTCCCGCTGTCGTCGATGAGGACCTTGAGGGGCTTACCACCCGTCCGGATGGATACGACGTCGTCCTCACCTGTGCGGTCCAGCATGACCGACGTCAGGTTGGATATCCGGAGGGACGCGGCGGTGGTGCCCCCGGGGTGCAGCTCCGCGAGGATGTGGTCCCCGGTCATCTGCCTGACGGGACCATCGGTCAGCTGGATGTCGATGACGTCGATGGCACCGATGAGGGCCTTGACGCCCACCACCTCGTCGCCTAGGAGGATGTCGACGCCACCGGGCACGCCATCGATGCGGATCCTGAGGAACTGGTCCTCGATCTCGTGGGTGTACTGGATGCGGTCCACGGTGCCGTCGCCCATGTAGACCATCCGGTCGTCCTTCAGCTCCAGTGTGATGGAGTGGGGTATGTTCGAGAAGCGGATCGAGGCGTTCGCCTCGTTCTTCTCGTCGATGAACAGGACCCGGAACTCCCTGTTGTAACGGGACTCGAGGGAGATGACCTTCCGGTCGGAGAACTCGGCGTTGAAGGACCTGATGTCCAGCATGCGCCCCGAGAAGCCGGTCTGGATCATCCGTCCCTCGGGCTCGACGGTGTCGTTGTAGAAGGCGAAGAAGTCGGTGCCCTCCGCCACAGTGACGTAGTGGCCCGACGTCATCCAAAGCTCCACCATGCCCAGGTGGACGCCGTGGTCCGGGAACTGGAGGGTGGTGTAGCCCGCCTGGTCCGGCATGTTGAGGATGTTCTCGGGCAGTGCCCTCAGGGTCCGACCTATGTTGAACAGCTTCGATGTGAGGCTCACCATCACCGTGTCCAGCATCTGCGGGATGAAGCTCCCGACGGATGGGTCCGGTCGGAGGACCTCTATCGGCTGGCCTCCCACGTCGATGGTGCCGTTCATCCAGAGCTCCTTGGGCAACCCTACCAGGTCGACGTGGACGTGGAGGTACTTCCTGCGGTCCCCCTCGTTGAAGTCCCACTGGTCGAACCTGATGCGGGGTATCGGACTTGTCGCCGTGAAGTGGACCCTGGCGACCCTTCCCACCTCCTCCATCTCCTCGCCGATGTGGATGCTCAGTACCGTGGGAGCGTCGTAGATGGTGGCCCTGGCCTGGGTGGCGTTGCCCCTTCCATCGAAGTACTCCAGCTCGAGGAAGGAAGGTCTGTCGGCCGTCCAGTTGATCTTGTCGAAGGTCCTGTTGGGTGCGGGGCTGTCCATCCACAGGGAGAACGTGCGTGGGGTGACCTCGGCGTCCGAGGGCGGGTTGATCCTGGCCGTCACCCAGGACGCCTCCTCTATCTCGGGCTGTTCCTGGCCAGGCCTCTCGGCGATCTTGAGGTAGCCCATGGTCGCATGGATGCTCCTCATGTTCTCCGAGGAGGTGTGGAAGATGGTGTAGGGTCCCGCGAAGGAGCCGATCCTGGTCAGGTTCTCCAGCGACCCGTTGGCCAGGAAGGCCATGATGGTCTCTCGGAGCTTGCCGGTCTCGGCGGAGATGTTCACCTGGTCGGCGGTGATGGACATGTGCCCCTGCTGGGGGATGTGGTCCAATTTCAGTTCCAGGAACCACGTGTAGTTGAGCCCGCTGTAGCGGAAGGACTTCATGAAGGTGACGTCGATGGGCAGGTCCTCGGACCCCGAGCCCAGGCGTTCGACCTCGAGGGACACCCCGCCCCGGAGCTGGAGGAAGAACGATGGTGGTAGCAGGGTGATATTCCTGTCCCTGGTCTCCAGGACCGGGGCCAGGCGGAGCCTCACGTCGTCGCCCTCGGCGTCCCCGGTGGCGGTGTCGTTGTCGACGTTGACCTCCTCCCACCGCTGCCAGTTGACGAGGCTGGGTACCAGGCCGTCCCACTTGACCTCGAAGTAGGGGCGCAGGTAGGTCTCCACCCAGTTGCCGTGCTCGCCGGACTCGACGTAGATCATCAGCTTGAGGGGCTGGTCGAGGACCAGCTGCAGGACGTCGGGCAGGCTCTGGTTGGACGTGGCCGATGTCAGGTCCAGGATCTTCGGCTTCTCGGGTTCGTAGGGTTTGGAGCCATGGAGGGTGAAATCTCCCATGGCGGGCTCACGGTCGGTGGTGTACGCCGTGATGCCGTCGATGACGAGGTTGGCCTCCGTGACCACGGTGGTGTTGCCCAGGGCGGCCTCCTCCCTGCCCTGGATGGTCCTGAGGTAGGCGGGGACGCCCCAGTCCTCGGGCTCGGGGATCTTCATGGACCCGGGAGGTGCCACCGCCATCACGGGAACGGCGCTGAGGACCATGATCGCCAGGATCCCGTAGACGGCGTACATGCGGCCGAGCCGCCTCAGGCCCTTCCGACCCTTCGAGGTTCTGTACATCGGAGCACTTCTGGGACCACCGTAGCTGGCGCTGGTCCTTGACATCCGATTGCCCCTCACGTATTAAATACCCTTCCCTTTCGATTGGGGATTTACCAACCCTTGCCAGGGGGCCAGGAGAAAGCATAAGGCCCGCCCCTCGCATGGGGGTTCGTGACTCTGCACGAGGTCCTGAGCCGCCTGGAGTGGGGTGACGGCATCACCCTGGATTCCCTTTCGTTCCTCATCGTGGACAGGGGAGCCCCCGACGACCAGCGCCTGCTGTGCCCACCCGATGTGGTGGGCAGGGACCGGTCCTACCTCCATCTGGAGGGCGGAGGGAGGGTCCCGTACCACAGGGTGCTGGAGGTCCGGGTGGATGACCGCGTGGTGTGGAGAAGGGAGCCCGTGGAGGGTGGAGGGGGATATCAGGGTCAGTAGCCCTTTGCCCTGGCGTACACAGTGAGGATGAGGATGACCGCCCCCGCGATGAGGGCGAAGAAGAACATGTAGATGTTGGGCTCGGGCTCCTCCTCCGGGAACACCGGCGGTGGGGCCTGGGGCAGGTTCTCCTGGATGATGCCCAGCGACGGGTCATGGTATAGCATCTCCAGGTCCTCTTTGTAGGGGTACGTCATGAACAGCTCCATCTGGCCGCCCTTGATGCGGAAGCTGCCCCGCACGTCGACGAGGATGACCTCCTCCTCGCCCGTCATGGTCTCCTCGGCGCTGTTCATCCAACCCTGGTATGCCAGCCACACCAGGTTCTCGGACACCTGACCGACCACCGTCTCCTTGGTCCCTGGCATCCTGGGCACGGGCAGGTAGGCGGTCTCGACGTTGCTCGGGTAGAGGCGGTAGCCCACGGGCTCCTCGACCATGAAGTCCTGGTTGCCCAGGGAGTCGGTCACCTCGGAGCCCAGGCACACGTGGTCCGCCCCCGGGATGGCCTCGTCCAGGTCCATCCGGAAGTCCACCTTGAGCTCGGCAGCGTCGCCCCGGATCCACGGGGTGTCCTCGGGGTCGAGCACCGTGCCGTTCGTCACGGTGAATGTGAGCCGAAGGGGCGCGGACACGAACCTCTCCCCCACGGGTATCGTCACGACGGTCCTGAGGTCGAAGGTCACCCTGGGGCCCGAGACCACGATGTTCCCCACCACCCACGGGTAGTTGGTGAGCAGGACCGAGGCCACGATGGTGTCGCCATCGTAGATGCGGTCGCCGTCGTCGTCGAAGAAGATCAACGAGGAGTAGGTCACCATGAAGTGGGGCAGGCCGGGTCGCTCCTCGAGGTATCGGTAGACCACCTTGGGAGAGGTCCGGTTCACGAAGACCTGGAAGGCCGAGGTGGTGATGCTGATGTAGTCCTCGTCCTCCCCGACGTCCGGCGGCTCCGGAGGCTTGACGGGGGGACCCTGACCCGATTCGAACTGACGGTAGTCGTACCACTTGGTATAGTGGGTGACGGGCCAGTTCCCCGGGTCATCATGGGGCCAGACCTCGATGTCCGCCCGATAGACGCCGGATATCTCGGTATCGTAGATGTCCTCCGAGGGGATGACCATGTTCACCATGTTCGACCGGTCCTCGAACATCTTCACCGGGTCCTCGACCACGTAGGAGATCCGGATGTCGTTGCCGGAGACCTCCACGTACAGAGTGCAGTAGATGGTATAATTGTCCGTGTGGGTCACGTTCATCGTGACCTCGATGACGAGCCCGTTGAAAAGGCCGTTGTCATCGGTGTCCAGGCCGTAGTCCCTGATGGAGGTGAAGTCGACCTCGACGGTCTGTCCTCCGGAAGGCGCCGCCAGCAGCGCGAAGGCTGGCAGGAGCAGCATCAGCAGGACGACGGCCGAGGTAACACGGGACACCAGATATCACCAATAACATTCGTTCTAGTGGCCCTTCTATCAACCTGGCTATATTTAAGCTTTATAAGACGAGATTCGAAGATAGGGGATAATGGTCGTCATTCTGCTCCCACGGGTCGGTCATGCCATCGCCGTTGGTGAGGGTCAGGCAGGTGTAGTGCTCGTTCGTCATCATCTTTCGGTGGATAAGGATTGTCGGCAGGTCTCAGAAAAATGGTGCCGACAATTAGGGGATTCAGTGGGTTCAAGGATTGTCGGCAGATTACGTCAATTAAGATGCTTTATAATGAACGACGAAAAGGAAATCCTTTCCGACACCTGAAAAATCTCCAATTTGTATATAAAGGAATCTACCCCTCCCTTTTCGACACCATGCTATTCATCCGAGTTGTCTTTCGTCTGATCTCTCCTGAGATAGATGCTCACCAATAAGGCAGCCATTACTATTATCACGATTATTATCAAGACCCATAGAGGGTTCAGGATATCATCATCCACAACGGGTTTCGAGGGGTCTTCAGGTGAGGGGGGTTCGATGGGCTCCTCGGGTCTCTCGGTTATCTCGAAACTCACGCGCTCGGTGACCTCGTGGTGAGAATCCTGGATTGTCACGGACACATCATGTTCACCCACGGGAAGGGACGTAAGATTGAAGACAGCCTCCTCTGACAGCAGGGTGTCCCCGTCCCACCACTCGATGGAGGGCTCTTCACCGTTCGGCTCCTCCCAGGTGACCGAGAACTCGATAGCGGTTCCCTCGATGAATGAGGCACCGTCCTCTGGCAGAATCTCCGTTATCACGGGGGGTTGGTCGAGATCGAACCAGCGACTTGCACCCAGGCGATTGCCGGCCACATCCCAAGCTTCGATATTTATTCGGTACTCGGTTCCATTCCTTTCGATCAACGCGAGATCGATTGTCATGCTGTGTATGGATGATTCGACTATCGTTATCCCGGGATGGTACTCGGTACCGGCTCCGATGTTGAAGATCGTCACCCCGACCCTCTCCGTGACCCCGGAGTTCCCGTCGGTTATCATCACCCGCAGACTGTCCAGTGCCGGATCCAGAAGATAACTCGTGTCCGTGAGGAGAGTGACCTCCGGTGGCGTCGTATCGATCCAAACGACGTAAACCCGGCTGGACAGGGCCTGGTTTCCGGCCATGTCCCGCCCGCGGAACCTAATTAGGTTCGTGGTGCCCTCGAGGCCGGTGTAGTTCATGTGGACCGTGTAGGTCCCCTGGTGCTCCGTCAGCTGGACTGGGGTCCACTGCGAGAGGGACAGGAGGTCGCTGTGGGAGTAAGACCACTCGATGGAGCTTTCGTTGATGCCCGAGCCCCCCTCGTCAGACACGTTGATGCTCACTGGAATATGGTCGTGTCTTATGTTCCACCATCCGACAGGAGCGAAGTCGTGGAACGATATGCCCTGGAGATCTACGTTGATTGTGTGGTTGAAGGTGGCCCTGTGATCTAGGTGGTCCGAGAACCTCCACAGCACGAAGGTAGTCCCCTCCCCGAAGGGCATCTCCAGCTGGACGAGGACGCCCCCGTCGACCTCCGTCATATCGTCAGGGGTCGCGTGCTGCCACATCTTGTCGATGCGGTTGACGTCCCGGACCCAGCAGTACTCCACCTGGAGGGGGTCTATGCCCGACCCATCGTCCATCAGAAGGATTGCGAGGGCCACGTTGTTGTCGCAGAACCAGCTTGAATTGTCAGGAAAGTGGCCACCTTCGTACGGGTTTGTCCCGTCCACCCGGAGAGTGATGTTGTACGCTCCGCCACCGTACCTGCCCACCGGGAGCTGGTACACACGCAATGATACGGGATAGTCCCCGTCCGCCACGGGAGAGGTCGCGCCGACCGTCATCTGCTCGCCCTCTTCGAACGAGTGGTTCACCATCACGTTGCCATCGCTGTAGATCAGGATGAACGAGTCCCTGGGGGGATGGATACCGTCGGAGCCCTCGTAGAGGACGTCCAATTTCGTGATCTCCATTGCCTGATCGGGAATTATCCAGTCGCCGTCGCCAATGGTCTCCCCCCTCCATCTTATCTCGGCGTTGCCAGAAAGGACCAGGTCATCCTCCACCGAGAACAGGTCATCGAACGTCCTCTGGTACTTCGTTCCCATTAGCGAAACGAAGGAGACATCCAGATGGTTCGGTCCTTCGTAATCGAATTCCCACGAGGGAACGAGCGACAGGTTCAGGTAGATCCGATGTCCATCGGTGACAACTGTGTAACCGGAGAGACCGATGAGCCCGGGATATGGTGCCTCGAACGTCCCGTTGGAGGGACAAAGGGTGTACTCGGCGACGGTGTCCCAGGGGTCGTTGAAGAACGTAATAACGAGAGACGAGGGAAGTCGTCGCTCGGTCATGTTGACGATGGCCACGGACAACCGATTCTCGATGCCAGCGTACATCTGGATCAAGGGACCCTCTGACTGTATCTCTATCTCGTAATCCAGAACATCCGTATCAATGTAATATATCTTGAAGTATTCCTCATCCCAGTACTTCACCCCCTGACATACTTCAGTGTACCCGTCACCGTCGTAATCGCCAATTCCTGTCCTCTCATCGTTGTATATTACAATGCCCGGAGGAGAATCGAACTCGAATTCCTCCTCACCCGTGGCTGCATCGAACACGTGGACCGTTGCGATCGGCACGAGCACTTCCCACTCCCCATCGCCGTCGATGTCGCACGTGATAGGGGTGCTCTCCATTAACCTTAATTCGGCGCCCCTCGGGTACATCCACAGAATCTCCCTCCTACAGTAGGACCATGCCATCGCCCAACTTTGGTTGGTGCTCAGGAACAGTATCGTGTCGTCCTCGTCCGGGATGATGGTGAGCCAGGCTGTACACATGCTCGACGTCGCGCAGACGTCGACCATCTCCCAGTTCCTGCCAGCGTGGTCGATTATCAACAGTTCCTTGCCACCATAGTAGTCCCAAAGCCCTATGGCAATATACCAGTCTCCGTCGTGGTCGAACAGGACGGGGTCGCTATAGAATATTGTATCATTGAATTGGTGCGAGAATTCGATGTTCCCCGTTGCCAGATCGATTATCCAGAACTGGCGGCCCTGGTTGAGGATTTCCGGTTTCATGCTCCACCCCCAGCCGCTCATGAAGACCTCGAGATCCCCGTCACCATCCAGGTCCTCGACTATCATCCTGGTAGGCCAACCCAGGTAGCTCCAATCCCCGGGCATCGAATCGCCCCACAGGGCGAGGGATACGTTGTGCACGATTCCCCCCTTGTTGTCCAGATGATAGTAGTTGGTGTTGGTCCGGACCAGAATCTCGTCGATCCCATCGCCATCTGGGTCGACAAGGGTGATCGGACCCTGAGCTCGGTAGGGGTTGGTCGTCAAGTGGACATCACTTGTCCAGAGGACGACCTCTTCTTTGAAATCCACACATATCAATGCAGTACCGTTGTAAAGCACGATCTCCTTGTAAACGTCTCCGTCCAGATTACCGACTGCAAGATAGCTACCCCATACATTGTACCGAGCAACGGTCATTTTCAGGAGCTCGGCTCCTGAGGGAACATCAAGGACGATGAGTGTGCCATTCCGGCTTATGAACAGGAGTTCATCCGCACCATCCATGTCCACATCATAGCTGATGAACTGGGATTCGGCTGAGAGGTTCTGGGTGCTCCACTTCTTATCTGACCTCCAGGTCTCGTATGGACCCCAATCCTCGTAAAGGATGGTTCCGGGTCTGTCCTCGACGAACGTATTGGTGTCTAGCGCGACGACTGACCTTTCCTCGTCCCCTGACATCAGGAGTATAAATACTACGACGAATAGGATTATCAACAGGGATAGGAACAGTAGCCTATACGAACGCATGATACCCCTTTCAACGAACCTTGAAAAGGTAACTGGGAATAGATATACTTTAGCAGTTTGGTAGCTTTTTGTATTATTGACTGAACTTTTGCGCTTAGGTACCACAAACGCTATCTTTAATCCCGCCAGTATCC
>CBDUQW010000019.1:0-46891 GCA_965369625.1 uncultured Thermoplasmata archaeon | reverse complement strand
GGAAGCATCTTCCACAGGATGTCCTTGCCGTACTTGGCCCTCGTGTATCCCGAGATGATCACCTCGGGATCGTCGGTTATCCCTGCCGACGCCGCCCTCACGGACGCCAGCAGTATGTCGGTGAGCTTCGTCTCGGCCGCGCTCCTGGCGAAGTTGAGCTTCGTGTACTCCGACCGGTGGTACTCCACCGAGGTCTTGTCGTAGTATGTGTCCATCGAACCCGGTAGGATATGCCCGAAGAGGAACTGCTGCGTCGCGATGTCCATCCTGCCCCCGTCGACGGTGGGGCTCCTCAGGACGGATTCGAAGGACTTGCGGAGGCAGTGGGCCGAGATGTGCTGCCACTCGTCTATACCGGCGGTCCTCGCCGCCGACTTCAGTATCCGGTTGATGGTCTGCGGGGCCGGCCTCCGCATGGGTCGCTCCTTCCTCTTCCAGAGCGTCCAGTCGGAGCTGAACAGCGGCTCGCCGGCCCCTATCCTCCCGAACCTCTCCTCGCGTTGCCTGAGGTAAGACTTCAGTATCTCCGTCGCCTCGTGGCTGATATAGGTGTAGTAGGGGATGGAGCCCTTGCAAGCGTCAGGGACCCTCTCCTTCATCTCGGGGAACACCGGGAACCTGACGCACTGCTGCCCCAGCTCGCCCGCCACGTCGCCGAAGTTCAGGGCGCACAGGGTGCTCACCCTCAGCCCCGAGCTCAACAGGCACAGCACCAGAGCTCGGTTGCGGACGCTGCCCGATGCGTCAGCTATCCGATATACTTCGTCCTTCGTGGGGATGTACTCCTTCCTCTTCCTGTACCTCGAGGGCATGAAATAGGTCTTCAGCTTGAGGGACGGGTGCCCGTTCACCCGGAAGAAGGTCTGGAGCCTCTTGATGAGGGTGTTGAGGTAGGACTTGCTGTAGTCCCTTCCTCCCAGGTCATCCACGAAGTCCATCACCAGCCTTTCGACCCTCTCGGGCGACAGCTTGACGAGGGCGTCAGGAGGCATATCTGTGTGCTTGCAGAACCTGTAGAGGATCCTCAGCGAGACGCTCCTGGTTCCCTCGCTCTTCGTGTACCTGCTGAAGTGGCGCAACAGGTTCTGGACCGACTCGTACTTCGATTTCCACTTGGACGTTGGACTGATGCCCAGGTATCGTTCCCATTCCTTCTGCTTGGAGGGCTCCCCCGGCTGGAACTTGCCGAATGCCTTTTGTGCCATGGTGCCGCTGTCTAGTGCCGGGGAGTATATAAATAGATTGTCATTCTCCCTCGGATTCGTGCGCTGAAGTGGATGGACCCGCCGGGATTCGAACCCGGGTCAAAGGCTCCGAAGGCCCTCAGGATGTCCAAACTACCCCACGGGTCCTGGCGTGGGGATGGACAAGGTGGTATTAAGGGTTTGCCGGGAGATATCGATGCCGTCACCACGGACCGATGAGGTCCACGTCCTCCTCGGCCAGACCCGAAAGGAGGTTGTGGAGCTCCTTCACCCTCTTTGTGTACATGGGCGAGCCCTTGGTCTCTATGTGCTCGAGGGCCTGCTTGAGGGTACGACGCCCGTTGGCGTCGGTCAGGGTGTCCGCGTGGCAGACGATCTTCTCCTCCAGCGTCTGAGGGACGCCGTCCCAGGCTGGCAGGCCCAGCGCCTTCGCCTCGGGGGCCGTGAGCCCGCCGCCCACGTGGCGCCTTATGATCTCGATGATGCGGGGGTCGAGACCTATCTCCTCGGCCATGATGACGCCCTCGGCGGCGTGCTGGATGTCATGGGTGTGGGCGCGGCCCAGGTCGTGAAGGAGGGCACCGGCGGTGACCAACCTCTCGGTGACCGCACCGAAGTGCTTGGCATTGATGGCCATGGCGACGGCAAGGGCGATGCCTTCCACCGTCTCCACGTGCTTGACGACGGGCCACGGGACGCCCTCCATGCGGAGGATCCGAAGGCACTCCTGCCTTCTAGGGATGCTCATTGTCTTCCATCCTCCCAGTCGTCCTCATCGGCCACGCGGACCTCCTTCCCCCTCGCGTGGGGCATGATGGTCACCCGACCTCCCATGGGGCGGCCGAGGGATTCCCCCTCCGTGAGGCGGTCGAGGAAGACCGCCAGGGCGGCCACCTCGCTGTGGGGCTGGTTGCCCACGGCGGCGTTGACGTGGGCCAGTTCGAAAAACTCCCTGGGCACCTTGGTGGCGCCCACGACGACGAGGACGCCGGGACCGGCCCGGAGGTCTCGCCACCTGGCCTCCCCCCAGTCCGCGATGTTCTCGCCGTACATGGTGAGGTGGACCACCTGGAGGTCCGTGCCCTTGACGAGGTGCCTCGGGTCGGCTCCCGTCACCATCTCCATGTCGCCACCGAACTGCTCGGTGACCCTGGCTATGCGCTCCTCCAGCTCGCCGTCCGGTGCGTCCACGTGGACCCGGGTCGCGCCGAGGGCCCGGGCTGTGAGGCAGACGTGGGTCGTCATCCGCTTGTCCCGGTCGGGCCGATGGCCCAGCCTGAGCACCTCTATCCTCAAACGGCAGTCCCCCTTCCTCTCACTCGGAGATCTCCACCCGGTGTCCCCGGTAGTCCAGTTTGGTGCTCCTCTTCACCAGCGAGCGCAGCATGATCTGTGAGAACCCCAGTTCCTCGGACACGTCCCCGGCGAAACGTCCTCCGTCCTTCACCTGCTCGATGATGGCCCCCTCGACCTCCGCGAACTCCTCGTTGGGCATGACCACGGCCGCAAGGACCTCGGCGATGTCCTGGACCTTCACGGTGGTGTTGATGTGGAAGGACAGGTAGTAGGTGTGGTAGGCCTTCTCCGAGATGGAGTCGATGGACTCCCAGCGGGTCTCGACCAGTTTCATCTTCTCGAAGAAGTTGAGGGCCTGACGGCCTTCCTTGCCGTAGAGCTCCTCGATGGAGTTGGCGGTGCACCAACGGTTCGAGACCTCCATGAACACCTTCCGCTTGACCTCCGTGTCCATGGCCCTCATCACGGGCACCAGCTCTGTGGGCTCGTTGATGACCTTGATACGCTTCATATGGGAACGAGCCCCGGGATTGACCAGCTGGGTATAAGTACGTTGTCATGAGGCCGTTGGGTCCCTGGCTCAAGAATCCGTCGCCTTTGGCGGTTTCTTATCGGGCTTCCCCTCCGACCTCTTTTTCTTCCGGGTGGCGCTCCCGATGATGCCCAGGATGACGGCGATGATGATGACCGCGATGAGGGCCAGGAACAACGGGTTGTCAATGGAGAGCTCTATCAGGGGCTCCGCGTCGTCCTCGCCCTGGATGTTCACCTCGAATTCGAGGTTCTTCTTCGCCACGGACTTGGTGGAGGATACCTGGATGGTGCCCGTGGAGGTGCCCGTCGGGGTCCCATCGACCACATCGATGGAGATGGTCACATCCCTGGTGTCTCCGGGGTTCAGGTCCACCTTCGGGGTGTTCGTCCTCATCATGCCGGCGATGTCACCGGAGAAGCTGATGCGGAAGGAGTCCGGTCCGTTGCCGGTGTTGGTGATGGTGATGGTGGTGATGTCCTCGCGGCTCTCGCCCGCCTTGATGTCCATGGAGCTCACGTCCATCACGGCAGTGAGCCCGAATTTCTGGATCACATTGACCTCGATGTCCTTGGCATCGGTATTATCGGAGTCGTAGTTCGAGGTGGCGGTCACGGCGATCATGGCCTCGATCCCGTCGGCGGCCAGGGCGGTGGAGGGCACCCTCACGGTGATGGTGACCGTCTGCTTCTCGGTGGCGTCGAGGGTCACCAGCGTCTGGTCCAGGGTGGCCCAGCCGCTGTTCTTGCCCGAGAGGGTGATGCGGAACTGGTCGTCCCCGTTCCCGTTGTTGGTGATGGTGGCCCGGAACTCGAACTCCTCACCCGGGTCCAGGTCGCGGATGGGTGACGAGATGTCCACCTCGACGGAGTAGGTCTGGCTCACCTGGATGGTGACCTGGTCGGTGTGGGACTGACCGAAGTCGTCGGTGACGGTCAAGGTGACCCGGTAGTCACCCTCACGACGGTAGGTCCAGGTGGGGCTCGACGCCGTGGAGTCGGTCTTGCCGTCCCCGTCCAGGTCCCACGCGTACTTCAGCCGGGCGCCCTCGGGGTCGTCGGAATCGGACTGGAACTTGACCAATTCCCCCGTCTGGACGAAGATGGTGGTGACCACGATCCTGGCCTCGGGAGGCTGGTTCTTGTTTATCGTGACGGTGACCCGGTCCTCGTGGGTCTGTCCAGGACCCGGGTTCCCCGGCCTGGGATCGTCGGTGACCCGGAGGACCGCGGTGTAGATGCCATCCTCGTCGTAGACGTGGGTGGTGTCCCCCGTACGGTCGCTGGAGTAGTCCCAGATGCCGTCGTTGTTGAAGTCCCACTCGTACTTGGCGATCCCGAAGTCGTCGGTGCCCTTGCCCTGGAAGGAGACGGTGTCGCCCTGCATGGCGATGATGTCCTCGCCTGCGTACGCGGTGGGCGGCCTGTCCGGTGGCGGGTTGACGGTGATGGTCCGGGCGTCCGAGCCGGACTCGCCCCGCTCGTCGTCCGCGGTGAAGGTGGCGGTGTAGGTGCCGGGGGTGATGTAGGTGTGATTGGTCTGGCCGGAGGTGGTGGATTCCCAGAGGACGCCATCGCCGAAGTCCCACCTGTAGCTGGTGATGTTGTCCCCGTCGGGGTCGGTGGCGGTACCGCGGAAGGTCAGTGGCACTCCCACCTCGACCTGTGCGTCGTTGCCCGCGTTGGCGACCGGCGGGTCGTTGGACCGCTCGCGGACTTGTATGTTGATGTCAGCGTAATCCCAGCCACCCTGCTTGCCGTCCCTTACCTGCACTATGACGGTGTAGTCACCGGTGTCGTTGTAGGAATGGGTCACGATCGCCCCGTTGGCCTCGGTCTCGATGCCATCGCTGATGTCAAAGTCCCACTCGAAATCCAGTTCGTCCCCGTCGGCGTCCGTCGATCCCGAGGCATCGAAGGTGATGACCTCGTCCACGGTCACGTTGGTCTTGGATGCGTTGGCCATCGCATCGGGCCTCTCGTTGTCCTCCGGGATCGGGCTCTCCCCGATGTAGATCACGACCCGGGCGGTGTCGTTCGCATCATGCTGGTCCTTGACGGACCACTTGATGTACTTGGGGCCCTCATCGGTGTACGCATGAGTGGTCTTGGCATTGTAGTTGGGCGGGGAGTCGTCCCCGAAGTCCCACTCGCCCCAGAGGTTGTCGCCGTCGGCGTCGAACCCGCTGCCCTCGAAGTCGATGGACTTCGATTTGTTGTAGACCCCCGGGAGCGGCGAGGTGATGAAGGCCACTGGGGGCGTGTTGTCCCCCTGGCCTGGCAGCACGGTGATGCGGCAGGTGTCGGTGTCCTCCAGGTCGCCGTCGGACACGGTGAGGGTGACGGTGTAGACGCCTGCATCCTCGTAGACGGTGGTGACCTTGACCCCTCGGGCGTCCTTGTCATCGGTACCGTTCCCCGCGTCGAGGTCCCACCAGTAGGTGAGCTTGTCGTCGGGGTTGAAGTCGAACGAGCCGCTGCCGTCCAGGGTGACGGTGTCCCCCTCGTTCACGGTCTGGTCGTTGCCAGCATCCGCGACCGGAGCGGGGAAGGTGGCAGTGGCCGGCGGTGAGATGAGGGTGAAGCTGGACAGGACGAGCAGCAGTACCAGGGACAGGGTGGAGATTCGTCTCACGAAGATACCTCTATGGGCAGCGCTCGCTAACGCTCTGGCTGAATTATACCTAAGGGTGTTATTAAACCTTGTCATCCCGTTTGGACCCGGGTATAACGAGGGCCAGCTCCCTTTGAATGGTATAGAAATCACCATCTCGAAGCCCTTATCACCCTGCTCTGCGTTCATCGCCGCGAATGTGGGAGGTACGGATAGCGGGCGCGGCCGAGACTCCCTTCGGGCGGGCCAGAGGCTCGCTGGGGAGCATGGCCGAGGAGGCTACAGGCAGGGCGATGGAGCTGGCCAACGTGGACGACGTGGACGCGGTCGTCCTCGGCTCGATGTCACCCATGGGGACGTTGGGGGAGGCCCACATCACCAGCAAGGTCATGGACCACCTGGGGTTGACGCCCCGACCCGCGATCCGCGTGGAATCGGGTCCCGCCACGGGGGCCGCGGCCCTCCATGTCGCATACTGGGCCGTCGCCTCGGGCCAGCACGAGACGGTGCTGGTGCTGGCGGCGGAGAAGCTGTCCCACCTCGAGCCCCGGGAGGCCGCGGGGGTGCTGGCCCGCATCGCCACCCCCGAGGAGCGGGCCCTGGGCCTCACCATGCCCGGGATGACCGCCCTGTTGGCAAGGGCCTACATGGACCGCCACGGCGCGACGGAGGAGGACCTGGCGGACCTGGCGGTGAAGGCCCACCGGATGGCCCGTTCCAATCCCGATGCCCACAGGCGGAAGGACCTGACCAGGGAGGATGTCCTGGGCGACAGGATGGTGGCCGATCCCCTCCGGAGGTACAACTGCGCGCCCCTCTCCGACGGCGCGGTGGCAATCGTGCTCACGTCCAGGTACAGCGGTTTCGTCCGGGTGTCCGGGATAGGCGCCGCCACCGACCGGCTCCGGTACGCCGACCGACGGGTCCTGGAGGGGTTCCCCGCCAGCGGTCGGGCCTCGGCCCATGCCCTCAAGATGGCCGGTAAAGGGCCCCGGGACGTCCACCTGCTGGAGACCCACGACGCCTTCTCCAACCTGGAGTGGTCCAACCCCGAGGACCTGGGGCTGCTCCGGCCCGGGGAGGGTGTGACCGCCATGAGGCGAGGGGACACCGGCCTCGCGGGGGAGCTGCCCATCAACCCCTCTGGCGGGCTCACGTCCAAGGGTCACCCCGTGGGCGCGACGGGACTGGGGCAGGTGGCGGAGGTATACTGGCAGCTGTCCGGGCAGGCCAAGGGTCGCCAGGTGGACGCCGCCGCGGGCATGGCACACAGCATCGGTGGCTTCGGGGCCAGCGTCTTCGTCACGGTGCTCGAGATGCTCTAGCGGAAAATATTTCAAAGCATCAGGCCCTCACCTCGTTCCACGCAGGGGTAGCCAAGCTTGGCCAACGGCGCGGGACTTAAGATCCCGTCCCTTAGAGGTCCGTGGGTTCGAATCCCTCCCCCTGCACCACACCTTCGGGCCAACGGTCACGAAACCATTTATTAGGCTGCCTTCATTCACCCCAACGTGAGCTTCGTCGATTGGCTGACCGACCCCGTCGTTATCAGTCGACACCTGGTCAACGCCTACTTCATCGTGATGGCGATCATCTCGCTGTTCGCCGTCCTCCTTGCCATCCACACGCGCTTCAAGTGGATGGCGCTCTATCTGTGGATGATGGCAGGGCTCATCGGCCTGGTGTGGGAGGTGACGCTGTTCCTCACCGGTGCCCGGGAGTTCGCCCTGGGCTCCGCGGGGGAGCTGATGTACCACGCCCTCACCGAGGGGGGGTCAGGCCTGGTCATCACCATCGTGTTCGCCAACTGGATAGGCATCATCGATGCCGACCGGTACCGCGACCCATCACCCGACGACCAGGGGGGTGACGACGGGTGAGCCTCCTGGACTGGCTGATGGAATCAGCGGAGGTCAGTCGTACCATCAACGGCTGGTACATGCTGATGGTCTCGGCCATCTCCCTCAGCGTCCTGTTCTTCGCCTGGTACACCAAGGACCGCAACGCCGTCCGCCTGTACATCCTCAGCATCCCGATATGGCTGTTCATCGAGGGCATTGGCCTCGTCTGGGGCATCAGGGAGTACTCGACCAACGTGGGGCTGACCTACTTCGTGGTCGCCGTCATGGAGGACCCGGGGTGGGTGACCTTGTCCTACATTGTGGCCTGGCGGCTGTTCCATAGGCAGTTCCCGCATGTTGCCGGGGGGGAGCTGGCCAAGGAGGAGGTCAGTCCTCCTTCTTCCTCCTGATGCGGTCCATCCCCTTCTTGGGCGTGACCTCCAGGACGGTGTAGGTCCTCTCCCGGTCGTCGTCGGGCATCTCCTCGTAGGCGATGCGTTCCAGCTCGTCCAAGTCCAGGTCATCGTCGGGTTCGCCCTCTAGGCTCACGCCCGAGGCCTCGGCCACGCCCCTCACTTCCTGCTCGAGGCGATGGGAACCATCGATGGGGGGTTCCTCGTCCGACGGTTGCCCGAGGGCCACCGACCGGGCAGCCTCGACCCTCGTTCCCAGGGTGTCAACGAGCAGGATGAGCCTCTCCGCCGTCCTGCGCATGTCCTCGGAGCCCTCCTCCAGGGCACGGGCCTCTTCCAGGTGTCCCCTGGCCTCGCCCAGGCGCGCCTCGCAGGCGTCCAGGTCCTCCTCCTTGAGGTTCCGGGATGCGGAGTCGACGCACAGGGTCCCCAGCTGGACCAGGGCGTATGCGCGCCAGGGGACGGTGTCGAGGCTCCCGATGATGAAGTCCATCGCCTCTTGGGGGTCACGCTCCCAGCTGAGATGGCGCAGCAGCAGGCTCCAGGGGTACCTGTTCGGGGTCAGGCGCTCCACGGCGGTCCGCAGCACCACCTCCGCCTCGTCGTACCTCTCGAGGACCCAAAGGCTGAGGGAGGCCTGGGCCAGATCGGTGGCCGAGCCCCTGGGCTTCATCGCCTTCTTGGCCCGCCTGGCGCGCTTCGTGAGCGAGTTCGGGTCCCCGGCGGCCTTGAGCTTGATGAGGAGCCCGTGCTCCTCCTCCCAGAGGGATTCCGAGTCACCGTCCAGGGCCCAACGTCGCTCGGTCTCCTTGACCTGGCGGTGGAGGTCCTTGAGGTCGTGCTCCACGGGCCTCTCGGTGGGGACCCCGTCGAGCTGGTCCTGGGGGGGGATGCCCTCCTCCATGGGCTGCCGATGGCCTTCCCTTATTAATATGCTTCCGCCGGGGCGAGGAAAGTCTTAACTCCGGAATCCGCACTCCCGGATACCGTGAAGATAGCGGGCGTCGTCGGTCTCCAGGGGGCGGTCTCCGAGCACATCGAGACCCTTCGCCGCGTCTTCGATGCCCAGGGAGAGGAGGGCGAGGTGGTATGGGTCAGGCGTCCCCACGACCTGGAACGGGTGGATTGCCTCGTCCTTCCCGGTGGCGAATCGACCACCATCTCGAAGCTGCTGGTCACCTTCAAGCTCTTCGGGCCCCTCAAGCGGCGGGCGGAGGAGGGCATGCCAGTGCTGGGAACGTGCGCCGGCATGATCATGATGTGCCAGCAGGGCGACGTGGACGTGGAGAGGACGGACACGTCCCTCCTCGGGTTGCTGACGGCCCAGGTCGACAGGAACGCCTTCGGCCGTCAGCGGGAGTCCTTCGAGGCGGACCTGGAGGTCGAGGGACTTGCCTCCCCCTTCCACGCCGTGTTCATACGTGCTCCCGCCGTGGTCCGCACCTGGGGGGACTGCCGTCCCCTGGCACGCCTCGAGGACCGCATCGTCATGGTCCGGCAGGACAACCTGATGGCGGCCAGCTTCCATCCGGAGCTGACCGGCGACCTGCGCATCCACCAGATGCTGCTCGACCTTGTGTGAGCGACCCGTGGACCTCAGGAGGGAGGGCAGTAGCACGGTTCCCGTGCTCCTCTCGATGGCCATCTTCCCCGTGTCATGTCGGAGGCGCGTGCATGTGAATGGACCGCCTCGAAACCGTGGGGTGCGGCACGGCAAATGTTTATAAAACCCCACCCGCTTGAAGGGCGATGATGGAGCGACCACGGGGCACGAGGGACTTCCTCCCCGACGAGATGGCAAGGCGCCGCGAGATAGAGATGGCCATGAGGCGGACGGCCCTCGGTTTCGGCTACGGCGAGGTCCAGACCCCCACCTTCGAGCAGACCGACCTGTTCGTGGCCAAGTCGGGGCCGGCCATCGTGGATGAGATCTACGTGTTCGAGGACAAGGGCGGCAGGTCGCTGTCCCTGCGTCCGGAGATCACCGCCGCCGTGATGCGCCTGTACGCCTCCTCCATGACCCATGCGCCCAAACCTGTCCGGGTCTTCTACACGGGACCGTGCTTCCGGTACGAGCGTCCCCAGAAGGGCAGGTACCGGGAGTTCTTCCAGTTCGGTGCCGAGCTGATCGGCACCCCACAGCCGGAGGGCGATGCCGAGATGATCGCCCTGGCCGTGCGATGTGTCCAGGCCGCCGGGGTGAAGGACCCCGAGGTCCGGGTGGGACATGTGGGGGCGATGAGCGCGCTGCTGACCTCGGCGGGCGTCTCCCCCGAGCTGTCGGGCCAGGCCTTCCCCCTCATCGACAAGGGCGACCTGGAGGGCCTGCGGAGCCTCCTGATGGACGAGGTGGAGTACTCCTCCATCGAGCTCATCGAGGACTACGTCTCGACCACCGGGGGCGCCCAGGTAGTGGAGGGCGCCATCGCATCCCTTTCCCGCTTCCCCGAGGTGACGGCGGCCCTGGAACGCCTGAGGGCGGCCCTGGAGCAGCTGGACGCCTACGAGGGCGTGGAGTACGAGGTGGACCTGGGGATAGCCCGGGGCCTGGACTACTACACGGGCGTCGTCTTCGAGTTGGACTGGCAGGGCCTGGGTGCCGAGAAGCAGGTCTGCGGCGGGGGAGCGTACGAGCTGGGGCAGCTGTTCGGCCTGGACAACGTGCCCGCCACCGGCTTCGCCATCGGATTGGACCGGGTCAACATAGCTGTCTCGATGTCCTCTGGCGAGGCGCCCGTCCGCGAGGGCGCCCTGGTGGTGCCCATGGACCGTGGCGGCGAGGTGATGCGCCTGGCCGTGGCCGCCGCCGAGAAGCTACGGGCATCGGGCACCCGCGCCGAGCTGGAGGTCATGCGGCGCGGCACCGGCAGGGCCCTAAAGGGAGCCGACTCCAGACTCTTCCGGTGGGCGGTGATCGTCGGGTCGGATGAGGCTGCGTCGGGCAAGGTGGCCCTCAAGGACCTGGAGTCCGGCGAGCAGCGCTCGGTGTCCTTGGACGAGCTGGGCACCCTGGACTGATGGTGAAGGGGATGGTCCCCGCTCCCGGATTTGAACCGGGGGCCTGCTGATAACCGCGGCCGATCGGGACCGTTGGTCCCGGGAACCCACTACAGTCAGCCGCTCTAGCCAGTCTGAGCTAAGCGGGGAACGGAAGCTCATTTCGTGGGTAAGGAGAGCTCCATATAGAAAACTTTCGCCACGTCCTTCGGGGGTACCAGGGTGTCTCCTAGCCCCCGTAGTACTTATCCCCAGGTCCGTCGTCGGATGGGGGCTTCGGTCCCTTGGACGGCCTCTTGGGCCTGGTGGGCTTGGAGCCCTTGGAGCCCTTGGAGCCCTTGGAGCCCTTGGAGGACTTCTTCTTCTTCCCTTCCTCCCTCTCCCTGTCCTCCTGCTCCCCCCTCGCCCGCATCTTCTTGCGCCTGAAGAGGATGAAGGCGACCACCACGACGACGAGGATGACCCCGGGGATGATGTACTTGAGGTTGTTGGTGATGGTCGTCCCTATCCCGGCCTCCACCACGATAGTCCATTCGGCAAAGCTGGTGACGGTGTCGGCGTCGGGGTCGCTCTTCGACTCGTCCGATGTGATGGTGAGGTTGAGGGAGAACTCGCTCAGGATGGCATCGTCGGCGGCAAGGAGCTCCAATTTCACCTCATCCTCGCCGCCGGGAGGAACGCGTCCCGATGACGGTACGTATATCACGGTGAGGCCAGCATCTCCGAGCTCGAGGACGTTCGAAACCAATAATAGGAAGGTGTCCTCACCGTTGCCGCGGTTGATCAGGGTGATGTTGAATTCGATCCTCTCCCCCTGAGTGACCTTGAGCGGAAGGGTGGAGTACAGCCTGCCTATCTTGTAGTACTGGGCGATGGTCACCTGAGCGAAGCCCTCATCGAGGTTGTAATAGAGCAGGTCGGAGGTGGTGACGTTGAAGGTGAGGATGTAGGGACGGGTGGAGACGGCAAGGCCCTCGGGAACCACCAAGATCGCCGTGAAGTTCTTGACCCCAGAGGCGGTGTAGGTGAGGAACTTGGGGTTGAAGGTCATATTCCATGGAGAGGGGGCATTGTCGATCTGCAACACGGGGTCCAACTGCACGGACTGCCCGAACCAGAGGGTCTTGTCGAGGGCTATCTCGCCATGGAAGGTGAGCAGGTACTGTACGGTGTCGGTGGGTCGGGCCGTCTGGTCGCGGTCATCCTCCGCTATCGTGATCACGACCTCCGTCACTTGCGCGGCGGCATCCTCTCCGGTCATCGCGACCATGACAAGGGTCGCCGAGAGCGCCAACAGGGCCAGGGCGAGCATGGACCTTCGGTGGATTCCCATCACCTCTTCGATTCTCTCATGGGGGGATAAGGTTTCTGGTAGTTGGCGTTTACGCTGACATTCCCAAGCAGCCGGTCCGTCCCCACTTGTCATCCTGGAGATGGACTACTCTCCGACCATCTGGACCACCAGGGAGCGGTGGTGGGGTTTGTTGTCCAGCTCGATGAAGACTATCTGCTGCCAGGTCCCCAGCGTCAACCTGCCCTTCGTGAAGGGCACGGTCAGGCCGGGTCCGATCATCGAGGCCCGCACGTGGCTGTGGCCGTTCCCGTCGTGCCACGTCTCGTCGTGATGGTAGGTGATGCCCTCGGGGAACAGCCTCTCCAGGGCCTTGGGCATGTCCTTGACGAGCCCAGGCTCGTACTCTATCGTGGTCAGAGAGCCCGTCGAGCCGGGGTTGAACACGCACATGATCCCGTCCGAGAGCCCCGACCTCGCCAGAGAGGCCTGGACCTGGGGGGTGACGTCCACCAGCTGGACCTCGCCATCGGTCCTCATCTCTATGCTGTCCGTTATCACCGTCACGATGTTCTCCTCCTGCTCCGATCTGCTTGCCTCGAGGGTGCGTCCCTCAATCCTTGAGCTCCAGTACCAGGTCCACGGCCTGGACCAGTCCGTAACCAGCCTTCGCGTCGTGGGGAGTGAGCTGTCCGTCGATTGGGGCGGCGCTCTCGATAAGGGCCGTCTTGACCCGCTCCACGGAGGTCTCGTTGCCTCCCTTGGCCCCGTCATGGGTCCACTGGGGGGCCACCGAGAGTGCAACGGCCACCGTGGCAGTGACGAGGGCGGCGGCGTGGGAGGTCCCGGACCCCTTGGCGTATTGGCCGTCCCGGTATGCCGTGACGATGTCCACCCCTGGCGCCACCACCTCGGGCTTCTTGTCGGGGTCGGGTCCGGGGTCGGAGGTGTTCCCGGGCGACGAGAAGGGGGCCATCTGGCCCCTCTTGTCCACCGCCCCCACGGAGATGACCGATGGTATCCGGCTGGGCAACGTCACGTCGTCGGCGTTCCCGTCGTTGCCGGCGGCCGCCACGATGACGATGCCGTGGGAGATGGCCTGGGCGATGGCCGTGGCCGTCTTGGTCCCCAAGAGCTCGTCTATGTCGTCGTAATCTCCACCCAGGGAGAGGGAGATGATGTCGGCGCCGTCCGAGTAGTCGCCGTCGCCGTCCGGGTCCATGCAGAAGTCGATGCCATCGGCGATGACGGTGTCCGAGTACGGGTGGTCGGCATCCATCACCTTGACGATGATCAGCTCCACCTCGGTCGCACCACCCATGATGGGATCCCGTCCCGCGATGATGGAGGCCATGGCGCTACCGTGACCCACGTCGTCGTAGGGCGAGGGGCGGTCGTTCACCAGGTCCTTCCATGCCACGATGTCGATGTCCTTGAGGCTGGGATGGTCGGCGTCGATCCCCGTGTCGACGATGCCCACCGTCACACCCTGCCCCCTGTGGCCCATCTCTGCGGCCGCGTCCAGCTGGACCATGTCGTAGGCCCAGTCCGACCGGTAGACCTCGACCTCCGACCCGTCCATCATGAGCGCTACCGCGACGATCGCCACCACCAGGACGGCGATGACGATGGCGGCGTAGGTCTGGGTCCTGGCCAGGCCCGTCTCCTCGGGCTCCGGCCCGACGGGCACTTGTTCGACACCTATAGGCTTCACCTCGACACTGGCCCGTGAAGGGCTTGGCCTGTCCTCATGGTGTAGTGGTTCAATAAGGTTTAGGTTGGGGCTGGTCAGTCCCCGCCCTGGTCGACCACGTTCTCCACCGTCCTGTGGAGCACGTCCATCCTGAAGGGTTTGAGCAGAACGTCCGACGCCCCCATCTCCAACGCCTGCTCCGCCACGCTGGCGTCGGCGGTGAGGAAAACGATCTTCGCGTTCACGTCCATCGTCAGGATGTCCTCCAGGGCCTCAAGGCCGTTCCGGACGGGCATGCGATGGTCCATCAGCACCAGGTCCGGCCGGGGGTCCAACGCCTTGTAGACGTTCACAGCCTCCTCCCCGTTGTAGGCGGAGGCCACCACCCGGTGCCCCTTGTGCTCCAGGAGCTTCCCGTACAGGACGTGCAGGACCTCCTCGTCATCGACTATCATTATCGACGGCATCGGCAACCCTCCCGCTGGGGATAAAGATCACTAGGTGGGCTCCCACCCCGCCGGGTGGTGCCCGCTCCATGCGCGCCCTGCCACCGTATCGCAGCAGCAAATGACGCACGAGGGCGACGGTGGCGGCGTCCCCCGTCCTTCCTTGGGGGCTGCGACCTCCGGTGAGGGCGTCGGTGACCATGGGATTCAGGGCGAAGCCCTCGCTGTGGAACCTCAACGAGGTGGCCCCCTCCGAGGGCTCGACCTCCACCACCAGCTGGCAGGACCTCCCGGGGGGCGCAGGCTCCACGAGCATCAACATCATCTGGGTGAGCATGTCGGTGAGCGTCCCGTCGGCCATGACCCCCTGGCCGCCACCCAGACCTTGGGCCTTGACCTCCAGCCGGTTGCCGGCGAAGACACCCTCGACGGTCCGGCAGGAGGTGGACAGGGCACGGTCGAGGGACACACGGACGGGTCGGAACTCCCCGCAATCCCGCTGGACCAGGGAGGCCTTGACCTGGAGAATCAACCTGGCGGTGTGCTCGAGGACCTCCACCGTCCGGCTCACCAGGGCACGCTCCCCATCGGACAGGCCGGGGGCCCCCTCGAGGAGCTCGAGGAATCCCAGGGCGGCCTGCTGCTGGTTGATCAGGTCATGGCTCACCATCTCCAGCAGGTCGTCAGGTACCCACGCCCCGTCGGCGCTCCCGTCATCCTGGTCCTCTTCGGCCACAGGCTCCACCGTCTCCTTCCATACCTACGTGACAAGGCGTATAATACCATTTCCCTCCAGGCCTACGCCTTGCGAAGGTCGCCGTGGCCCAAACCCCCGGCAAGCTTATCTTGGGCCTCGCCGTTTGGAGGGCCGGTGTTCCGATGAGGATAGGCGTTCTCACTGGAGGCGGTGACTGCCCTGGGCTCAACCACGCGATCAGGGGCCTTGTCATGAGGGCTGGCCAGCTGGGCCACGAGGTGGTGGGTTTCAGGGACGGATGGAAGGGCGTCCTGGAGGGGGACATCGTGCCCCTGGGACTCGCTGAGGTCGAGGGCATCCACGACGTGGGCGGGACCATGCTCGGCACCTCCCGGACCAACGTGTTCAAGATAGAGGACGGCCCCGAGAAGGTGAAGGCGTCCCTCCAGCGGCTGAACGTCGATGCCCTGGTCGGCATCGGGGGCGAGGACACCCTGGGCGTGCTCCACAAGCTGTCGGAGCTGGGAGTTCCCGCCGTGGGCTGCCCCAAGACCATCGACAACGACCTCGACGGGACGGAGTTCACGATAGGCTTCGACACCTCGGTGAACATCGCCACCCAGGCCATCGACAGGCTCCACACCACCGCCCGGTCCCACCACCGCTGCCTGGTGGTGGAGATCATGGGCCGCCACGCTGGCTGGATGACCTGGTACGCGGGCATAGCCGGAGGTGCCCACGCGATCCTGCTGCCCGAGGAGCCCATCGACGTGGAGCGGCTGGTGGACGTGGTGAGGTCCCGCGCGGGTCCGGATGGAAGGGGCTACTCCATCGTCGCGGTGTCCGAGGGCGCGGCCTTCAAGGAGGGCGAGGAGGGCATGGTCCTCCAGGACCAGGACCTGGACGCCTTCGGCCACGTGATGCTGGGAGGCATCGGCAAGCGGCTGGCGAAGATGATCGAGGAGCGGACCGGCGTCGAGTCCCGCTCCGTGGTCCTGGGCCACATCCAGCGGGGAGGGCCGCCCAGCGCCCTCGACAGGGTGCTGTCCATCCAGTTCGGCTGGTACGCCGCGGAGCTGGTGGACCAGGGCAACTACGGGAGCATGCCCGCTTCGAAGAGCGGTACCATCGTGACCGTCAGCCTGGCCGATGCCGTCGGCCGCCTGAAGACGGTCGACCCGGAACGCATCAGGATCTCCAACGGGCTGTGGGGCTGAGCCCTCAGTAGAACAGTTTCATCACGCTCTCGGGTAGCTCGCCCTCCCTCTTGAAGGGTGGCCCGTGACCGGGAACTATCATCCAGGCCATGTCCACGATGTGCTTCATGCTCACCAGGGCGACCTCCGGGTCGTAGTTTATACCGGGGGGCACCCAGCCGATGTAGTTGTCCACCGTGGGCAGCGCGTCCCCCGCCATCACCCAGGTCCCCTCGGGGGTGTCCGCCGCCACCGATATGCTGCCCCAGGTGTGCCCCGGCGTGAGGATGACCCTGACCCCGGGGAACAGCTCGGTGTCCGCGTCCACCCGTCGGCCTTGGCCGGACGCGCACCTGGGCGCGCCCTCCTTCTTGTGGATGACCACCTCGGCACGGCCGAACAGCCGGTTGCATCCCGTGTGGTCGTGGTGACAGTGGGTGTTGACGACGATGTCCACGTCCTCGGTGTCGAGGCCGTGCCTCTGGAGCCCCTCGAGCACCTCGGGCGCGTCGTGGGGCATGGCCGTGTCCACGATGATGTTCGCATCGGGGGTCCTCACCAGCGTGACCGAGGAGCTGGCGTCGAGGATGGTCCCGTCGGGGTCCCGGTCGATGGTCCCCTCCTTGAGGACGATCACCTGGACCGTCATGGGGTCACCGTGATGCCATCGGCCGCTATCCACGGGAGCACCACGTTGGTGCCTCCAGGGCATTGGCGGGCCCTGCCGCCTCCACCCAGGATCCTCGTGAGCAGGTCGCCCATGTTGCCCCCGAGCATGACGGGCTCGCGGACCCCCAGGACCTCGCCGTTCCGCACCTCGAAGGGCATGGTGGTGTTGATGGAGAAGTCCAGGGTGGACCTGTTGGCGGTGTGGGCGCCCATGACATCGTGGATGAGCAGGCCCCTGTCCACCTCGGAGACAAGGTCCTCCAGCTCACCCTTGGAGGGTACCCTGACAACGACGTTCGTCGCCCCCGCCTCGGGTTGCGTCTTCCAGCCAGACCCACCGCCTCGGACCGCACTCCCGGTGGTCTGCACCCCGTAGAGGTTGGCGGTGTAGGTGTCGTACAGGAAGCCCTGGAGCACACCCTCGTCTATCAGGACGTTGGGCCGCGTGGGCACGCCCTCGTCATCCGAGGGTCCACTACTGAGACCGCCTGGTATGGTGGGGTCGTCCACCACCGTGAGGTCGGGTGTGGCCACCATCTGCCCATCCTTCCCGGTGAAGGCGGACTCCCCACGCTGGGCGGCGTCGCCTATCACCGAGGGCACCAGGGTGTGGTCCAGGAGCTCGGCCAGGGCGGTGGGCCTGAAGATGATGGTCATCTCGCCCCCCTCCTCCAGGGGCTTTGCCCCCTGGGCCTCCCGGGCCATGCGGGCCGCCTCGGTGCCCACCTCGCGGGCGTCCACGTCCTTCATGCGGCTGGACGACCACTCGAAGCCCGTCGACACGGTGGCGTCGCGGAGGACCACGTAGGCGCTCACGGAGATCGAGGTACCGTGGGAGGCGACGGAGGTGCCCTCGGAGTTCGCCACGGCCACGGCACCGTGACCGAAGCCCACGCCGCCGCCGGCGACCGATGCGTCGGGATGGACCTCGCGGGCCGCTTCCACCAATTGTCCACCCATGTCGACGGCCTCGGAGGGTTCCATCGACATCAGGGCCGGGTCGTTCAGGCCAGGCACGGCGGTGTAGGGTCCACCACTCACGGGGAAGGAGTAACCCGTCACGGGGGCCAGCCGGGTCAGCTCCAGGGCGTGCATCCCCGCCTCCTCCACCTTCGAAGGGTCGGAGGTGTAGGCGAACCCGAGCCGCCCGTCGCGGACCACACGCATCCCCATGCCCGCCTCGGAGTCCGAGGTGGTGTACGTGACCACGTCCTTCTCCACGTCCACGCTGACGGATGAACCCGAGGCGATCAGCACCTCGGCGCAATCCGCACCGAGCCCCATCAGCCGGAGGACGACGTCCTCGGCCTGGCTGAGGAGGGCCTGGGGGTCCACAAGGTCCGTCATCTCAGCCACCCCCCACCACGGCGTCGCGGATGCGCACGTGGGGTCCACCGTCGCAGACGGGAACGGTCTGGCCCTTCCCGCAGAAGCCCGGGGAGGCGAGGGCGAAATCCCTCCCGAGACCGTCGATGTTGAGCAGCGTCTCCAATACCGTCCCCATGAGGGCCACGTCACGGAGGGGGCGGGTCACCTCACCATCCTCGACCAGGAAGGCCTCCTGGGCGCCGAACTGGAAGGTCCCCTTGGCCACGTCCACCTGGCCGCCCCTGGTCCCCTTGAGGTATATGCCCTCCTTGATCCCCTCGAAGATCTCCTCGTGGGACATGTCCCCCGCCTCGAGGCAGGTGTTGCTCATCCGGACCAGCGGACGGGAGCCGTGGTCCTGGGCCCGGGCGGCGCCGTTGGGCTCGTGTCCCATGCGGCCCGCCGTCTCGCGGCTGTGGAGGAAGGACGTGAGGACGCCGTCCTCCATCAGCACCTTCCTCCCCCCGTCTACCCCCTCGTCGTCGTAGGGGAAGGAACCGAACCCTCCCTGGATGCCAGGGTCGTCAAAGATGGTCACGCCGTCGGAGCCCAGCTTCTCGCCGATGCGGCCGTCCAGGATGGATTCGCCCGCCAGCACCAGGTCCGCCTCGCAGGCGTGGCCGAAGGCCTCGTGGACCAGCACGCCGGTCATGTCGTGGTCCACCACCGCCGTCATGCGTCCCGACGGGGCCTTGCCCGCCTCCAGCAGGGTCTCGAGGGAGGTCACGCCACGCTCGGTCTCCTCCAGGGGGTCCCTCTCCTCGAAGACCTCCCAGCCTCCGACGCCCCCTACCCGAGAGCGGACGGAGGAGACCACCCCCTCCTTGCGGCCGGTGAGGGAGGCGACGGTCAGCACCCGGGTGAGCCCTAGTATCAGGTGGGTGCCCTCGCTGGTGTACATCTCCTGCCTCCTCCGACCCTCGGAGTACACCGTGGTCACCGTGGCCAGGTGCTCCGCCGTGTGGGCGGTCGCCTCCATGTCACGGAGCATCTCCAGCTTCTCCTCGATGGCCACGTTCCTGGGGTCCTTCCGGGGTTCCCAGACGACGCTGTCGACGACCGCGGGCACCTCGGCCAGGGTCACGGCCTCCCCCGCCCTCGCGGCGGTCGCCCGGGCAAGGGAGAGGGCCCCGGTCACCGCTGCCATCCCCGCCTCGGGGGTGATGGAGTTGGCGGAGGAGAAGCCCCAGCTGCCGTTCACCAGGACCCGGAGGCCAAAGCCGGCCTCGGCGCCCTCCACGGCCTCCTTCAGCTTGCCGTCCTTGAGCTCAAGGGTGGTCCTCTCTATGTGTATCGACCGCAGGTCTGCGTACTCCGCCCCTCCCTCCAGGGCCTTCTCCAGCCATCCCTCGAGCAACGGCTCACCGCTCGCCCTATCGGGATGGGCCGAGTTAAAGATTACCTCAGAGGACCTTGTCGAAGTCCTTCTCCAGGATGCGCATCTCCCGGGGTGCCAAGGTCTGATCGTCCATCGTCACCAGGAGGACGGCGTCGGAGACGGTGATCTTGTCGTTGAGGGCGTGCAGGAGCCGCAGGATCGGGTCGAACCCGTTGTTGGAGACCAGGTACTCGACGCCCTCCAGGGTGATGATGCCCCGGGGCGTGGCCCTTATGAAGTCTATGATGGCCATGTGGATCATGCTGATGTTGGTGGGGTTAACGTACCGGTCGAAGCCCACGGTGTTGGTGGTCATCCAGATGAACTCCCCTTTGGTGACGCCGTGCTGCTCGATCATCTTGTGGGGAAAGGAGCGGGAGATGCAAAGCCCGTCGTCCATCGCCTCCACCAGGGAGTTGTAAATCCGGTAGAGCCTGGCAGAATCCACGTCCTTGATGAGGTAGGCCGACCCCAGGTGGAAGTCGTTCCCCTCGTACACACCCACGAGCTCGCCGATCCCTGAGTTCCCTGTCATTGTCCTCCGAGGATGAGTGCCACAGGCGGTATATATCATTCTCGGTGTGGGCATCACCGCACGAGGAGAATGAGGGGCGTCACATTGACGAGGTCAAGAGCTCCTCCACGAAGGCCTTGGACAGCTGGTCGTACTGGTCCCTCACCTTGGTCGAGCCTGCCAGGCTGCCCTTCACCAGGAGGCCCCTGTCGGTGGCCAGCTTGGTCAGCATCCCGATGTACCCACCGGTCTCGTCGGGTCCGCTCCTGCAGCAGATGAACACGCCGGCGGGCTTCCCCTCGAGGCCCTTGGCCCTCGCGAGATAGGTCCTGGTGAAGGGGTCGACGTTGCCCGCGAAGATCGGTCCACCGATCACGACCATGTCGGCGGAGGTCATGTCGAGGTCCGCCTCGACGTTGTCCAGCTCCACATCACCCACCCGCTTGATGGACATCCTCGCCGCCTTGAGGAACCCCGGTCTCCTCACGTGCCTGATCCTCACCATGTCCACCTCGTGGCCCCTCTCCCGCAGCTCCCGGGCGACCATGCCCGCCAGTCCATCGGTGGTTCCCTTCCGTGAGTAGTAGGCGATCCCGACCCGCATGATGCCCGCGCCTCCGGGGGTCCTTTCCCCCCCAACGTGTACCATCCATCCCCGATATGAAGGTTGACGCGCTTTCGGGCACCTCACGACCCGCCTCCACTGGTTCCCACGTCGAAAGGCATAAGAACGCGAAGCTCCTTTTTCCATATGCCAGGTACTCCTAGGTCTAGCGACCCTGCCGAGCACTTGGGATGGGAAAGACCAGGGGAAGGACATGGGCGCGCCCTTCGAAGTCGTCGACGAGGACACCGCGGTCGAGCTCGAGGCCGCCTTCAACGAGGTCGACGACAGCGGCGTGTTCTCCATAATCGACGAGACGGGCATCTACGCACCCTTCCCCCTCCTCGACTACAACCTGACGGTCGAGATGAGCATCCACGAGGACCAGGGCACCCTCCAGTACGTGATCTCCCTGGACAACGAGGGGGACGCGGAGATCCCCGCCATGTCCGTCAAGCCCGAGCTCCCCGAGGGTCTGGAGCTCATCGACGCGGCCAGCAAGCCCCTGGGTCCCGTCGCACCGGGTAGGAAGGTGGCCGTCGCCTTCATGGTCAAGGCCAGCTTCGAGTCGCTGACCCAGGGCGTCGACGGCGCACCCATCTCAGGATTGGACACCCACATCGTGGCCATGCTGAACATCCACAACCGGATGCCGACGTACAACGTCACCGTGACCAACATACGCAGGTGGGCGCTGCGCAACATATCCATCCACCCCTCCCTCCCCTACGGGGCCGTCCCCCTGGACGAGGAGGGGTCCATAGCGGTCCTCCCGGCGGGCGAGTCCGAGACGGTGGAGTTCCGCCTCATCACCAAGGACGAGGTGGACAGGCAGCTACGCCACGGGACCCGCCTGACCCAGCAGGACCTCTACACGCCGTCCCCTCCCAGGAGACGGGCCAAGGGCTTCCCCCGTTCCCATTCCGAGGAGGAGCTGGAGGAGATGGTCCGGCGCCTCGAGGAGCTGGAGAGCGCCATCCTCGTCCCCGAGGCAGAGCGCCTCGAGGACATCCTCGAGATGGACGCCCACGAGTACAGCATCCAGGTGATGGAGGTCTACAAGTGCCTCGAGCACGACGCCCTCGAGGAGGGCTTCGTCCTGATAGAGATCGAGGTGGAGGAGGAGCGACCCATGGGCGAGCCCATGGACTTCATCGAGGCCTACGAGGAGGACTTCATCATCATCGACCTGGAGGAGTTCGCCTCCATCAGGCCACTGGGACTGGAGCCCACCATCACCGACGAGATCGACATCGAGCCCATGGAGATAGATTTCTGAGGCGGTCCCCGGCGGGAGCCGTCATCCAGGGGTGTGGGATTGGCAAGGACCGCGGAGGAGGAACAGGAGATCGACCACCTGGAGGTGGCCTCCGCGCCCGCGTCCTGCCAGGACCTGGTACTGGAGATATCGACCCCCTTCCATCCCACGGAGGACTCAGGGCTCGTGGGCCTTGCCATCGCGAACATGTTCCCCACCATCGAGCTGGCCATCGGCGATGGCCGCATGACCGGCGACGGGGAGGGCCCGGCCACCCTGGCCCGTTTCCGACGGAGGCTCCGGGAGATGCGTATCCGCGACACCGCCCGCTCGGTCCTCCGCGATGGCGCCGAGGACGGCGAGCTGTTCTTCTCCCTCAACAAGCAGAGCGCCGTCGCCAACGTCCCCAACTTCTCCACGGGGGGCGCACCCCTGGGCGAGATCGACGTGACCGTCAGGACCTCCGACGTGGACGCTCTCGTTGAATGGCTGTGCGAGCTGGACGAGGAGTGAACCTCAAGCGATGGTCCCGTCCCGGGCCCTACCTGCGCAGGTTGAGCATCGGGTCCGAAGGCGCGCCACCGTACGGCTGCGGCGGCATCGCTCCCCCCTGGTAGAGGGACTGCATCGCCATCATCTGGGGGTTCCTTCGGAGCTCCATCCTCATCTTCATGTCCGACCAACCGAAGACCACCAGCCCCAGGCTGATGGAGCCCAGGGCGATGCCGAAGATGCCGAATATCACAAGGAAGGCGTCGATGGTCATCACCGATAGCCCGGCCCCGATGAGGACCAGGGGTCCCACGATGGCCATGTGGATGGCGGAGCACTGGAAGGCGGCCACCGCTCCCACGATGGTCAGTGTGAAGGCGGCGAAGAGGAGGATGGCCAGCCATGACTCGAACCCGAAGAGCATGATGAAGGCGAGGAAGAAGGCCAGTATCCCGTCGATCATCATCAGGATACCACCGGCGATGGTCGCGGACCTCTTGGCCGTCAGCGGTGGCTTGTAGAAGTAGGGGTAGGGATATGGGGCCGCCGGATAGGGCCCCGCGGGGTAGGGCGCGGCGTAGGCCGGCATGGCCGCGGCGTGGGTGGGCGCCTGGTAGCTGGCGGCGGGGTTCCCCACCGCGGTGAGGCCGACCTCCTTCCCGCAATTGGGACAGTACCTCATGTCGACCTCGACCAGCTCGCCGCAGGATGGGCACCAAGTCGGCAACGAACGACCCCGCCGGAAGGAGTGGTCCTCGAAGGTAAAAACCTTCGCATATGCGCCGGGGCGGTTCCCAGGGGGTCAAATATTAATACCGGGCCGTCCCATTGGAAAGCGGGATGCACATGTTCGAAGAGGAACCGACCAGGCTGGAGCGGAAGCTCTCCAAGGAGATCAAGAAGGAGGTCCACCGAGAGGAGAAGGCCCTTCATCACCACCTCAAGAACCTGGAGAAGGCCGAGAGGCAACGCCGGGAGGTGGAGCACCTGCGCGAGCAGCTGGCCAAGCTCCAGATCAAGGAGATCCGGCTCCAGGAGAGGATCCAGGAGCACGAGATCAAGGCCCGGGAGCTGGAGGGCGTGCCCACGGAGCTCAGGGAAAAGATATGAGACCGGGTCCCCGTTCGCGCGTAAACCTAATAAGCAGCCTGGGCCCTACGCCGCCAGGATACCATGAGGTTGCTGTTCATACACTCGGACCACCTGGAGTACGAGTCCCGCGAGCCAGTGGGCGACATCGCCGAGCCCATCGAGGGAGAGCGCGCCCACAGCTTCGACGAGTGCCTGGTGGTCTTCATCACCGTGGAGAAGGAGGATGCCGATCACGGGAGGGGCCTCGTGCAGCGGGTGGCGGACGAGGTCGCGGACGTCATGGGCCGGGTGGGCGCTCCACGCGTGGTGCTCTACCCGTGGGCCCACCTGAGCAATTCCCTGGCACCCGCCCACGTGGCGGTGCCCCTCCTCAAGGAGATAGAGCTGGAGCTCCTCTCCCGGGACCTCATCGTGGACCGGGCCGCCTTCGGCTGGTACAAGTCCTTCAACCTCAACTGCAAGGGCCATCCCCTGGCAGAGCTGGCGCGCCACATATCCTTCGAGCCCGTGGGCGAGACGGGGGTGAGCAAGGCCGTCCTCGACGAGGAGAAGGTGCGGTCCACCTTCCACGTGCTGACCCCCGAGGGGGAGCTGTTCGAGGCGGACAGCTTCGCCTTCGGCAGCCACGAGGACCTGGCCACCTTCGTGCACCACGAGACCAAGAAGGACAGGACGGCCTCCGAGGAGCCGGCACACATCGGGCTCATGCAGCGTCACGAGCTGGTGGACTACGAGCCGGGTTCGGACCAGGGCAACCTGCGGTGGTATCCCAAGGGCAAGGTCATCAAGGTCCTCCTCGAGCACCTGATACGGGACCTGTGCCACCGCGCGGGGGCCATGGAGATGGAGACCCCCCAGATGTACGACTACGAGCACCCCTCCCTCAAGAAGTACATGGAGAGGTTCCCCGCCCGTCAGTACGTGGTCCTTTCCGGCAAGAAGCGGTACTTCCTGCGCTTCGCCGCCTGCTTCGGTCAGTTCCTTGCGGCCGTCAACATGAACATCAGCTACCGCAACCTCCCCCTGCGCCTGTTCGAGATCACCAGGCAGAGCTTCCGCAGGGAGAAATCGGGCGAGGTGATGGGCCTGCGGCGCCTGCGCAGCTTCACCATGCCTGACCTCCACACCTTCTGCGCCGACATCCCCCAGGCCAAGGAGGAGTTCTTCAACCAGTTCGAGCTGAGCATGGAGTGGATGCGCTCCCTCGAGGTGCCCTACGAGGCGGCCTACCGGGCCGAGACGGAGTTCTTCCACGAGCACAGGGAATGGTACGAGCGCATGGTCCGGACCCTGGGCCGACCGGTCCTCCTGGAGCTGTTCGACGAGCGGTACGCGTACTTCGTGACCAAGTTCGAGTTCAACGTGGTCGACACCCAGGGCAAGGCGGGGGCCGTCTCCACCGTGCAGATCGACGTGGAGAACTCCGAGCTTTTCGGCATCGAGTACGCCAAGGCCGACGGGACGACTGCCCATCCCATCATCCTGCACACCTCCGTCTCCGGTGCCACCGAGCGGTGCCTCTACGCCATCCTCGAGTACCAGGCCCGCCGGATGGCCAAGGGCGAGAAGGGCGAGTTCCCCCTCTGGCTGGCCCCCACCCAGGTCAGGTTCGTTCCCGTGGGCAAGGACCACGTGGAGCCCTGCCTGGAGATGGCCGCGGTCCTCGACGGCGTCGCCCGCGCCGACGTGGACGACCGGGAGGAGAAGGTGGGCAAGAAGATCCGTGGCGCGGAGACGGAGTGGGTCCCCCTCATCATCGTCTACGGCGACAAGGAGGAGGCGGCGGGCGGTCTGCTGCCCGTGCGGTTCAGGTCGGGAGAGACCCGGGAGATGACCATCGAGGAGCTCCGACTGTTCTTGAAGGAGGACCTGGAGGGTTATCCCTTCGAGCCCACGCCCCTTCCGGTGCGCATGTCCCTGCGTCCATCCTTCAGGGGATGAGCCAGGCCGGCCGCTACTGGGCCCCGGGCAGGTGTCCGTCGGCATCGCATTCCCCGGCGAGGACCCTGGTGGAGGAGATGGGTATCCCGTCGTCGGCCAGGATGTGGGGGATCATGACGAGCCGCAGCGGTTGCAGTCCCCGCTCCATCCGGACGTCGTTGATCTCGATTCCCGTGTCGTGGGTGTTCTCGGAGACGACCAGTATGTCCAGGTCCTCCATCTCGACCGCGGGGCCGTACCTGTCCGATATCATCTGGATGCTGTAGTCCATCACGGGGAAGGCCCGGTCGAGGTACGACCTGAGGGCCCACTCCCGTTCCTCGTAGGGTCTCACCATCCTGGGCCTGGTGGAGTTCGCCAGGTGGTCGGAGGTGAGTCCGATGAGCACCTCGTCACCGAGGGCGAAGGCCTTGGCCAGCAGGACCCTGTGGCCCTTGTGGATGACCTCGAAGGTCCCTCCCAGTGCCACATGGACCATGGTCACCGCCCCCTCAGAAGGCCCCGGTGAACTGTAGGATTAGGACGACGACCATGATCGCCATGGCGAAGTAGAAGAAGTACATCGTCCGCTTGCGTTCCTTGGTCTGGGCCTCGCGCAGGACGCTGCACTCGTCGGAGCAGGTCTCCCTCTCCGTGGACATAGCCTTCTTGCAGACGGGGCAGTGCTTGTGCTGTACCAACCGCTCGGCCATGGGAGTCTCCGTCAGGGGAGAGGCGGAGGCGATATAATAGGTTTTGGACCGCTTCTTGATATACCCCCAGCCCCCTCCGAGGGTCGATGAGGCTGGGCGTCCTGTTCTCAGGAGGAAAGGACTCGTGCCTGGCCGTCCACCGGGCGGCGGAGCACGACGAGGTGGCGTGCCTGGTCACCGTCGTGCCCGACAACCCGGAGAGCTTCTTCTTCCACACCCCCAACCTCCACCTGACCCGGCTCCAGGCCCAGACGATGGGTCTGCCCATCGTCGTCCGTCGGACCCCCGGTGTCGAGGAGGAGGAGCTGAAGGACCTGGCCGCCGCCATCGAGGAGGCCATCGATGTCCATGGCATCGAGGGCATCGTCACGGGGGCCGTGGGCTCCGTCTACCAGGCCACGCGGGTCCAACGGGTGTGCGACGACCTGGGCCTTCTTTGCTTCAACCCCCTGTGGCAGCTGGACCAGCTCGCCCTGCTGGACGAGCTCCTGGATGGAGGGTTCACCGTGATGATCACCGGCGTCTTCGCGCCGCCCCTGGACGAGTCCTGGCTCGGCCGCACCATCGACAGGGTGACGCGGGACGAGCTGGCGGCCCTGTGGGAGAGCCACGGCATCCACCCGGCAGGGGAGGGTGGTGAGATCGAGACGACGGTGCTGGACGCACCCATGTTCCGGGGACGCATCGCCGTGAGGTCCACCACGTCCGACTTCCGGCGCGACTCGGGCGTGCTGCACATCGACGACGCGGAGGTGGTCGACGAGTGATCCTCGTGGTCGACCTCTGCCAGCACCCGCTGAGCCGGTCCGAGTTCGTAGAGCCCATCGCCAAAATCGTCGGCGAGGAGGCACGCGTGGTCCCGTACGATCGGCTGTCCGACGCGGATGTGGAGGGGGCCAGGGCCGTCATCATATGCGGCACAGCCCTGGCGGACGACGGCTACCTCGACCACCTGGACCGCTTTGACTGGCTCCGCGACCCGACGAGGCCCGTCCTGGGCATCTGCGCCGGTATGCAGCTCATCGCGGTGCATCATGGAGGCCGGCTCGTCGATGGAAAGGAGATCGGCATGGTCCCGGTATGGCCCGTGGAGAGAAACCCCCTCGTTCCCGGACCCATCGAGGTGTACGGGCTCCACAGGTACGACCTGGAGGGCCTGGAGGCCTTCCGTGTGCTGGCCCGTTCGGAGCGCTGCGTGGAGGCCATCGCCCACAAGGAACTGCCCCTCTACGGGATACTGTTCCACCCCGAGGTCCGCAGGGTGTGTGTGGTGACTCGATATCTGGATATGGTGGGTGCGGGGACCGGACCGTCATAGGCCGCTGCGCAGGGCCAGGCTGCCGATGTACGCGGCGTACACGATGAGCATGAACACCCCCTCGACCCGGGTCAGCTTGTGACCCGTCCAAAGCGTGGGCACCAGGAACAGGCAGACCACCGTCATCAGGAGGATGTCCCACAGCATCACGGAACTGACGACGATGCCACCCACCACGAAGGCCGAGAGGCCGAGGACCAGCAGGATGTTGAACACGTTGCTGCCCAGGACGTTGCCGATGGAGATGTCCGACTCGCCTCGCTTGGAGGCCACGGCGGAGGTGGCCAGCTCCGGAAGGGAGGTGCCGATGGCGATCATGGTCAGGCCGATGATGGCGGGGGAGATGCCCATCTCCTCCGCGATGTAGACCGCGGAGTCCACGAGGATGTCGGCTCCCAGGAGGATGCAGACGATGCCCGCCCCGGTGAGGAACACGGCGACGCCCAACCCCAGGTCGCCCACGGGAGGGACCTCGGCGGCGATCTTGTTCTTGTGGGCGTCACGGACGTAGTAGACGATGTAGGCCACGAAGAACACCAGCATGATGGCCCCCATCCACTTGGTCAGGATACCCGTCATGGCCATCAAGAGGAGGATGACGCCGGAGCCCAGGACCAGCATGGTGTCGCGGGTCACGATGCGCTTGGAGACCTCCAGGGGACGGATGACGGCGGCGATGCCCAGGACCAGCAGGATGTTGGCGATGTTGGAGCCGATGACGTTGCCCAGGGTGATATCGGGCTGCCCCTTTGCGCTGGCTGTGAGGCTCACGGCCATCTCGGGAAGGGATGTGCCGAAGGCCACGATGGTGATCCCGATGACGATGGGGGTGACCTTGGCGCCCAGTGCCAGCCTCGAGGAGCCGCCGACCAGCCAGTCGGCACCCTTCCAGAGGAAGACGAAGCCCGCGATGGAGAACAGTAAGGCGACGCCGAGGTTCACGGTGGGCCATAAGGTCCCCTGGATAATAGCCTTTGTGTCCCAGCTCCACGGTCAGTCCAACGGCTCGGGGACGACGACGCAGCCAGTGTCGCCGACGCGGAAGGCGCCCCTCCTCTTGGGAAGACCAGGCTGGGTCACCTCTACGATGCCCTCGTCGGGGCGGACCTCGATGATGACGTCCGCCAGCTGGAACAGGGTCTTGACCTGCCTGTCCTCGTGGAGGTCGGGCTCGATCATGAACATCGAAGAGGACTTGAAGCCCTTGATCTTGGCCCGCAGGTAGGAGAGGAACCTGTACACGCCCTGGGCGGAGACGTACATCAGCACGGTGTCGATGGAATCGAAGACCACCCGCTGGTTGTGGATGCCCCTTCCCAGGTACTCGGACATGGACGAGACGATGGCGTTGGTGAGGCGGGCGAAGTCCGCCACCGAGGCCACGTACTTGACATCCATCGAGTCCTTGAGGGAGGGGTCGGACTGGGGGGAGTATGCGTCTATGAACACGTAGCTCCCGGTGTATGGCTCCAGCACCCAGCGCTTCTCCTCCATCAGGGTGATGATGTCGTCGGTGAAGTTCTTGGTGGTCACGTAGATGCTGGCGTTGTCCTCCTTGAGGCCCTGGTAGAAGTACTGTCGAGCGAGGGTACCACGGCCGGACATGGAGGGGCCCTGCAGCAGGCCCAGGGCTCCGGGCTTGAGCCCACCATTGAGGAGGTCGTCCAGACCTTCGATCCCCGTGCGGTGCCTGTGCACCGTGGACGGGGGTTTCTCCCGTTCGAAATCAATCTTCCTCATGGTCCTCCTCCTTGTCTGGTTCGTCCAGGGTCAGCCCCTCCTCGCTCATGAGGAGCTCGAACATGTTCTCGAGCAGCTCGTCGGCCCCCGCGCCCCGGACGGCCACCGTTGGCACGACGGGGACGTCCTCCTGGAGGCCTAGCCCGTCCCGGACCTGGTCGGGGGTCATGGACTCCTCCAGGTCCGAGAAGTTCGCCGCCACCACCATTGGCAGCGCGTACCCCTTGGTCAGCTGGAGCATGGTCCTGGCCCTCTCGAAGGTGTCGGGCTTGGTGGCGTCCACCACCAGGATCACCGCGACGGCCTCCTCGGCCAGGAACTCCAGGATGGGGTCGAACTTCTCCTGGCCCGGTGTCCCGTAGACGTCGGCGGCGAAACCCTTGTAGTCCAGGTAACCGTGGTCCATGGCGATGGTCGTGCCGAGCCTGTCCACCGAGACCGAGGACGTGGATATGGCCTGGACGATGCTGGACTTGCCCGAATGGAAGGGCCCCGTGACCAGTATCTTGGGGAAGAACACCCGGACGCCACCGGGCTGCATGACCTTGATGGGGACGACGAAGTCGGACACCTCTTGCCCGTCTATCTTCTCCGCCCGAAGGAACTGTCGGACGATGGTGAGCCGCTCGACGGGCTGGAGCGCCAGCACGGTGTCGAAGGCCTCCCTGATGGTGTTGATGTTCTCGGGCTCGTAGCCCCACGTGGAGAACAGTCCCACGAAGTGGTGGTCCTCGCAGAGGGTGCCTACCACCCTCATGAGCCGGGTCATGCCCTCCGTCTCGCCGCGCTCGCACATGTCGATGTACGACGAGAGGCTGTCGAAGACCACCACGTTACCCTTTTCCGTCAGGTCGCAGATGGTCTCGATCATCTTGCTGATGTCCTGGGGGGTGTCCAGGGTGTGCTCCTCGTTGGATGGTATGTTCATGTAGCCCGAGAAGCTGTCCAGTATCCTGAGCTGGCCGGTGGACTCCCACTCCTCCAGGTCGAAGCCCATGATGTCCGCCACCGCACGGATGGCGTCCGCTGGCTTGTTGTTGACCAGGTAAGTGACGTCCAGTCCCTCCTTGAGGGCGGCGACGGCGGCGTTCACGCCGTAGGGTGCCGGATCTATCCCTGGGGACGATATGAAAAGGACGCGGGTGGGGCCCTCAGCGAGGCGTAACCGCTCGTCAACCAAGCGGATGCCCACGCGGAAGGCGTTCACAATCGCAACCCCCAGCATCGGGCCATCATCGTGGGCGCTACCTGAGACCAGGCTGCACGATGAAACCCGACTTGTCGATGTCGACGGACTGCTCGCCCGTCAGGTGCTTGGTCCCGCGCATCTTGAGCACCTCCAGGTACTTGCGGCGGGCGTTCTCCTCCCGGGGATACGAGAGGAGCAGTATGCAGTCCACCATGTAACCTTCCATGGCGGTCGTTATGGATGAGTAGTCGAACTCTGCCGACAGGAAGCTGACGCAGTTGAAGGCCTTCATGTAGGTGATCAGGTCGTGGAGGAACTCCCTGTAGCGCCTGTCGTCGTCGATGGCGATGCGCATCACCGACACGGGGTCGATGACCAGACGGTTGGGGGAGTACCTGTCCACCTCGGTCTGTATCACATCCAGGACGACGAATGGGTCGTCCCTCAACGCCTCTCCCACGTCCACGAAGATCACGCGGCCCTGGTCAATAAGGTTCTGGTCGTAGAACTGGAAGGAACCCAGGAACTTCTGCACCACCCAGTTCGGTTCCGAGATCGCGGTGATGAACATTCCCGTCTCGCCCTTGCGGGCGCCGTAGAACAGGCTCTGCACCGCGAGGGTGGTCTTTCCAGTACCCGGGGCGCCCGCGATGAGCACCGCCGATGGTAGGACGAAACCGCCCTCGATCATTTCGTCAAGACCAGGAATCCCCGACTCGACCCTGTCCATCAAGACTAATCCCTCCACTACTCACGAGCGGATGGTGGTAGGTGATTAATATAGATAATGGCATGATTCGCGAGGGACGGAACAACCACATGGCCTCCTCTGGCGTGTCCGAGGGCGAAGGCCGGGACCCCTGGCCCTTCCGCCACATCCGTTAAATAGGTCCAACGGTTCCACTTCGCCATGACAGGAGCCGAGGGAAGGAGGACCCAGGACACCTTCGCCTGGAAGCGCATGGTCTGGCCCTACGTTCTGACCACCTACGCCGACGGCAGGCGCGAGGTGGAGGTCCGGGACGCCATCTGCCCGCGCTGTCGGATGCGGGCGAAGGTGACCACCAATGGGGACAAGGTGCTGGTGCAGTGCCTGAGATGCAATATATCGGAGAACTACTCCCCCTTCTCGTCCTACGAGGACCTGAAGGAGCACGTGGCCTCCCTGATACTGAAGGAGCTGGAGGCCAAGGACTGAGCAGCTACAGGCTCACCCCTCTTTTCCACCCTCGCGCATCTCGCGCACACGTATCGAGACCAGGCCCTTGAGCTCGTCCAGGGTCCATAGCTTATCGATCTCCTCTGCGGGGATGAGGACGCTGACGTCATCCGTGTCCCTCCGGAGCACGGCCGGGAGGGGCACGTCGTCCACCCCGTAGCGCTCACGCAGCTCGTCCCTGTGGAGGAACTCCACGGGATAGCCGAGGCCGTCGACGAACTCGGCCCAATCCCCGCGCATGCCCACGTTGCTGAACGTCAGGGCGCACAGGTTGCACTGGTACGTGCTGGGCGAGACGTTCTTGTGCACCAGGTCCCTGAGGGCGTTGACGATGCCACTGTCCGCGTTGTAGACGAAGAGCAACCGCACGTCGGGCCCGTCGCCCTCCGTTCCCGCCATCGGTCCATTGTCTGGGTCGACCGTCATTGAGAACAACTCCGAGGTCGGGGGATGGTCGATCACATCCGCCCGTCCCCAACTGCCTTCGACTAGGAGGCCCACGTTTAATATGATTGCACCTTACGGTCCAGGGGTCGACCCCTCCCGCCTCGGAGGGTCCGGGGTTGGCCAGGAGGAGGGACCTCTCTATATCGTCTTCTCCTCTAGCTCCACCTCGACCTGCTCGGCCAGCTCCTCCGGGGTGGGCACGCCGTTCTCGCCCGGGGCGGCCTCGGCGGACATCTCGAGGCCCGCGAGGGCATCGTAGTCGGCGGTGATGTCCTCCAGCTCCCCGAGGTCCTCGCCGGCCCCCATCCCCTCGCCGGCCTCCATCTCCTCGGCGTCCTTCTTCTCCCTCTGCTTCATGAAGAAGACGCCCAGGAGGACCAGGACCACCAGGATGATCAGGAGGGCCACGAAGGCCATGTTGGTCGGGTTGTCCACGGCGATGCCGTAACCGGTGTCCTCGGTGTTGCCCAGGTCGTCGGTCACCCGGAGCGAGTACTCCAGGTCCTCGGCGTCGTCGTCGGAGGTGGTCTCCCACTTGTACAGGTACGTGCCGTCGGCCTGCTCGACCATGGTCATCCAAGGTCCACTTCCGATGCGGACCTGCACCGACTCGACGCCGGTGTCGTCGGTGACGTCGGCCTCGAAGCGCACGATGCCCTGGACGGTGGCGCCGTCCCCGGGGGACTGGCTCACGATCACGGGCGCGGTGTTGTCGACGAAGACGTCCCAGGTGAGGGTGGACTCGTGCCCGGCGGCATCGAAGGAGGTGAACACCAGCTCCAGGTCGCCGTCCTCGAAGCCCGTGGAGACGAGGGTCCACTCGTAGAACCCGGTCTGGGGGTTGAGGTAGACGGGCCAGGACTCCTCGCCGATGGTGACGGTCACGGCCACGACCCCGACGGCGTCGGAGGAGAAGACCGAGAACATCCTGTCCCCGGCCAGGTGCTCCCCGTCCTCCGGGAAGTCCGCCACTGACAGGAGGGGCGCCGCGTTGTCGATGGTGACCTCGGAGGAGGCCTCGGTGGCCTTCCCCGACCCGTCGATGGCGCGGACGGTGATGGTGTGGGCCCCGTCGGAGAACAGGGTGCTGTCGAAGGTGCCGTTGCCGTCCTCCATGTCTACCCAGCCCACTCCGTCGACGGAGAACTGCAGGGTGTCGATGAAGGTGTCGGAGGCCTCCGCGGTGACCTCGACCTCTCCGTCGAGGATGGCGCCGGTCAGGGGACCGGTGAACACCAGCTCCGGTTCGGTGTTGTCCACGTGGAACTCCACCGTGGCCTCGGAGACCAGGCCCGAGCCGTCGACGGAGGTCGCCGTCAGCACGTAGGTGCCGTCCACGAGGGTGGTGGTGTCCAGGCTGTGCTCGTAGTAGTTGGTGGCGGTGTTGATGGTGGCGAACACCGGGTTGCCCTCGCCCCACTCCAGGGTGACCCTCACGATGTCCCTCACGTCGGAGGAGGACACCTGGAAGTTGATCATCCCGGTGACGAACTGCCCGTCGGTGGGCGATACTATGGCCAGGGCGGGGAGGTGGTTGTCCACTATCACGTTGATGGCGACCTCGGCGGTGTATCCCGCGGCGTCCTCGGCCTTGGCCTTCAGGTTGTGCACGCCGTCGGACAGGCCGGAGGTGTTCCAGTCGTGGACGAAGTCGCCGTCGCCGTCCCGGTCCATGGGTATCCAGCTGCCGTGGTCGATGCTCAGGAACACGTCCCCGAACTCCAGGTCGAAGAAGGCGTCCACCGCACTGACGGTGACGGTGATCTCGCCCTCGGTGATGATCTGGCCCTCGACGGGGTTGCCGAAGGAGATGACGGGTGCGTTGTTGTCCAGGATGAAGTCCACGGGACCGGCGATGGCGGACTCGCGGCCCGACGCGTCGGTCGCCACGGCCGAGACGGATGCCTCGGCGTCGTACAGCGTGCTGGTGTCGATCATGAACTCCCACAGCCCCATGGCGGGGTTGTAGTTGGCATCGGCCTCCGTCAGGGACGGGATCCCCTCGAAGACGAGATGCACCGAGGCCACGCCGAGGGCGTCGGTGGCCGACACCCGGAAGATGTACGTGCCCATTACGAACTCCCCTTGCGAGGGCGACATGATGCCGCAGGTGGGGTCGGTGTTGTCCACCATGAAGTCCACGAAGGTGGACGTAGCGTGGCCGGCGAGGTCGGTCACCCTGAAGACCAGGGTGTGCGCGCCGTCGGTCATCACCGTGGTGTTCAGGTCGAAGCCCCACAGGGACGGCTCGCCCGAGAGGTTGCTCATGGACATCCATCCCGTGGCGTCCAGGTTGTACTCCACGTTACCGTCGCCCAGGACGAAGCCCTCGTCGCTGGCGCTCACCAGCACCTCGAGCATGCCGTCGAGGACCACCTCGCCGGGCATGGGGCTAAGGAGCAGCAGGCTGGGGGCCTTGTTGTCCACCGCGAAATTGTACACGTTGCTCACGGTGATCCTTCCTGAGTTGTCCGTCGCAGTGAGGCTGATGACCGCCTGCCCCTCGGGCAGGGTCGCGGTGTCGACGGTCAACTCCCAGTAGCCGGTGGAGGGGTTGTAGGTGGACATCGAGTTGGTCAACCACGCTGCGTCGGAGAACCCGAAGTGCATCTCCACCGACCGCACGCCGAGGCTGTCAGCCGAGCGCGCGGAGAAGGTGTACACGCCGTTCACGAACTCGTCCTCGGAGGGCGTGTTGAGGGAGATGGCGGGGTCGGTGTTGTCCACCGTCACCCTCACGCTGTGGGTCACGGTGTGGCCGGCGGTATCGGTGGCCCTGAAGGACAGGGTGTGCTCGCCGTCGGCGTAGTCGGTGGTGAACCAGTCGGCCGTCCAGCCCGAGGTGCCCGTGTCCATGTCCATCCACGGATTGGCATCCACACGCCACTGGACGTCGCCCGGCATGAGGCCGAAGACCTCATCGTCGGCCTGAACGATGACGAGGTAGGTCTCGCTCAGGATGATCTCACCGTCCATGGGAGCCTCGACCACCAGGGACGGGGCGTTGTTGTCCACCGTGAAGCCGATGGACAGGGCGCCGTTGTAGGCCCTTCCGCTCAGCTCGGTGGCGTACGGCTTGATGGTGTACACGCCGTCCTCCCAGGTGGAGGTGTCGGTGGTCCACTCGAAGAAACCGGATGCGGCGTTGTAGCCGAGGGCCACGTCCATCGAGGACGAGGGGCCCACGATGCGGGCGGACACGTTGGCGATGCCCATGTTGTCCATGGCGCTGACGGCGAAGGTGTAGGTGCCCTCCAGGTAGTCGTCCTGGGAGGGAGCCACCACGGCCACGGTGGGCAGCGTGTTGTCCACCACGATGGTGACGGTCCTCACCGCGAAGTTGCCTGCGTCGTCGACGGCGCCGACGATGATGGTGTGCAGGCCGTCGGCGAGGCCGGTGGTGTCCAGGTCGTACGACCAGACGCCGCCGGACAGGGTCATGGCCTGCCATGCCCCGCCATCGATGGTCAGGGCGAGGCCGCCGATGTCGAAGCCGGAGCCGGTGTCGGAGGCGGAAGCGGTGATGGTGTATGTGCCGTAGACGTAGGTGCCGGATGTCGGGGTCAGTATCGCCAGGGTGGGCTCGGTGTTGTCCACCGTGAGGCTGAACGGTGTGGTAATGTTGTATCTGCCGGCCTCGTCGAAGGCCAGTGCGGCGATGACCCACCTGCCGTCGGTCAGGGTCGTGGTGTCGATGGTGACCTCGTAGTAACCTGTCGCGGGGTTGAAGGTGGCATCCACCAGCATCGTGATGGTCCCCGATATGTACACCTTGACGGATGATAGCCGCTCAGTGTCAGAGGCGTTAATCCTGATAGTGATGGTCTGTCCCACCTCGTCCCCCTCTCCGTGGGAGATAACGGTGATGGAGGGGTCGTTTGCGTCGCCGAAGGCGACGACGGAGGTAACGGGTCCCAGGTTGCCCTCGGTGTCCGTAGCGCGCACCTGGATGTTGAGGGTACCCGCGCCCGGTGCCCCCATGTTGACCTCCCAGGTGCTGTTCACCGCGTTCCAGGTCATGGACATCCACACGCCGGCCCCCAGCCGGGCCTCCATGGAGGCGATGGGGGATGCGTCGGCGGCGGTGGCGACCACGAACATGTCGTTGTCGGAGTGCATGTACTGACCCGCGGTGGGCCAGTGGATGGTGGGGACGGGACCGGTGTTGTCCAGGTAGACGTTGGCCCGGGCCGAGCCCAGGTTGTTCACCTCGTCCCTGACCTGGACGATCACACGGTGCTGGCCGTCAGGCAGGACGGTGGTATCCCAGTTGTAGGTGAAGTGGGTGCCGTCCCAGGGCATCATGTACCAGGACCATCCGTCCCAGGAGACCATGGCCGAGGTGTACCTCACGCCGGACTGGGCGTCGGTGGCCGAGGCCCGGATGTTGACGATGCCGGACACGGTGTCCAGGTCGACGGGGTTCACGATGGTGACGGCGGGCGCGGTGACGTCCATGGCGTACTTGACGTCGTAGGTGTCCACGTTCCCCGCCCAGTCCCTCATGGTGAGGGTGATGGGCGCGCTGGCATCCGTGTCCCAGGAGTCGAAGGCGTAGGTGTACTGGTAGGTAGGGCTGGTGTCTCTGTAACCACCGGAGTTCAGGCTGGCCTCGTAGGAGAAGTCGACGTACTCGACCCCCGTCCAGCTGTCAGTCACGCTGTTGGCCACCAGGTTGGCGGTCTGGGTCCAGGTCGCGGTGTTGGAGAACCACAGGGTCCCGGCCATGCCACCGGTCCAGTGGAGGTAGCTGGACCACTCGCTCCAGTAGTAGCTGTTCAATCGGGGGGCCTGCGTGTCCGCCCGGATGAACTCCCATTGGCCGTTACCGGACTCCGGGGTGTCGACCTGCCTGTCGAAATCAATGTCTAGGGTCCCGTTTATTAGGATATCATCATCCATGCCCCAGGTGTAGAATGCGTTCATGTGACCGATGGTACTGGAGGTCCTTATCACGACCCAGTAGGCGTAGGAGCCGATCGGTGAGTTCGGAAGGTCCTCGTCATCAGGGTAGAGGGTGACAAAGGGCCAGTTGCTCGTGTCGACAGAGGTGCAGTCCACCTCCACGTCGCCCGCGCCCCATACGCTGTTACCATTGTTCCTGTAGAGGGCGATCCCGGAGGTCCCGGCATCGGTGGTGATGGTCGCCAGGTCGGACTGGGTGAAGCCGCTGGAGGAGACCATGTTCAGGGTGACACTGTCGAACTTCTCGTATGCGCCGCCATCCAGGATCCGGAGGCCGAGCTGCGCCTCGGCGTCGTTCGCCCTCATGTTGCCGTCGCCAACAGCGAAGAACTCCGTCTCTCGAACATTGATGGTGGTGGCGTAGACGGTCGAGCTCGGATGACTGGAGCCGTCGCTGTAGTCGATGCCATTGGTGCTTATCCGGGCATAGATACGATCGTTGTTGTCGATGTGCCAGTCGGTCCTTATCACGACGAACCACTGGTAGCTGCCGTCGAGGCTGTCCGGGACACGCTCGTCGATGAGCGCGTTGAAGTCGATCCGGATGTAATTTATGGGCCAGCCTCCCATCCAGTTGATGCTGGAGGAGTCCACCGGCGTGTCGTTCGCGTCGAAGACGTCATCGGTGTCGCCGTCGTCGCGGACGATGGCCACGCCAGAGCGGCTGGCATTGTTGTTCCGGTCCTTCAGCTCGCCTGTTGATATGCCGCTCCAAGTGTCGAAGCCGACCTCGACCCGGGACAGGCGGTCGGTGGTCACGTCGGACTCCGCGCCGAAGGCGAATATGGGTATCGCCGTCGAATCGTCACGTATGTACGATGGTGCCACGTTGGTGGGAACACCCATTGTCACGTTGGCAGCCACGGCTGGCGTCAAGGCGATCACGATGAAGAACGATGCCAGTACCAGCATCGTCACGACACTTACCGTTCCTGCTCTATGCGTAGGGCTCGCAGTTTCCATTTTCCTCCACTCCGGATAGGTGTGCATCCCATAGGCTATCCATAGCCTGGGTTCCGGTGACAACTTGGGATTTCCATATTTATATGTTTACCGCCTGTATCCAATCTTGGAAATTACTCCTGGTCATACCATCCCTTATTTATGGGCGGAATATGGGTCGCCTGGGTTGGGCCGCTTGGCCACGTCATTGGTCATTCCAGTTGTGGACGTACGGGACAACAGCTACCACGACGATGGCGATCACGAGGCCAATGTAGAGCCATCCTCATATCCAACGACGGTAAGCCTTATCAACGGTAAGGGCCCTTCCCCGCCCGCCCGTGAGGAGGCGATGCATCATGCCACGCACCCCCCCAGAGATGTTCCGTATCAAGGTCGTCGAGCCCATCACGCTCCACCCCCCGGAGGTGAGGGAGGCGAAGATCAGGGAGGCGGGGTACAACGTGTTCCGCCTCTCCGCCGAGGACGTGTTCATCGACCTCCTCACCGACAGCGGCACCACCGCCATGTCCGCCAACCAGTGGGGCGGCCTGATGATGGGGGACGAGTCCTATGCCCAGTGCCGGAACTACTTCAACCTGGCCGACTCCATCCGGGACGTGTTCGGGTTCGAGCACTTCGTGCCCACCCACCAGGGCCGCGCCGCCGAGAACGTGCTGTTCTCGTCCATATGCAAGCCCGGCGACATCGTCATCAACAACATGCACTTCGACACCACCCGGGCCAACGTGGAGGCCCAGGGGGCCGAGGCGCGCAACCTGCCCACCCCCGACCTGTTCGACCTGGAGTCGGACCACCCCTTCAAGGGCAACATGGACGTGGACAAGCTGCGGCAGACCGTCGAGTACGTGGGCGCTAGGCACATCCCGGCCATCTTCATCACCATCACCAACAACTCGGGAGGCGGCCAGCCAGTGTCGATGGCGAACATCCGGGAGGTCAGCCAGATCGCCCGGGAGCACAAGATCCCCATCTTCTTCGACGCCTGCCGGTTCGCCGAGAACGCATGGTTCATCAAGCTGCGCGAGGAGGGCTACGCCGACAGGCCCATACCCGAGATCGTCACCGAGATGTTCTCGTACGTCGACGGCGCCACCATGTCGGCCAAGAAGGACGGCATGGTCAACATCGGCGGCTTCCTCGCCGTCCGTGACCCCAAGCTCTTCGAGCGGGTGGCCCAGAAGCTCATCCTGGTGGAGGGCTTCCCCTCCTACGGCGGCCTCGCGGGAAGGGACCTGGAGGGCATGGCCATCGGCCTGCGCGAGGTCCTGGACGAGAACTACCTCTCGTACCGATACCACCACACCAAGTTCCTGGCTGACGCCCTCCAGGAACGTGGCGTGCCCATCATGACCCCGACGGGTGCCCACGCCGTCTACGTGGACGCCAAGCGGGCCCTCCCCCACATCCCCAGGGAGGAGTTCCCCGGACAGACCCTCACCGTGGAGATGTACCTGCGGGGCGGGGTCCGCGTGGTGGAGATAGGCTCGCTGATGTTCGCCGCCCCCGACCCGGGGACGGGCGAGATGAAGTTCCCCGAGATGGAGCTGGTGCGGCTCGCGCTGCCGAGGCGCGTGTACACCATCTCCCAGCTGGAGCACGTGGCCGACACCGCGGGCGAGATAGTCGAGCACGCCGACGAGCTGGGCGGCTACAGGATCGTGCAGGCCCCCCGGATACTGCGGCACTTCACCGCGCAGCTGGAGCCGTGCGGGACCGACAGATGCTGAAGCACTCGAGAAAGTATATCGACCACCTCGGTGGCCCCTAAGGTTTATTACCAGCCAGACCGTTCCACCCACCCCTCCCAACGATACCCTTCTGATGGGGGAGAAGAGGAAGTAGAGGTATAGTGATGGTCAACAAGTCAGTGCAGTACAACATTTCGCCGGATGAGATACCAAGGCAATGGTACAACATATTGCCGGACCTGCCGGTGCCCTTCCCTCCGTACAAGGACCCCGATGACGGCAAGCCCTCCCGGCTCGCCAACCTCCCCAAGCTCTTCGCGGGCGAGTGCCTCAAGCAGGAGTTCTCCGAGGACAGGTGGATCGACATCCCCGAGCCCGTGCTGGACCTTTACAAGCAGGCGGGCCGGCCACGCGCCCTGTTCCGCGCCCTGAAGCTGGAGGAGAAGCTGGGCACGCCTGCCAGGATCTACTACAAGTCCGAGTTCTACTCCCCCACCGGGAGCCACAAGGTCAACACCGCCCTGGCCCAGGCGTACTACGCCAAGCAGCAGGGCATGGAGAGGATCACCACGGAGACGGGCGCGGGCCAGTGGGGCACCGCCCTGTCGTACGCCTGCTCCGTGGTCGGCCTCGACGTCACGGTGTACTGGGTCCGGGCCGTCCACAGGTGGAAGAAGGAGCGGCTGCAGCTCATGAAGCTCTACGGCGCCGACGTCCACGCCTCCCCCAGCCCGCTGACCAAGTCAGGCAAGGAGCTGTACGACAAGGACCCCGAGGACCCGGGCAGCCTGGCCATCGCCATCTCCGAGGGTCTCGAGGACGCCCTCAACGATGAAACGGCCGTGTACACCCTGGGCTCGGTGCTCAACCACGTCATCCTCCACCAGACCATCATCGGCCTCGAGACGATGAAGCAGTTCGAGCTGGCCGACGACTACCCCGACATCATGTTCTCCTGCCTGGGCGGCGGGTCCAACTTCGGCGGCTTCACCATCCCCTTCATCGGCGAGCGCCTCAAAAAGGGCAAGGACATCAAGTTCGTGGCGGCCCAGTCCGAGGTCTCCCCCAACATGCAGGGCGAGTACATGTACGACCACGGCGACCACGCCGGCCTCACCCCCATGCTCAAGATGTGCTCCCTGGGCCACGAGACCCGGATGGAACCGATCTGGGGTGACGGCCTGCGGTACCACGGCGCCAGCCCCATCCTGAGCCTGCTGCGTCACGAGGGCTACATCGATACCGTGGCGTACCCCCAGGACGAGAAGCACGTGTTCCAGAGCATGCAGGTGTTCATGCGGTCCGAGGGTTTCCTGCCCGCGCCCGAGTCGGCCTACGGCATATGCGCCGGCATCGACGAGGCCCTGCGCTGCAAGGAGACCGGGGAGGAGAAGGTCATCGCCTTCAACGTCTCGGGCCACGGCTTCATGGACATGTACGGATACGACAAGGTGCTCGGGCTCACCGACTAGGGAGCTCCGGGTCACCGGGGCGGCGCCGAGGCCGCCTCCAGCCGCCTCATGGTCACGTCGTGGTATCCCGAGACGATCCTCTGCATCCCAGCCAGCCGGCCGTCCAGCTCGGGGTCGCCCGTGTCCACGCGGAGCACCTCCATCGACCGCAGCTTGTGGGGGGTGGCCACTATCAACAGGGCACCCGGACCGCCGGCCGCCTCCAGGACGTCGGGGGAGATCTGCTGGTTGCCCCTTCCCAGAAGGAAGCCCTGGGCACCTATGGGACTGAGGACGATCCTGACGTTGTCCACACCCGCCAGGACCTTGAGGAGGTCCGCCTCCGAGGCATCGGCGACCAGGAGATGGCCGTCCTCGACCACGTCCACCCCCAGGGGGGTCTTGGGGACCCCCAGCAAGCGGGCGACCGCCTCCACGGTCGTTCCCGCTCCCAGCACGGTGACGGGATCGCCCGCCTCCTCCAGCATCTCCACCACGTAGCGGGCCGCTTGCTCCTGGACCGCCCCCTCGTCGCCCAGCGAGGAGACCCGCTTCGCGTCCTGGATGAGGGACCGGGCCCTGAGGATGCGCATGGTCCCGTAGAGGGAGACGGCCAGTCGCCCCTCCCTGTACGCCTCCTCGTCCACGTCCACCACCTCGCCCTCTCCCACCTCGGTCTCACCGGCCAGGTGGGCCCTCAGGATATCGGCGGCCGCCTCGGGGCTGAGGGCGAAGATCCCCGAGAACATCTTGACACCCGCGGGCAGGCCCAGGACGGGTACGCTGTCCTCGACGGCGCCCAGCACGTCCCGGGCGGTGCCGTCGCCACCGCAGAACACGACCAGCTCCACCTCCTGACGGAGGAATGCCTTGCAGGCCCGGACGGTGTCCTCGGGCCCCGTCTCCTCCACCTTCGGAGGCGTGTAGGCCACGTGGAAGTCCCTCCGCTCGAGAAGACCCACCTCGGACAGCATGTCGGCGCCCATGTCGAAGGCGCAGGTGGACCAGCGGACCGAGGCCGCGTCCGTCCCCAGCCTCTCGAGGAACCTGAGGACGCAACCAGGGGCCACGGGCTCCGCGCCCCTGTCCAGGGCCTCCGCCAGCATGAGCTTGCCGTCGGTGCCCTTCAGGCCCACCCGGCCGCCCATCCCGGCGACGGGATTGACCACCAGGCCCACGATAGGCCTTCCGTCTATCTCCTGTTCCTCCACGGGAGCACAGGAAGCTTCGGTCGGCGATAACCCTTTCCATCCTCCTTGCGATGGTTCCCCACCTCTGTTCGACGCATGTAACATAAATTATATATATGATGATTACCTATTACGAATTACAAAATACGAAAATGGAGATATGATCGATGACAGACAAGCGGGATAATCGGCGTGGCGGGCGGTACGACCCCTTCTCGGATGATTTCGAAGAACAGCTGGAGAGGGACATCACCGAGAGGGTCCACCAGAAACTGTCCAAGAAGATGGGGGCCCGGGACAATGCCGTCATGACCAGGCTCAATGACGAGGACCTGAGCCGCCTGGATGCGCTGGTGGAGCTCGATGTCTTCAGGAGCCGGTCCGAGGCGGTCGCGTTCTTCGTGCGCGAGGGCATGAAGGCCCGAGAGGACCTCTTCGCAGCCGTGATGCCGACGGTGGACAAGATCAGGGAGCTCAAGGAGCAGGCCAAGAGGTCGTTAGAGCGGGAACCCGCGGCCCCTGCCCGACCCCAGGGCGAACAAGAGGAACGAGGGAGGTGAGACTTGCTATGATGGATGCATCCCAGAGGCTGATGGTGTGCAGCAGCTCTTGCGTGGACATGAAGAAGGGCTGGCGCGTACTGAGGAAGTCCAACAAGCGGACCCGGTGGAAATAGGTCACCTATAGGTCGCCCCTCCCCCCCGGGAAGGCGAAAACTACATATCGCCTCGAGTCGAACCCCATAGCGGAGGGACCGGGGGAGCGACCGTCGCCCGCGCAAGTGTAGAGTCTGTGCTTGAGGCAGGCCGCTCGCTCCATCCCCAGGACCCCCGGACGGTGTGGCAGTGAAGCAGTTCGAGATAGTCCTTGAAAAGAAGCCCAGCGCGATGGCGAGGATCGCAGAGGCCCTCGCCCAGAACGGCGTGAACATCCGCGGCATCTCCTCGGAGGTCCCTGGGGCCAACCTCATCCTCAAGGTGGTCACCGACGACGAGGCCACCGCCCGGGCCACCCTGGCCGGGGCGAAGGCCAAGTTCACCGAGAGGGAGGTCCTGTCCGTCGTGATGCCCGACCGGCCCGGCGAGATCGCCAAGCTGACGCGCAGGCTGGCCCGCAGGATGATACAGATCGAGAACATCTACTTCCTCTCCCGAAAGGGGGGACGCACGGAGGTGGCCTTCACCACTGACAACATGTCCAAGGCGGCCGAGGCCCTCAAGGCCTGGAAGGGTTGAGGTCGCCGTTGGGGATCCGATGGGGTCGTAGGGGGGCATCGTGCAATGTGGTCCGACACATCCACAACGCTCTCGCTGATGCGGGAGGACGTGGCCAAGTTCATCGCTGACAGGGAATGGGGGCGTTACCACGCCCCGGTGAACGTGGCCTCGGCGGCGGCCGTCGAGGCGGGCGAGCTCCTCGAGCTGTTCCAGTGGCGAAGGTCCGGCGACCCGGTCCCCGAGGACGTGGTCGCGGAGGCGGGGCCCGAGCTGGCCGACGTCCTGCACTTCACCTTCTGCCTGGCGAACGCCACGGACCTGGAGCTGCCGTCGGACGGCATGACCTTCTCCCAGGTGATGGCGGATGCGGGCCCCCGCGAGCTGAGCCCGAAGGAGGCCGCAGAGGAGGTGATGGTGGCCGCCAGCTTCCTCCTCATGGCCGCCCGGGCCTCCACCATCACCCGGGAGGTCGCGGGGACCCTGGGCGAGAGCGGGGTCGGCGACGCGATGGCGGCCTCGGTCACCGTTCTGCTGGAGGCCCTGGGTAAGTGTGCCAGGTCGATGGAGCTGGACCTCTCTGCCGAGCTCCATGCCAAGAACAGGCTGAACGAGGAGCGCTTCCCCGTGGGAACGATGCCCGATGTGGGCTACTGAGCGGGGTCCTCAGTCCGGCACGATGGAGCTGATGGAGAACCGTCCGTCCTTGAAGTGGACCTGGTGGTACGACGTGGTGTGCTTCACGCCCCTCATCTTCACCACCCTCATGCGACTCTCGTAGTCCACGTCGTGGACCTCGTGCTGGCGAAGGTGGATGATGCCGTCGACGAGGAAGTCCTCGTCGTTGCGGCCGAAGAGGTCGGACCCCTGGGTCATCTCAGAGATCATCAGCGAGGTGGCGCCCAGCTTGTTGAAGAGGCTCATCATGCCGAACAGGTCCCGCCTGGGGTTCTTCATGTCCGTCATGACCTCGATGAGTCCCAGGGAGTCGAAGGCGATGATGTCGATGTGCTTGAACCCATGTATCTCCATGATGACCTCGGTGATGAAGTCCACCCACGCGCCCGACTTGCCGTAGTCGTCCAGGCCCCCCCGGATCTTGGACACGTCCACGAAGGTGATGTTGTCCTTGACCAGGCCGACCCGGAACCCCATGGCCTCCATCTGGGCGTACAGGCTCTCCTCGCTCTGCTCGAGGGTGATGTACACCCCGTGCTTCTTCTTGTGGGTGGCGTTGTGGTACAGCACCGAGAACACGAAGGTCGATTTCATGGTACCAGCGGTGCCCGCGATGAGCACCGAATGACCCTTGGGTATACCCCCCTCCATCTTCTCGTCCAGACCCTCGACGTAGGTCTTGATGGTCTCATACGGCAAGGCGATCCCTCCTCGTGCCTAAGGCAGGTTAGGAAGTGTCCTCGGGATATATAAGGCCACCGAAGGCGGGGAAATGGGGGAGGGGGACGCCAGGCGTCCCCGTTGGCCTCACTTCTTTCCCATCAGGTACTTGTGCATGCCCTTGGCGGTGCGGTTTCCCTGACCGATGGCCTCGATGACCGTGGCCGGACCCAGCTCGTCGTCGCCGCAGGCGAAGACGCCAGGCCGGGTGGTCATGAAGTTCTTGTCCACGGCGAAGGTGTTCCAGCGGGTCAGTTCGATGCCCGCCTCGTCCGAGAGCCAGTCCAGGATGGGCTCTTGGGAGATGGCCGGGATGATCCAGTCCAGTCCCACGTCGTACTCCGAGTCCTCGATGGGTACGGGCCGGCGACGGCCCGACGAGTCGGGCTCGCCCAGCTCCATCTTCAAGAGCTGGACGCCCGTGAGCTTGCCACCCTCCTCGTAGAGCTTGGTCGGGTTGGTGAGGAACATGAACTCCACGCCCTCCTCCATGGCCTCCACGATCTCGATGTCGGCGGCCGGCATCTGCTCCCGGGCCCGACGGTAGATGCAGTAGACCTTGTTGGCACCTATGCGCACGGAGGTGCGGACACAGTCCATGGCCACGTTGCCTCCACCCACGACGCCGACGCGGCGTCCGATGACGACCTCCTCTCCCAGGTTCACGTCCTTGAGGAACTTGGTGGCGGACATGACCCCCTCGATGCGGTCCTCGCCCTCGAGGCGCAGCGTCTTCGGCCGGTGGGCGCCAACGGCGAGGAGCACCGCGTCGTAGTCCTCGGAGAGCTTCTCCAGGGTGATGTCGGTGCCGATGGACACTCCAGTGTGGTACCTCACACCCTGGTCCCCGATCCAGTTGATCTCCAACATCAGGTCCTCCGGGGGCAGTCTGTAGTCGGGGATGCCGACCCTCAGCATGCCGCCCAGCACCGGCAGCTCCTCGAACAGCTCCACATCGTGGCCCTTGACGGAGAGCCGGTAGGCGACGGTGAGGCCTGCGGGGCCAGAGCCCACGATGGCCACCCGCTTGCCCGTGGGCGGCTCCCGCACCACGTTCGAGTGGGTATCGATGTACTTGTCGGACACGAAGCGCTTGAGCAGACGGATCTGGATGGGGTCGCCGTTCTTGCCGCGACGGCACACGTCCATGCAAGGGGCGGGGCAGACCCGACCCAGCGTGCCGGGCAGTGGCGCCCGGTCGATGACGGTCTCCAGGGAGCCCCTGAAGTCCCTCAGACTGATCTGGTTGACGTACTTGGGCACGTCGATGTTGGCCGGGCACGTCATCCTGCAAGGGGCGTCCACGCAGTTGAGGCAACGGTCCGCCTCGATGACGGCCTCCTCCTCCGTCAGACCCGATGCCACCTCCTCGAAGTGGGTCTTCCGGGTCGCGGGCGGGAGGAACTTCTCCTTCTGGGACGCCTTCGTCTTGACATGGCACACCTCGGTGCACTTGTAGCACCGGATGCACTCACCAGGGGGGATGCGGTACTCGTACGACTTCCTCTCCAGCAGCTCCTTGACATCATCGGGCAGGAAGTGGAAGTTGGTGTTGTACAGGGGGTCGGGGTTGTCGTCCGTCGCTCCTATCGCCTCCCTGACCTCGGGGTCCTGGAGCAGCTTGTACCGGGTCTCCTCCACGATCTCGATGTCCATCGGGCAGACCTTCTCGCACCTGCGGCACTCGATGCAGGTGTGGGGCTCGATGTAGACCCGATGGTAGGATAGTTTGTCAAGGAGGGCCAGGAAGCCGCCCAGGGGGCAGTAGTACTTGCACCACATCCTCGGCTCGTAGGCGTAGGCGATGTAACTGAACCCCACGAAGAAGAAGAGGGGTAGCAGCATCAGCACCGGGATGCCCATGAAGGCTGGGCCCGC
>CBDUQW010000018.1:0-48313 GCA_965369625.1 uncultured Thermoplasmata archaeon | reverse complement strand
GGATTGGATACCTCGAGGTGTTCGAGGACATCACACCTCACTGGCCTCGGAAGGGTATCTCCTAGAATTTTGTCCCAAGGCCCATCGCGGGGCGCCCCCCCCACACCACCACCTCCCCGTCCCGTTGGCCTCTAGCACCATCCGAACCTCCATGGCCACCTTCCCAACATTCATACCCTACCCCGCCTTATAACCCGCAGAGCGGGAGGGAGGCTGCACGGGCATCAGTGGGATCCGGAAGGCGGGCATCGCCGACGTCCTCACGGTGTCCAACGGCATCTGCGGCCTCCTTGCCATATACCTCCTGGTCACCCAGGCCCCGGACATCACCTGGGGGTCCGCCCTCATCCTGCTGGGCTTCGTCTTCGACGGCGCCGACGGCTGGGCCGCCCGCCGCTTCGGCACCAAGCACGACTTCGGCCGCCACCTGGACTCCATCTCCGATGCCATCACCTTCTGCGCCGCCCCCGCCGTGATGGTCGCCGTCGTCTTCACCGGCGCCTACGACGGCGCCGCCTTCGACGCATTCGTCCTCCTCACCGCCGTCCTCATTGTAGGCCTGGGGTGGTTCCGGCTGTACCGCTTCACCACCAAGGGATACCTTCACCAGCACTTCACGGGCCTGGCCTCCCCCGCCATGGCCTTCCTGGCCATCATGGTGTGCCACATCCTGTATCCGGGCCGGTGGGAGGATGACCTGATGTCGTTGGCGGCCGTCGTCATCATGTTCGTCGCCGCCCTCCTGATGGTGGCTCCCGTCCGGTACCCCAAGGTGAGGGGGAGGTACGCGGTGCTCTTCGTCGTCTGCGTGGTGGTGGTCCTTGTCCTCATCGGGGTGATGAGGGAGCTGGACGTCCCGGGGACCGACGACCTCTACCGGGTGATGGCGGTCGTCGCCCTGGCCCTGGTGTCCGGCTACGTGCTGCTGGGGCCTGTGTGGATGGCAGCGAGGGGAGGGGATGTGGAAAGCTGATCCCACTGCAGTGGGACCCGAGCCTCCGTGTGGGGAGCGCTAGTCCTCCTCGGTCCTCGTGGGCCTCATGAAGTGGACCGCCAGCACGACCAGGACGGCCAGGACGATTAACAGGGCCACGTATGGCCAGGTGTCGCCCTTCACCGTCACCGTGAATCTCTCCTGGGCGGAGTTGCCCTCGGCGTCCTCCAGCGTCAGCGTCACCACGTACCTGCCCGCCTCCTCGAAGACGTGCTCCACCTCCTCGCCCTCGAGGACGACGGTCTCGCCGCCTTCCAGGAAGGTCCACGTCCACTTGACGATGCCCACGTTGTCCACAGCACCCTTCGCGTCGAGCTCTACCCGGTCTCCTGACCTCACATCCCGGTCTTGGAGTTTCGGCCCTGTCGGGTCCTGGGTGTCCCTCACGCGGACAATGAAGGAGTCCATATCGGAGTTGTCGTTGGCGTCGCTCACCATCAGGTTGATGACGTACTCCCCAGGTGTGGAGAATGCGAAGGTGGTCGTCTCGTTCCCCTGCTCCCAGTCCTGGCCGTGGTAGATGAACGTCCACGTCCACTTAACAACGCCCACGTTGTCGGTGGAGTTGCTCCCATCGAGGGTCACGTTGTCGCCCTGGTCAACCGTCAGGTCCTTGCCCGCGTCGGCCACAGGGTGTTCTGTGTCGATGACGGTGACAGCGACCACGTCCGTGCTTGAGAGGTCCATGGCGTCGAACACCTCCAGTACGATCCAGTGCATACCGATGATGTCGAAGGTCCACGTGAGGTTATCACCCTCGACCTCCAAGGGTGTGTCGTCGTATGTGAAGGTCCACACCCATCTGACTACCCCCACGTTGTCTGTGGAGTTGTGGGCGTTCAGGGTGACATTGGCACCCTGACCGACGATGACCGAGGTGCCTGCCTCCGCGACGGGGCTCGTGATGTCCCTCACAGTGACGGTCAGGCTGTCGCTGGCGGTCCTCCCTCCGTCGTCCTCGACAGTGAGGGTCACGTTGAACTCCCCCGCGTGCTCGAAGATGTGCTGCACCCTCTCCCCCTCGAGGGTGGCCGACCTCCCACCGTCCTCGAAGGTCCAGGTGAACTTGATGATGCCTTCGTTGTCCGATGAACGGCTGCCGTCAAGGTGCACGGTGTCTCTCTGGTCGACCTCGACATCTGGTCCCGCTACGGCGACGGGTGTGTCCAGGTCGAACCTGAACTTGGCCACGTACGCCTCCTCCATGTCCAGGTCGACATCGTAGGCCCCTTCCGTGACGGGGAATTCGGACGAGTTCGTCCTCCCCGAAACGAGGACGGTCATGTCCCCGATCGCCACCACGGTCGATCCGAACTCGAAACCCCCGCCGCCCAGGTACGTGGAGAATAGCAGCTGGGCGCCGTCGGCGCTCAGCACGCTGATGGTGGAATCCACGTCCCCCCCGAACTCGTCCTGGAATGCCCCTGGCGTGGTCGGGAAGTCATCGGACTTGGTGAACCCCAGGATGCATATGGAACCATCGTCGAGGAAACAAAGATCGAGGGCCATGTCGTACTGGGTGCCACCCAGGTAGGTGGACCACTCCAGGGACGTCCCGTCCCCGCTCAGCTTGCCCACCACGGTGTCATAGGAGCCCGCCCTCTCCTCCTGGTACGCGCCGTCGGTCGTGGGGAATCCATAGGAATCGGCGTATCCGGCGAAGTAGATGTCACCCTCGGGGCTTACCTCGATGGATATGAAGATGTCCCTTCCCACCCCGCCAAGTAACGTGGACATCTCCAGCGTCCCACCGTCGGAGGAGAATCGCGCCACGAATCCGTCCCAGTAGCCTGCCAAGTCCGGCTGGTACACGCCCGATGTGGTGGGGAAGTTGCCGGAGGTCGTGGTCCCTACCACCACCAACCGGTCCTCCTCGTCCATGTGGCTCTCGAGGGCCACGTCAATGTTGTACCCGCCGAGGTAGGTCGAGTACTCAAGCTCGCCCCCGTCGAGGCTGAGGCGGGCCACGAAAACGTCACCGTCGCCGCCCTCCTCCTCCTGGTAGCATCCGGGGGTGACGGGGAAGTCGGGAGAATAGGTCAGACCCACGAGCCACGCCTTGCCTGAGCTGTCCACGTGAACGGTGACCCAGTGGACCCGGTCCGAGGACTCCGTCTCGGGGTAGGAACCGCCCAGCAGGGTAGAGTAGATGACCGCGCCGTTAGCGAGGTCCATCTTGCACGCGAAGGCGTCGGAGTACCCCGCGTTCTCCGGCTGGTAGCACCCCTCCGTGGTGGGGAAGTCCGTCGAGTCGGAAACCCCGACCATGTGTAGCCTGCCCTGCTCGTCGAGGGTCATGCCCGTTGCGTAGTCGTCCCCCGAGCCTCCGAAGTAGGTGCAGAAGAGGAGGGTGCTCCCGTCACCCGAGAGGACGGCGACGAAGGCGTCCACGGAGCCTCCGGACTCCTTCTGGGGTGCGTCGGTGGTGACGGGAAGGTCGGTGCCGTTCGTGGTCCCTACCAGAACGATGTCGCCACCTTCGTTCAGGACGGCCTTCATTCCGGTATCGGGTTGCGCACCCCCGAAGAAGGAGCAGAGCAGGAGCCCTCCTCCCGTCGATGACCGATCGGTTCCCTGGTCCGCAGGAGGGGCCCCCGCTCCCACAGCCGGTCCGTATACATCGGGCCCCTGCGTCAAGCTGTCCTGCAGGCAGGATGAGGCTGCGATGAGAAGGAGCACGGCCAACGATGTCAACGCACTACAGCGGAACCCTACAAGAAACACCCCGGATTGGTATGATGGTGCTCCATTATGATATTTGTGGGCGCTGGATACGCGGGTCCCGGGACTGCGCGTACCACTCAATCCCCTTTCTTCCGGAGGTACAGATAACCGATGAGCACCATGGCGACCACGAGCAGCAGGATGCCCACGTACACCCAGCTGCTCCCCTTCACCGTCACCGTGAAGCTCTCCTGGGCCGAGTTGCCCTCGGCGTCCTCCAGCGTCAGCGTCACCACGTACCTGCCCGCCTCCTCGAAGACGTGCTCCACCTCCTCGCCCTCCAGCACGACGGTCTCGCCGCCCTCCACGAAGGTCCACGTCCACTTGACGATGCCCACGTTGTCGATGGCATTCGGGGCTGTCATCCGGACCGTCTCCCCCTGTCTCGCCTCCAGGTCCTCCGGCGTGGCCAGCTCAGGCGGCATCGTGTCCCGAACATGGATCGATAGGGTGTCGTTTCCCTCGTGCCCGATCATGTCCCGTACGGTGAGGGTGATCACGTAGTCCCCTGGGACTTCGAAGGTGAAGCGAACCATCTCGCCATCCAGCTCATGGTCCTCATGGTAGTACTGGAACGTCCAGATCCAGCTGACAACACCCTTGTTGTCCGTGGAGTTGCTACCATCGAGGATCACCTCGACCCACTGGTCCACCATCCGGTCTTCCCCAGCGTCAGCAACGGGAGGGAAGTTGTCGAACACCGTTACGTCCGTCGTGTCGTTGCTGGAGAGCCCCACAGCATCGAACACTGTCAGGGTGATGTAGTGCCTGCCCATGATCTCGAAGATGAACTCCAGAACATCTCCCTCGAGCTCGATGGGGGATCCATCGTACTCGAAGGTCCAGAGGTACCTGACTATGCCCACGTTGTCCGTGGAGTTCAGTGCGTTCAGTGTCACCAGTCCACCCTGCATGATTGTGACTTGGACGCCAGCATTCGCGACGGGTGGTAAGGCGTCCCGCACCGTCACCGCGACGGTGTCATTGGCGATGTTCCCCGCATCGTCCTCCACGACCAGGGTGACGAGGTATGCAACGGGGAACATGAACTGGTAATAGACCGTTTCTCCATCAAGGTCGATGGTGGTTCCCATCTCCTCGAAGGTCCACGTGTAGGAGACTATGCCCACGTTGTCGGAGGAGTACCGCGCGTCGAGCCTGTGGGATGTCCCCTGGTCGATGGTCGCATCCGGGCCCGCAGCGGCGTCCGGACGCTCGGTGTCAAGGACGGTGAATGACTGGTGGTCCGTTCCGGTGTTGCCAGCAGCGTCGACCACCGTCAGGTGGACGGTGTACCTACCGGCGTCATCGACCACCAGTTCCACTACCGGACCGTAAAGTTGGCCTCTCTTCATGTAGCGGTCGAGGTAATCCACCATCCACGTCCAGTTGACAACCCCCACATTGTCGTAGGAACGGGAACCGTTCAGGGTAACAGTGTCGTGCTGGTCGAAGGGACCCATGATGGGGGATATCCACCCCGTGGGCCATGTCGTGTCCAGGATCGTGATGATGGCGTGGTCCACCCCCCAGTTGCCCACGGCGTCCGTGACGTTGAGGGTGACGTTGTACACACCGGGGATCTCGAAGGTGAAGTCCACATACTGGCCGTACAGGTGGACGGTCTCCCCGTCGTACTCGAAGCTCCAAGTGTAGTTGACGATGCCCACGTTGTCGTGGCTTTGGTCTCCATCGAAGAGGACCTTCTTGCCCTCATCCTTGGTCCAGTCAGGACCCGCATCGGCCGTCGGCGGGTCCAGGTCATCGAAGGCGTGGAAGCGCACGAGGGGATAGCGGTCCACATCCCCTCCAACATTGTAGGGCATGTCCCAGACCACCCCGTCGTTCGTGGCGTCGGGGTACCTCTCCCTATAGTCAGACCAGTAGTTGCCCTCGGCCCCGTCGTCCCAGATGTTCCCCGATGCATCCAGATAGACGAGATGGGACGGCCAGAAGTCATCGTTGAAGCCGTTGTGGTGGAACACGTTGCCAGTGTTGTTGGCGTCCATCACCCGGACGCCTATGCCTATGGGAGCGTCGAAGGAGTTGTTCGTCACGACGTTCCCGAAGGCGTTGCACATCATCGTGAGTCCCCTGCTGTCGGTATGGAAATCGTTCCCCGAGACGAGGTTGTCCGATGCCCTCCTCCACGGGTACTCGTACGCGGTGGTCAGGTTGAACACAACATCATCCGCCACCTCCCAGAGGAGCCTCTTCAGGCTGCCCGACAGTATCGTGCCATCGGTCCGATCCACGGGGGTCAGCCCCGTGAGGGTAGCGAAGAGCACGCACGAGGCCAGGTAGCTGCCGCTGAGGGAGGGATGGCTCCCGTCCGATGTGTACAGGTTGTAGAACACCGTCCCGGGCGTGGTGGGGTCCTGGCCCTGCTCCGCGATCCGGTCGTGAACCTCCTTGAAGGCCAGTCCCACGGGGGCGATGTAGACCGGTCGGCGCTCCGTCGACAGGTTCTCCGCGTACATCCTGTAGCCCGCCTCCAGGCGGGCCTGCATCACCGTGAAGTTGGGGTACAGGGTCGGGTTCGTCGAGTCACCGTCACGCCTTCCCCATGTCATGAGGAGCACGGTGTCGGCGCCCAGGTCCTCGATCATCCCGTTCAGGGTGGTTGCCCCCTCGAGGCTCCTCTGCCAGCTGCTCTGGGAGGTGGGGAAGCCAGGGATCTGGCTCTGGTCCTGGAGGACGACGGCATCCCATGGCTCGTCATCGTTCAGGGTGACGTTCCACTGGTGACCCGGGCTCGAGGCCCGGCTGGCGTGGTCCGAGAGGGTGAGCCCCCCCGCGGCCAATTGCGACGTCCTAGGCTCGGTTGTGATGGTCCACAGATGGTCCTCCAGGATGTCGTCGAGGGAGTTTGCGAAGGTGTAGCTGTTCCCCATCAGCAGGACATCCATGGGGAGGTACCCAAGGTCCACCCCGTAGTCGTCCCCCAAGAATGTATTGTCCTCGATGGTGCTGCCGTCCCCGTGGATGGATATCGCTCTTTTATTGTGGGCGAAGGAACAGTTCAGGATCCGGTTCCCCGTCCCACCTAGCTGGATGCCAGCCTTCCTGGCCTTCGATATGTTGCAGTTCCGGATGGTGATATTGTCGCATCCGTCATCTCCACGGATACCATAGAGACCCGGAAATTTCAGAGGGATATGGCAGTCCTCCACCACACCGCTGTGGACGCGGTCGAGGGCGATGGCGGCGGCCTTCTTGCCCGAGTTCCCGATCATGAACCCCTTGATGGAGAATCCGTTGGCGTGGACGGTGACCACGTCCCGCGACCCGTCGTTGGTGATGGTGGTCGCCGCGCTGCCGTTGCCGATGAGGTGGACGCCCCTGTCGATGGTGACGTTCTCGTAGTACGTCCCGTCGTAGACCCGGACGATGTCGCCCGGGGAGGCGGCGTCGATGGCCGACTGGATGGTAAGGAACGCCTGGCCCCCGCTGTCGTCGACCCTGAATATCTGGGGCGACCGGTCCTCTTCGGACGATGTCCCACCTTCCGCCCCTCCGATCTCCGGTGTCAGCCCCGTCATCACGCTCGCCATGAACAGCAATATCACGATCACGGGCAGGGATCTCGGCATGCACAACCCCGTACGAGGATGAACCCGTGTGGTAAAAAGGATTGCATATCCGTTGACCCGCCAGCCCTAGGCCATCAGGGCGAGGCGGACGAAGAGGACCGCAAAGAATGCCACGCCGATGAGCACACCCAGGACCAGCAGGTTGCGGACGGTCCGCGACTGCTCTGGGAGAGGGGCCACCGATGAAAGGCCGTGTCCTCTAGGTCGGAGCGATAAACATAAAGCTGAGGGAGTGGTTATCCATCCCTGAGATGAGAGTGGTCGAGACCGACGGCAACCGATTCTTCAACGGCGACTGCGTCGAGGGCGCCCGCCGTCACCTGCCCGACGGCTCCGTCGACCTCATCGTGACGGACCCGCCCTACGGCATCGGCGGCGACCGGCTCCACAAGCACTACAACCGGTCCGAGGAGTTCGTGGTTGACGGCTACGTGGAGGTGCCGGCGGAGGAGTACAGCGACTTCACCCACGCGTGGGTCGCAGAGGCGGCCCGGGTCCTGCGCCCCAACGGCAGCATCTACATCGTGTCCGGCTACACCAACCTCTACCACATCCTGGACGCGCTGCGGGCCACCGACCTTCGGGAGGTCAACCACATCGTGTGGAGGTACAACTTCGGCGTCCACACCCGCCGCAAGTACATCTCCTCCCACTACCACATCCTCTACTACGAGAGGCCGGGGCTCGGTAAGCGGACCTTCAATGCCAACGTCCGGTTCGGACCCCAGGAGCGTGACGCGGGCGGGGGTTCCCTCAACTACGCCGACCGGGAGGACGTGTGGGTCATCAACAGGGAGTACAAGCCCGGCCGGAGGAAGAACAAGAACGAGCTGCCCACCCAGCTGCTGGTCAAGATGGTGCAGTACTCCTCCGACGAGGGCGACCTGGTCTGCGACCTGTTCATGGGCGGCTTCTCGACGGCCCGGGTGGCCGTGGGGCTGGGGAGGAGGTTCGTGGGCTTCGAGGTGTCCGAGGGGATCTTCCGGGAGGGCGTCAGGAGGATGGAGGGCGTGGTGCCCGGTGGCCTGCTGGGGGAGCTGCGGGTCCCGGAGGGGGACCGGCTGTTCAACCAGGGCAAGCGGTGGACCGACGGTGAGGTCCAGCGGTTGCTGGACCGATATGATTCCCTTCGTGAAGAGGGCTTGACGAAGGCAAGGTCCATGGAGGTCCTCTCAGGGGAGTTCGGGCGCGGCAGGTGGTCCATCGAGAGGGTGCTGAGGAAACGCTCCTGATCCTCTGGTCGATTCTACCCGTACAACTGCGTCGACTTCCGCCTCTCCCGCTCCATGGCCCACCACAGGAGGCCCACGAATACCACCGCGAACAGCACGCCCGCCACGATGTAGCCCCACCAGGGGAACTCGAAGGGCGGCACGTCGTCCAGGGTCGGGTCCACGGTGACGTTGAACTGGTGGCTGGCGAAGGAGTAGCTCTCGTCGTACACTATCGCCTGCACGGTGTAGTTGCCGTAGGCCTCGTCCACCTGGAGGATGAAGATGGGCCCCTCGGCGCCCTCCACCAGGGTCCCGTTGAGGTACCAGTAGTAGGTCAGGTTGTCGTCGTCGTCGGGGTCGGAGGCGAAGACCTCCAACTGCAGGGGCTTGGCCCCGCTGATGTTCTTGTGGGTGTCGGGGTCGACCGCGTCGATGACCGGGGGCCGGTTGGTGTCGTAGATGTGCAGCGTCCACGAGTAGGAGTCGCCGTCCTCGCCGTCGCTGACGGTGACGTTGATCAGGTGGTCCCCCGCCTCCTCGAAGCCCCAGCGGTAGGTGTACTGGGACGGCGTCTCGTCCGGGGTGACGGGCACGTCGTCCACCTCCCAGTAGTAGGTCATCTCCTCGCCCTCGGGGTCGGTGGCGGTGACGGAGAACTGGAGGCTGGAGTTCTCGGCCTCGTAGTAGTACGGGCTCCAGGACGGGTAGACGTAGTCGATCCTGGGCGGCACGTTGACGTCGATGACGGTTATGAGCCAGCCCACGCCGATCTCGGTGGTGCCGTCGGTGATGGCCACACGGACCCTGTAGGTCCCGGCGGATTCGTGGTTGTAGCTGAAGGTGTAGTACGACCGGTACTGGCCGTACTGCAGGTCGTCGTTGAGATACCACTGGTAGGTCAGGCCGTCCCCGTCGGGGTCCCAGGCCTCCACCGACAGGCTGACGTAGCCGTAGTCGGTCTCGTTCACCGTCACGTCGCCTTCGGGGTCGTGGGACAGCACCGCGGGGGGCCGGTCCACGTCCAGGATCCTCAGGGTCCAGGTCACCGAGGTGGTGTCGGTGCCGTCGTTGACGGAGACGGTGACCACATGGTCCCCCGCCGAGAAGAAGTCGTAGGTGAAGGTGTAGGTGGAGTAGTCGCCGGAGAGCTGTAGCTGCGAGTCGGCATACCAGTAGAAGGTCAGGCCGTCCCCGTCCTCGTCGGTGGCCGAAACGGTGAACAGCACCTCACCGGCTTCCGTCTCGTTGACGATCCACAAGGTGTCCGGTGAGTAGTCCAGGATGGTGGGGGCGCGGTTGACGTCATAGACGTCGATGTACCAGGTGTAGGTGGCGTAGAGGGAGGGGTCCCGCACGTCGCGGGCAAGGACGGTCAGCGTGTGGCTGCCCGCGCTGTCGTAGTTGGTCGCGTACTCGAACCAGGACACGTTCCAGCCCGTGTGGAGGACATGGTCGTAGGTCCACTCGTAGATGAGATCGGGCGTGGTGGGTCCCTTGGGGGCGACGGAGAAGGTCTGGGTGTCGCCCTCGTAAAGCTCGACATCGGGGTTGTTGGGGGAGAAGTTCACCTCGGGGGCCCTGCGGATCTCGAAGACGGTGATCACGCCGCCCGCAGGGATGCTGGCGTACAGCCATCCTCCCGAACCCACCGTGGCGTCGCTGAGGCGCACGTGGTCCTGGGTGGCGGTGGTGTAGGTGATGCCGTAGGTGCCCGCTGGCAGGTCCCGAAAGGAGATGGTCTCGGCCCCGTCGGCCTTGACGATGACCACGTTCCTCCCGTCCGGGTTCACGAAGGCCAGGGGCTGGAAGCCCGGGTCGTCGGTGGTGACGCCCACCCGTACGGCTCCGGGCCTGACGTAGGCGAAGTACTGGCGCAGGAACTTGGTCCGGGAGCCCATGGTGACCACGGGGTTGGCGGGGTCGGTCTCGTCGATGAGCATGTACACGCCGCCGTCGTCGGAGGGCCCGAAGCCCGCCAGGGCGAACTGCTGCCAGGAGGTGCAGTTGGCGATGGACAGGTCCTTGTACAGGTCCTCGTGGCCCGAGCCGATGTGCTCCAGCATCGAGGCGCCTATGCCGTAGGCGCTCCTCCGCTGGTCGATCAGTTGCAGGTTGGCGTCGGAGACGCCGCTGTACCGGTGATAGGAGAGCTCGGCCAGGGAGGCCACGGCGCCGGTGACGCTGGCCATCTGGTCGAAGTAGGTGATGGCCCCTCCCATGTTGGTGTTGGAGGGGGCGATGAACTCGGGGTGGTAGCCGTGGGCGGCCAGCTTGGCCTTGGTGGCCACGATGGCGTTGCCGATGGTGTAGCCGTCCCACTGGGCCACGTTGTCCGGCTCCAGGATGACCTCGATGTGGTCGGGCACCAGGCTGTAGTTGCCATCCAGGTGGATGAAGGTGGCCAGCATCATCTCGGCGTACTCGTCGGCGTCGTCGTGGATGTACTGGGTGCCCACCCCGTTCTGGGAGGTGAAGGCCACGTAGTTGAGGTTGATCAGGGGGGTCTCGCCCCTGGCGGTGACCTTGGCCATGAAGGGCAGCACCACCTTCTCCACGGTGTTGTCCAGCTCGGAGAAGTAGAAGGACGACCAGTTGATGGTGTCGATGTCGGCGTCGTCGTTGAGGGTGGTGTACCGGTGGGAGCGCCAGAAGGCGTAGTCCACCACGCCCTCCTGGTACTGGGTCCAGTAGTCCTCGGGGTTCTCGATGCCCGCCCGGACCTCCAGGCGAAGGCGGTTGAGGCCCAGCTCGTCCACGGCCAGGTCCATCACGTCGGCGGAGTAGTTGGCCACGTTGGGGGAACTGTCCTGGCCCATCCAGGCGGTGGCCTCCCAGGAGGTGATGGTCTGGTAGGTGGTGGAGGTGTCCAGGGTGATCGTGGCGGGCGCCCGGTCCTCCGCAGTTGCGGGAAGGGGCACCAGGGCGGCAGCTGGCACGACGGCCATCATGACGAAAAGGGCCAATGCTAGCGCACGATGGTATGCTGGTCGGGTCCTCATGTCCATCGGAGGCAACATGCCAGGCCAACGGTTATAAGGTGTATCGTCTGGCTCTCATTCCAAATAATGGGAACCAGGGTGGCCTGGCCCCCCCTCAGCCGTAGTAGAAGTCGTACCTCTCGAAGTGGAAGTCGTACGCGACCCAGCCCTCGTCCAGCTCCTCGAAGGTCCAGTGCCACTGGTCCACGTAGATGCTGTGGTGCTGGAGCATGAGTTCCACCGACACCGTGCCGTTCTCCTGGCCCCCGGTGTCCAGCCCGATCCAGTGGTAGCGGCTCGCCGGCAGGTGGTTCTCGTCGTCCAGCATAGTCAGCTCGATGCCCTCGAAGTTCTCGCGGCGCACCAGCTTGCCCGAGATGGAGACGTTCCCGGAGAACACCACCCTCAGGGCCTCGCCCTTGGCCGTGGTCTCGATGGAGAAGGTCCCGTTGTCCGAATCCGCCTCCAGGACCTCCCGGATGTCGGTGTTGACCGAGATGGGCACGTACAGCACCCCCTGGACGGGTTCGGCCATGGTGATGTTGAGGGTGTACTCCACCTCCTCGGTCTCGATCCACACCTGGTAGTCCATGTACAGCCACGTCGAGTAGCCCACCAGGGAGGCGATGAGGATGGCCATGACGATGATGACCAGGGGCCTGGTCTCCATGCCCTTGCCCTTCCTGTACTCGGCCAGGGTGGGGATGAAGAGCATGAAGAGCAGTGAGGCGAGCCCCACGAGCACCAGCACGGTGCACACCATGTCCCCTATCACGAAGACCACTGCTCACCACCCGACGGGACGGGATAGGTCCGTTCCGTGCCGATAAACCTTTCTGGAACGTTGGCCAGCGGCTGGGGACCAAAAACAATATCAAGCCTGGGGTTCGTGTGCATCCAAGTGGGGTTGAGTTCCATGTCGGGTGGATACCTGCACTCCTACATCGTACCTGCTGCTTGTCTCATGGTCACCTTCATGCTCCTGATGACGAGCCTCGTCACCTCCGATGCACGGGCCGCCTACGACACCATCGACGCGTTCGGTTCCGGCGAGGGGTCCATCGATATCAACTTCACCGACTGGTCCGGAGGGTACGACAACACCTCCATAACCGTTCGGATGCCCAAGTGGTCCTCGGCATTGAATGCCTGGTTGGACATAGGGGGGACCGCGTACAGGGGCGAGACGACTACGGTGACCATCGACAACGGCACCGACCTGGCGCGGGGCACCTCGGACCCCGCCGACCACCTGACCCACGACGAGAGGGGATTCCACCTCGATCTGAACACCATTGGCCTCTTCAGAACCCCTGTATATAATATGACCAGCTGGAGTAGCCAGAATATCACCAGTGTGGACACGGCGGACATGTATGACGACGGACGGAACGCCACCCTCATATCGGACCCAGATAGGGGAAGATCGATCATCGTTACTAGGACCGGGGCGGGCGGCTCCGCATCCTTCTTCTACGCCACTGGCAGACCCGTGGTAGCCAAGATCGGGCAGATGAACGTGGACTCTGACGAGGACCACGATTTCGTTATGGGCACCGAGGAGAGCAAGGAGCTGATCGTGTGGCTTAGCCTGACATCCGGGTGGTACGGTAGGAGGCACAACATCTCCGTTGGTAGGCCCGTGAGGGACCTGGTCATCGCCGATGTCACCAACGACAGCCGGGACGATATGGTGGTCGCCGCAGGTGATGGTCATGCCATGATCTACATGCAAAAGTCGGACGGGACCTTCAAAAAGGTGTTCGACCAGAACCTGAGCACTGGGGGGCTGTCAAACAGCACCTACAGGATACGAGGCTGTGCCGTGGGCGACTTCGATAATGACGGCCTGAACGACACGGCCTGGACGTTCTCGACGAGCAACGATAAGGGATACAACCAGAAGTATGGATTCGTCAAGGTCTGCTATCAGGATTCGACGAGTTACAACATAACCGTCGTCGGCTCCAAGCTGAGGTACGCCTACACCGCCGCATGGGGCATCGACGCAGGTGACGTCAGCAATGATGGTCGGGACGACATCGTGGTGACGAACAGGGGTAGTTCTGACAAGCTCCATATCCTCTACCAGGACCAACAAGGGAACTTGTCCGAAGCCAAGGGTGTTCCCTGCCGCGTGACCAAGCAGGGATGGCCCAGCATCGGAGACCTCAACGGGGACGGGTTGAACGACGTGGCGGTGGGGGGATGGGACAAGAACCTATCCATTGTGATGCAATGGAAGGGCGAGATCAATGGATCCATCTGGAACATGACCACTGATCATCCGATCAACATGGTCTCCACTGGTGATATCTTGAACGATGGTCTGGTCGATCTGGTCACGGCGAACACGGTCGGGAAGTCATCAAGCTTCTACTACCAGGAAGACCGATTCTACGCAACGTGGGTCTCCGGACCCCTGGTCCAACCGGCAGCCTTCGATGAGGTGACTGTGCATCACGCCATCGATTCGGGGGGTGGGACCACGTGGATCTACTTCTCCTGGGACAATTCCTCTTGGTCGTCCTTCACCAACGGGACAAAGTTCACGAGCACCAATCGACCTACGAAGTTCTGGCTCAAGTTCTACACCTACGCCCCAGTGGCCGGCAAGATGGACTTCATCAGGTACATTAGAGCGAACTTGACACCCTCCTCGTTCCCCACCGACGTGGGACTGGACGTGGGGATCGACGGAACCGTCGAATGGTCCCTCGCCGGAGAGATGAAGATAGGCGCACGGGCGTCGAGCCTGGAAGATGCCATAACGGCCTACGTGCAGGATCCGGCCAACACACCCGACGGGGAGGGAATGGTCACGGTACCGATCGGGATACGCTCGAGCGCGGCAGGGAATCTCAGGGTCTACAACCTTAACATCGAGTACAACAACGCCTCCACGATGCCGGAGCTGCATTCTCCCGGGTACGGCGTGATGGTCAACGCGACCCCATCGTTCCAGTTCGAGGCGGACGACAGCAACGGCGATTCCCTGATGTACGTGCTCCAGATCACAACGACGGACTTCGACGATGATGCCAACACCACCACCTACGACTTGCGGCAGTCACGCTACAACCAGGTCCCGGGGGAGGGCTTCGACGCTGGCATGTACGCCCCGGGTGCCACGGCCACCTTCGTCACCCCTACCAGGTACGCCCTGGAGGACGATGTCACCTACCGATGGCGTGTGACGGGGTACGATTCCTACATGCTAGGGCAGCCCTCGGATTTACGGACCTTCACCGTGGACAGCCTTGTTCCCCAGACCTGGATGACCTCGCCGGCGTACTCCACCGAACTGGACTTCACGGTGAACTGGACAGCCAGGGACCCGTCACCGGGCTCGGGGTTGCGGATCGATCACACCTTCGACGTGGAGTACAGGAGATCCACCGACTCCACCTGGACGGCATGGCTCACTGGCGCGACGGTGAATCACGCCACCTTCCACGGGGAGGAGGGCACCATCTACCACTTCAGGATGCGGGCATGGGACAACGTCGACAATGCAGGGCCCCTCACGGGGGGCGAGGGTGACACCACCACCAGGGTGGACACCCTGGATCCCACTATGTTCATCCATTCACCGCTGGAGGGAGAGGTGGTGACCGACCAAAGCCTCGAGCTGCGTGTCGAAGCCCGTGACGGTGCCTTCACCCTCTCCGACGGGATGGTGCTGTACAAGATGGACGAAAGCCCGTGGAACACCATGACACGGTCCTATTCAGACCCAGGTGTTTGGGAGGTCACGTTGATGACGGACGGCATGGATGACGGGGACCACACCGTCGCCTTCCGTGCGACGGATGACGTGGGCCACATGGTCCAGGTGTCCAGGGACCTGGTGATCGACAACAACGATCCCACCTGCCTTCTGTCCAACCCTGTCGAGGACACCATGGTCTCGGGCCCCCTCCACGTGCAGGTCGAGGCGAGGGATGCCCTGGGCATCGACTACGTGGAGATCCAGGTATCGGGCCTGCCCAGCGTATCGAAGGACTATGCCGAATACAACGCGGACTCAGGGTACTGGGAGATCGGCCTTAACACAAGTGGTCTGGATGAGGGCATCGTACACCTATCCGCTCGGGCCTGGGACACGTCAGGCTTGAGTTCCGAGAGGGCGGACCCCATCTCCCTGCGGGTCGACAACACACCCCCGAGACTGGTGATAACGGAGCCCACCAATGGCAGCCACATCGAGGGGACGATGAAGATTGTGCACGTCATGGTCACTGACATGTACTTCGACACCTCCGTGGACGTGGTGAGGGTCCGCATCGACGACGATGAGTGGTACGACATGGCCTACGACAGGAGGCAGTTCACCCTATTGTGGGACATGATCGGTTTCGCCGACGGTGAGCACACCATATCCGCCACCGCCACCGACGCGGCGGGTCACCGTACGGAGGTGACGGCCGTCGTCCATATCGACAACACCGCGCCGGAGATAACCTTCGTATCCCCGGTGAAAGGCAAGGTGCTGTCGGGCCTGGTTACGCTGGACGCCCTGGTGGAGGACCTGTACCTGGACAAGGCCCAGGCCGACATCGATGGGGCACTCTGGACCGATATCATCGGTCAGGAGTTCGTCATCGACACTAGGGACCACGAGGATGGGACCCACACCATCAACATCTGGGCGATGGATGTCATCGGCCACGAGACGGAACGGTCGATGCAGGTAGTCTTCGACAACACACCGCCCGTTCTCACGGCTGTCGACGTTCCCTCCCAGGGAGACCGGGTGGCGGGCGAGGTGTCCTTCGTGTTGACCGTCAAGGACGCCAACGGCCTATATGGGATCACGGTAGATGTCGATGGGACCGTGGTGACCCCCTCCCCCGTCGTGGATGGCGGGACCCTCAGGTGGACCTTCCCATCCGCTGCGTACCCGGACGGGAGCCACAACGTCACCATCACCGTTGAGGACGTCGCTTTCAACAAGGCCATCATGACCTGGGAGGTCATGGTCGACAACACACCCCCCACGGTGGATGTCCGATCTCCCGGCGACAGGGCGGATGGCGTGGTCAGGTTCGTGGTGGAGGTGACGGACGCGTCAGGGGTGGCATCCGTCCAGCTACGCCTCGGGGACGGGGACTGGATGGTGATGGTCCACGAGGCGGAGGGCGTCTACGTCCACGAGTGGTCCACAGAAACGGGCGATAATGAGGACCTGCGCTACTCCGTGCGGGCAACCGACGGCCTGGGGAACACCGGCGAGACGGAGCACAAGGTGGAGATAGCCAACTTCAACGTGATGACCGCCTTGGCCGTCCTCGCGATGGTCGCGGCGGCCGTCGTGGTCGCCGCCTTCCTCTACATCAGGCGAGGCGGGTCCGGAGAGAGCACGTAGCACCAGCAACGACGTGCCAACTCATCCCAGAAGCTTTATCTCGGCCCGTTCGATTCCCTGGCCGACCACGTGGTGGTCGGTGGTGGTGGCATGGATGCCCTCGAGGTTCGGGACCTGGTGAAGGACTACGGCAACTTCCGCGCGGTCAACGGGATATCGTTCTCGGTGCGGGAGGGCGAGATATTCGGCCTCATCGGCCCCAACGGCGCCGGCAAGACCACCGCGCTGCGGGTGGTCTCCACGCTGCTCCAGGTCACGGCCGGGACCGTCAAGGTCCTCGGCTTCGACGTGGTGGACCAGGCGGAGGAGGTGCGGCGGCGCATAAGCTACCTCCCCGAGGACGCGGGCGCCTACAAGGACCTCAAGGGCGAGGCGTACCTTCGGTTCATCGCCAGCTTCTTCCGCGACCAGCACGACTTGGAGCGGATGCTGGCCCGGGGTCGTGCCATCTCCGACCTGGGCGACCGCCTGGACGACAAGGTGGACACCTACTCGAAGGGCATGACCCGCCGCCTCCTGGTGGCCCGGGCGCTGATGGTGGAGCCCCGGCTGGCCATCATGGACGAGCCCACGTCGGGCCTGGACGTGCTCAACGCCCAGGAGATCCGGCGCATCATCAAGGACTTCGTCGAGGGCGGGGCGGCGGTGGTGCTCTCTTCCCACAACATGCTCGAGGTGGAGTTCATGTGCGACCGCATCGCCCTCATCGACGAGGGGCGGATAGTGGAGACGGGCACCCCCGCGGGCCTCAAGGAGAAGTACGGGGCGGCCAACGTGGAGGAGGTCTTCGCGGAGGTGGTGTCGTGAGCCTGGCCATCATCGTCAAGAAGGAGGTCCGGGAGCTGATGACGCTCCAGACCATCCTTCCCGTGGTCTTCGTGTCCATCATGTTCGGGGTCATGGGGAACATATTCGGCGACATCGGGGAGGAGGTGGAGGCCAAGCCCGTCCTGGGCCTGGTGGACCAGGACGGCTCCGACCTGTCCTCGGTGGCGGTGAGGGTGGTCTCGGGAAGGTCGGAGCTGGTGTACAACGGCACCTCGATGGAGGAGGCCCTGGAGGCGGTGGAGGGAACCGAAGCGGTGGCCATCATCCTCATCCCTGAGGGGTTCCAGGCCTCTCTCGACAACAACACCACGGGGATCATCCACGTCACCTGGTACATGAAGGGCGCCGGGCTCCTGGACTCCATATCCACCAGCGTGGTGGAGAACATCCTCTGGCAGGTGGACGCCGCCGTCTCGGCCGACCTCATCGACCAGGGCTCGGACCTCCACGTCGTGACGGTGCTCTTCCCCACGGCGAGGAACGACACCACGATCTACAAGGGCGAGGTGCTGGAGGGGGTGTCCCCCGGCACGGTGACCGAGATGGTGATGTCCCAGTCCATGATGGTGCCGATACTCATCATGATCATCATCATGATGGCGGGCCAGACCATCATCGCCAGCATGTCCATGGAAAAGGAGAACAAGACCCTGGAGACGCTGCTCACCCTGCCCGTCAAGCGCACGTCCATCGTGGCGGGCAAGATCATCGGGGCGGCCATCGTGGGCCTGATCATGGCGGGCATCTTCATGGTCGGCTTCGCGGTGTACAACGTGAACCTGGACTTCGGCCTGCCCGAGGACATCGACCTGGACCTCAGCCTGTCGGCTGCGGACTACGCCCTGGTGGCCATCTCGGTCTTCGGAGCGCTGCTGGCGGGGCTGGCCCTGGCGATGCTCCTGGGCACCTTCGCCAAGAACTTCAAGAGCGGCCAGACCCTCATCCTGCCCATGATGTTCATGGCCCTCTTCCCGATGTTCGTCACCATGTTCAAGGACTTCGACACCCTGTCCACCGGGATGCAGGTGTTCATCTTCCTCATCCCCTTCTCCCACCCCATGATGGCGATGAGGAACCTGATGTTCGGCGAATACCTCCTGGTCGTGGCGGGCATCGCCTACTGCTTCCTCTTCGCCCTCGTGGTCATCCTCATCGTGGTGCGCATCTTCGCCACCGACAAGCTGCTGACGGGGAGGATAACCTCGACCGAGAGGACGGGCAGGGGCATGAGGCGCCTGATGAAGGCCTTCGGCAGGTGAGGTCCCAGGTCTTTCTCAACCCCGGAACTGGGCCCAGAACCGATATAAGCAGGACGGGGAATCGAAATGGCGTGCCCAAATCGGAATCCGCTCCGCCGGCCGCGGCCGCCGCGCCTGTCAGGGCGAAGCGCCCCTTCAACCCCATCCCCACGTCGGTGACGGTGTTCATAGGCCGGGCGGCCTCGGGCCCGATGTTCTCGCCAGTGCTGTGCCCCGACCAGGCCACCTTCGACTCCACCTTCGGCGCCGGGAACCCCTTCGGGGACCTGTCGCGGGCGGTGCGGCTGTTCTTCGACAACGCCGGCTCCCGGTGCCACGTGGTCCGGGTGCGCAACCGGGACGACCCCGACGCCGAGTGGGAGGCGTCTCCCACGGCCAACGACTTCCGTGACGCCCTGGACTCGCTGTCCATCGAGCTTCCTGACCTCAATCTCATGGTCATCCCCCGGGACGACGCCGTCGACCCGGCCACCCAGCACATGATCTTGAAGCAGGCCAGCCAGTTCTGCCGCGAGCGGAGGGCGATGCTACTGGTGGACGCGCCCCTGGAGTGGGCCAGCCTGGTGGACGTCAACGACAAGTGGTCCGACCTGGGCATCGCCCGCCTGCGGGAGGGGCTGGCCCTGGAATCGGCCGCCATGTTCTACCCACGGGTGATGGTCCGCGACGGGGACGCCGAGGTCCCCACGGGGTGCTGCGGGGCGATGGCGGGCCTGATGACCAGCTTCGACGAGGCCCACGGGGTGTGGACCCCCGCCGCGGGCACCGATGCCGTGATCCGTGGCATCATGGGCCTGGAGCACGAGACGACCGAGGAGGACGCCAGCCTCTTCGGCAACGAGGGCGTGGACGTGCTGCGGACGCTGCCCGAGGTGGGCGTCGTCAGCTGGGGTGCCCGGACGATGGCGGGCCACACCAATTCCTGGTGGAGGTTCATCCCCATACGGCGCCTGGCGCTGTTCATCGAGCAGTCCATCAAGCACAACCTGGAGTGGGTGGTCTTCGAGGCCAGCGACGAGAACCTCTGGAAGGAGGTGCGGGCCAGCGCGGGCATGTTCCTCTTCGACCTCTGGCAGCGGGGCGCCCTGGAGGGCGAGCAGCCCGAGGAGGCCTTCTTCATCATGTGCGACGAGGAGACCAACACCGTGGAGTTCCGCGACAACGGCATGGTCCACTTCTACGTGGGCTTCGCCCCCGTCCGGCCCACCGAGTTCATGTTCCTCGAGTTCACCAAGCGGTGCCACCTGTAAGGGGCCTCACCGGTCCCGGTTGTAGCGCCTGATGGGGAGTGCCAGGGCAAGCATGAGGGATCGACGGACCACGAACCCACCGCTCTCTTACGCTGCTGGGAGGCTATGCATACCTTCTGACATGACCTGGGCAGAAGAAAGGGCCAGCACCCCCACCTTTCATATCATCCAACATCCATCATCGTCGTGACAGGTGGAACCTCCTTGGACCGGACCCGATGGATACTGCTGGTGGGGACCGTGATGCTCGTCGCCGGCCTCGTCATGGCCATGGTGCTCCCGTGGTTCGCCCTGGAGGACCCGGATAATGCCAGCTCGGCCTGGGGTGCGGGGATCTGCGGGGGTTTCCTGGTGGCAATGCTTGGCGCCATCGTGCTCATGACAGGCGTTTTCCGCGTGTACACCGCGAAGCACGCGGACGATGGGCCCCCCCCGGCGCCCCCTCCCGACCACGAGTGCCCCCACATGCCGCCACCGCCCCCTCCCAAAGGGGGCCCGGGAGGCCCGGATGACGATACCGACGGGTTCGAATAGGCCGGCCGGCCAAACCCCCATTTTTAGGGGGTACGGACCGCCCCAGGGGGGGTTCTGGCCTTCCCATGGAAGGCCGTTCGATGTTCTGGCTCCGTGAGAATGACTGTTCGGGCGGAGTGCCAGTCAACATAACCGGAAAGGATAAGAATGGCCCACGTTCTAAAAAGGCCAGGAAGGTGCACCAAGTCTTCCATGGGTGGGTGTGGGAACCCCACGCCCCTCCCGAAAGGTCAAAACGCACCATACATAATATATATACTAGGCTCGCAATGGAATCAATGCGGAGCAGATGGAGGTATCTCCCACGAAGACACCTGTGGAACGTCGCCACGTGGCCGCCCGTCGAGGCCCTGAACCCCGCCCTCTGGCCAGCCACGCCTCCGTGCAGGTCATCCATCGCCATCACAGGCTCGCCCTGGTGGCGACGGTGCTCTGGATGACCTTGCTCATCGCGGTGCCCCCGGCGACGGCAGGGGACGGTCCCTGGGTCGACATAGTCACGCCGGAGGATGGCGGGGTCCTCACGGACAAGATGGTGACGGTGCACGGGACGGCGGTGGCGGAGCCCAGGTGGGTGACCCTCGGCGTCTCGGAGTTCGAGAACGGCACCATGACCAACACCAAGGTCCGGGGCGACAACCTGACCTTCAACCCCGTGGTCCTGTTCGCAGACCAGTTCTACGGTACCCAGCTGGACACCGACAAGTGGACCATCCTGGCCGACCCAGGCAACGTCAGCATCGAGTCCGGGGCCCTCAAGCTCGATTACGTCATGGCCTACCCGTACCCCCTGGACTACCCCATGGTGAAGAGCTCGACCGTGGAGACCGTGGAGGGTGCTGACATCATCACCGAGTTCAAGCTGAAGTTCACCAGTTATGGGTACTCCGCCTCCGGTGGGGGCGTGTCCAACGGCAACGTCGATTTCGCCAAGAGCCACATGGCCGCCAAATCGATGTACACCCTCGGCCCCCCGTATTCCTTATACTCGGTCTGGGCCAACGGTCAGGCCGTCTACAACTGGACCGGCTACAACTACGATTACCATGTCTACAAGCTGGAATACTCGTCGAGCAAGGGGAAGTACTCCGTCTACCTGGACGACGAGCTCCTCTCCACCTTCTCCAAGGACACGGCCCCGACCACCTTCTGGTTCGGTTATGGAGAGCAGGGCGTGTATCCCATCAGGTCCCCGGTGTACGTAGACTACGTGGAGATGTGGGCCCTCACTGGTGAGTGGGTCTCACCTCCCATCGAGATCGGCTACGACGCGGTCCTCGACGGCGTCACCCCCGACTACGCCTCCAGCCACCCCCGCTCCGCGAAGGTGGACACGTGGGTCCACGCCTCCCACGACGGGGAGAACTGGACCGACTGGGTCCCCATGGTGGAAGGCGTCCCCGAGACCCCCGTGAACGGCAGCTGGTACCAGGTCAAGACCCACCTTTCCATCCCGGGCATCAAGAAGGCCAATGCCAACGTCCGCATCTCCAGCATCAGGGTCGACTTCCACGCCCCCCTGTCCTCCGTGGAGGTGGCCCCCTGGGGCGGCGAGTGGACCCTGGCCGCCGGTCTCGAGGACTGGCAGGCCCAGATGGAGCTGGTGGAGGACGCCAACGTCATCCAGGTGCGGGTCACGGACACCAGCGGCGCCGTGAACACCACGTCCATCTCCGTCACCGTGGACACCATCCCGCCGGTGGGCACCATGGAGATCGCCGGCGACTCCGCGTACACCAACGACGTCAACGTCACACTGCTGGTCAGCGCCACCGACAAGTACGGCGTCGAGTTCGTCGAGGTGTCCAACTACCCCGAGTTCACAAGATCGGACAAGTTCGCCTATTCCGGGGAGGTCCGATGGAAGATGATGGGCGCCGAGGGCAGATCCAGCGTGTACGTCCGTTTCATCGACACCCACGGCCTGGTCTCCGTCACCCTGACCGACCACGTGGTCTTCGATTCCTTCCCGCCCCGGGGCGAGATCACCATCGACAACGGGGTCAAGTACACGCCCGTCCACCAGGTGGCCCTGGAGTTCGCCTACTCCGACAACAACGGCGTGACCTTGGTGGAGCTGTCCAACGAGCCCGCCTTCGCCGAGCCCTGGGTGGTCCCCGAGGGTGTGACCCTCGTCAACGACTGGGAGCTGGCCGAGGGCGGCGACGGGGTCAGGACCGTGTTCATCCGGGTCACCGACGTGGCCGGTAACACCTACGTCGAGTCCGACGACATCCAGCTGTACCTCCCCAAGCCCGTCGGCAGCATCGTCATCGACGAGGGCGCCGACCTCACGGGCAAGAGCGTGGTGGACCTGACCATCGACATCCCCCTGGCGGCGCGGGTGCGCCTGATGAGGATCGCCAACGACCCCTCCTTCGAGGGCTCTACCTGGGAGAAGGCGGAGGAGGAGAGGAGGTGGATCCTCGGCGACGGTGACGGCATCAAGACGGTGCACGTCCAGTTCCTGGACTTCCGGGACATCGTGTCCGTCGCCATCAACGACACCATAAGGCTCGACACCACGCCGCCCACCCTCAACCTCACCCTGGACGGCGGAGTCATCTACACCATCGACACCAAGGTGGTGGGCTCCATCACCTACTCGGACACCAGCCTGCCCGTCAGGATGTGGGTGTCCGAGGACGACTCCTTCTACCGGGTCCAGGACGTCGATTACGTCAGGACGTTCACCTGGTCGGTGCCCGCTAGGGAGTCCGACCACTGGGTCTACCTCAGGGTCGAGGACGCGGCGGGCAACGTGGGCGAGACCTCGGCGAAGATCCACTTCGCCACCATCCTGCCCATCATCGTGCTGGCCCTCCCCGACGGGGACTACACCTCGGCCACCGACCTCGTATCGGTGAGCATCACCCCCACGGACCCCTACGGCAGCGTGGAGGTCCAGGTCACCTTCGATACCGCCCCGGCGGACGGGGACACGTGGATGCCCCTCAACGGCATCATAGATGTGGAGATACCCGATGGGACCCCGGACGGACCCCACCACATCCGGGCCAGGGCCCGCAACGCCGCCGGCCTGGTGTCCGGCGTGGAGTCCATCGAGGTGGTCCTCGACACCAGGGCGCCCACCCTGGCCATCCTCCGGCCGGTGGACGGTTCCACCTTCCACCAGCACGGCCTGGTGGTGCTGCTTGAGTTCGAGGCCAGCGACAGCACGCCCATCCGTCGCGTGGCCTACATGGTGGACGAGGGCGAGCTGCAGGAGCTGGATGAGGACGAGCTTACCGCCAACGTGACCCTGGACGGCTTCGGCGAGCACACAATCGAGGTCCGGGTCACGGATTCGGCCGGAAACATAGCCACCAGCATCAGCGTGTTCACCGTGGAGGATGCCAGCACCTCCAGCATCGGTCCCGGCGTGGGTCTCCTGGCCATGATCGTCCTGGTCGTCCTGTGCGCCGCGGTCATCGCGGGCTACGGCTACCGCAGGACCATGATGCCAGGCCTCAGGAGCACCCTGATCCACGAGGGGGACGGTTGGCACAAGGACTGGACCCACCCCCACCTGGAGACCGAGGAGGAGGTGGAGTGCAACAAGGTGCCCGTCCATCCCGAGCAGGCAAGGGTGTCCCGGGGCGAGGCGGAACCCACCGAGGTCCCGGCAGAGCCCACCGGGGACGTCCCGAAGAGGGCCGTGCATCTGGAGGACGTGGACATCGGTGACAGCGGGGCCGGGGACCACGGTGATTGGCAGGAGTACTAGCGGTCCGCCGGTAACCTACTCGAAGTACTCGTAGGCCTCGACCTGGTCAAGGTACACACCGTCGAAGCCCGCGGTCAGGACCCTGTCGAGGTAGGAGTCGTCCGCCTTGTAGATGACCTGCTTCCATGCGGTGTCCCAGTACTCCACCTTGTAGTTGCCCTCCCAGTCGGGGTTCTCCCCCTTCATCCAGTCCGGGTGGTCCACGGTCCATGCGTGGCTCCAGTAGTAGCGGTAGTCCTCGGCCTCGCCGATGCTCATGTAGGCGATGACCAGGCGGCTGCCGCCGATGGCCTTCACCTTCAGGGAGGCCACCTCGGCGGAGGTGAGGGGCGTGCCGTTGTAGAATGCGTCGATGATCAGCAGGTCGAAGGAGGTGTTCCGGAGGGCGTCCAGGTACGCCTCCCGGTTCGGGAAGGCCCCGGGGTTGATGAGGTAGAGGAAGTTGCCCACGTCCGCCATGGAACCGATGTCGTCGTCGTTGACGTTCATGGGCGCCGCGGGGTAGTCGGGGATGTAGTCCAGCTCCGTGCTGTTGGCGGCGAAGGAGAGGAAGCCCATGTCGGAGTTCCTCTCCATCGAGTCCCACACGTAGCCCCGCTGGGAGCAGTAGTCGGTCACCAGGGCGGGCTTGCCCTGGGCCTTGGACACGTTGAGGAGGTCTGACCAGTGCTCGATCTCGGAGATGGGGGTGGGTCGGTCCATGCCGGACCAGCCGTAGAACAGGTCCTCCCGGCCCACGCCGTCGATGGCGCCCACGTAGCCCTTGGCCAGGTCACCGCCGGGGTCCCCGTTCCTGGTGAGCAGCTCCAGGCCGTTCTGGGGGACCACGATGAAGTCGGGGTCCGTCTGCCTGGCATTCCTTGCGATGGACTGGACCAGGTCCCGCATCTCCTGACGGGGGTCCAGCTCCTCCTCCGCCCAGGGCATGGTGCATCCTGAGGTCAGGAGGACCAGGGAGACCACTGCCAGGACGAGAATGCCTCTGCTCATCACCCGATTCATCGCATACCGGACTTTATCACCTTATTGTCCCGGTTCTCAAGTACCATTATCACAAGATGCGTAATATCGTTCATAATATCGAATTCGTTACCAAAAAAAGGTTATCGAATGAGGTCCCAAGGATAATCGGGTACGGGGTTGAGCTCCCATGCTGCGTCGGTCCGTGTATATGTGTGCCATCTGTCTCCTCGGGGTCACCCTGCTGATCATGCCCCTGGCAACGGAGGCGGACGACCCTCCTCCTCGGATCCCTTCCATACCTCACCTGACGGCATACGAGGACGAGATCTTCACCCTGGACCTGTCGGTGTTCTTCCAAGGTAACGGTTCCGAGGGGAACCTCACCTGGTACGACGACTCCCCCCTCGTCGAGACCGATCCCGTGACGGGTATGCTGGTGTGGGACATGCCCACATGGGAGCACGTGGGGGAGCACTACATCACCGTTACTTTCGTCGACGAGCACGGGCGGTCGGACCAATGGGAGATCAAGATCACGGTGGTCCACGTCTGCTCCCTCCCGTGGTGGCCCGTCTTCAACGTGCAGAGGTTGACCCAGGGCATCCCGTACCGGCTCGACGCGTCGCTGCATCTGGAAGAGTACTGCGCAGAGCACTGCTTCGTGAACATCACCTACACCAACGACCATCGGGAACTGTTCGTCATCGATCCATATACTGGAACGATCGACCTCACACCTGCCAACGAGCAGGTGGGGAGCTGGTCCGTCACGATCAACGCGACGGCGGAGAGCGGGTTCTTCATGCTGATGACCATCGAGATCGTGATCGCCAACGTCAACGACCCGCCCCAGCTGGGGGCCTTCGGCGGGCAGGTCATGACGGAGGACGAGCCGTACCAGGTCCAGCTCCTGGCCTACGACCGCGACCTGGAGCCTCGCCTGGTTGACCCCAACGTCCCGGTGGACCCCCAAGAGGCGCTGACCTTCGAGGGAGGCCTCCCGGGATGTGAGGTGGACCCAGTCACCGGCGTGTTCACCTACACCCCCACCAACGATGACGCCCGGAACCGCACCCTCTCAGTGACGTTCAACGTCACCGACGCCCAGGGTGCCAGGGACAGCGTCGAGGTCGTGTTCAGGGTAATGAACGTGGAACAGCCGCCCCAGGCCGGGGTCGTCGGCCTCGTGGAGGGGCAGAAGGTGGACCGGAACCGCAAGGTCGAGCTCACTGGCCTCGCCTGGGACGAGTGGGGAAGGCCCTGGGGGGTCCAGTACCTGTGGTACATGGATGACAAGTACCTGGGCGAGGGGGAGACCTTCACCTGGAAGCCCCCCTACAGCGGGGAAGGTCGACACAGGGTACGGCTGGTCGTGGTGAACGGGACCAACCAGCGGGTCGAGGCCTCGGTCAACGTGACGCTGTACCATCTGGACTACCCTGGCCCGGACTACCATCTGTTGTCCACCAGCGTGGGCCTGGCCCTGCTGATCGCGGGGGTCCTCATGACGGCAACGCTCATCGTCCGGAGGAACGCCTCGGTGAGAGGGTCTGCAAATGACCCGGGGATCTGGTCGGATGGGGACCTGGGCGACCGGACCGATGGCCGGTCCCGCTAGTCACCTTCCTTCTCGTCCTCTTCCTCGGGGTCCTCGTCGGAGGGCTCCTCGGACCCCTCGTCGGCCTCGCCCTCGTCCTCGGACTCCCCCTCTTCCAGGTCCTCGTCGGAGTACTCCTCGGGCTCCTCGTCGCCCTCGTCCTTGCCCTCGCCCTCGTCCTCCTCCTCCAGGTCGTCGTCGGAGTACTCCTCGGGCTCGGCATCGTCCCCGGAGGCCGCGGCGGCGCCGGCGGCGGCACCGGCCGCGATGCTGCCCGTGGCCCCTATGTCCTCCAGGAGGTCGTCCAGGTCCTCGCTGTTGTACTCTATGGGCTTGCCCTCATCATCGACGGGCTCGCCCTCCAGGGCGGCCTTCCGCATCCTGTAGAGCAGGAAGACCAGGCCGAGGATGAGCAGCACCATGACCAGGATCACCCAGAACAGGTTGGTCTTGTAGAAGGGGATGGGGTAGTCGTCCTTGGTCAGCTTGAAGCTGGCGATGTAGTCTCCGGAGAGGTCCACCTGCTCTGATTTGCTGACGTCGATGGCCGTCAGGTAGTAGGTGGTCTTGAAGGACATGTTGGCCCAGTAGTCCGCCTTGGGAAGGCGGAAGACCAGGGTGCCGTTCCTCGGGGTCCTGGCGGACTCGACGATCACGCCGTCCCTGTCGACGGTGACGACGGCGTCCTTGAGCTTGACGCCCTTGGAATCGGTGATCCTCACCGTGAGGTAGTACACCCAGGCGGACACCTCCTCGGTGGCGTCGGCGTGGACGGGCAGGTCGGTCTCAGTGTAGACCACCAGGGACCCCCAGACCACCTCGACGTCCACCGTGCCGTTGGCGAGGCGGAACTCTATGTTGCCCTCCCAGTCGGTGTTGAGGGGACCGGCGCTGGTCATCGCTGCGGCGTTCTCGAGGGCCACCGAGGCCCCCGCCAGGTCGATGCCCTGTCCGTCGGTCACGTGGAACTTGACGTAGTACACCCAGGACACCAGGGTCCAGTCGGCATCGTCGTCCACCATGTAGACGTCCTCGTAGACCAGGGTGTTGGCCCACAGCACGTCGACGCGGTACTCGCCGATGGGCAGGCGGAAGGTGCTCTCGCCGTCGGCGTTGGCGGTGTGGCTGGCGAGGGTCCGGTCGGAGGTGGTGTTGGTCACACCGATCTGGGCGAACTCCAGACCGACGCCCTTGGAGTCCTCCGAGGTGAGGTCCACGTAGTACACCATGGCGGCCACCGTGAAGGCATCGTTGGAGACCACGGCGTACGTGTCCTGGTGTACCAGGGTGTCCAGCCAGACGATGGAGACGGTGTAGGTGTCCTTGGGCATCCGGAAGGTGACGCTCCCCTCCCCGTCGGTCAGCTGGCTGCCCATGATGCGACCGCTGGGCCACTTGGCCATGGTGACGAGGGCGCCCGACACGGCGAAGTCTCCCGAGTCGAACACGTCGAAGGTGGGGTAGTACACGTCCACCACGATGTCGTGGGGCACGTTGGAGTCGATGGTGATGAAGTCGTCGAAGACCACGGTGTCCTTCCACAGCACCTGGACGGTGTAGACGCCCATGGGTATGCGGTAGACCACCTGGCCGTCGTTGCCGGTGGTGCGGTCACCCATGGGCCTGCCCGAGGTGGCGTTGGTGAGGCTCACCAGGGCGGTCTCCACGGGGACGTCCATCGAGTCGAGGATGTTCAGCTGGCCGTAGAACACGTTGGTGACCACGTCCCACGGCACGTTGTCATCGAGGAGGCGCATGTCGTGCCACACGACGGCCTCCTTCCACACCACGACCACGTCGTACTCGCCCATGGGCAGACGGAAGGTGATGATGCCGTCGGCCCCGGTGGTGCGCTCTCCCATGACGCGGCCCGAGGTGTCGTTGGTGAAGGTCACCAGGGCCTGCTCCAGGGGCACGTCCTTTGAGTCCATCACGTGGAGCTCGGCGTAGTACACGTTGGCGACGACCACCAGCGGGTCGTTGGTGTTGAGCAGGAGCACCCTGTGCCATACCACCGTCTCCTGCCATGTCACCTCGATGTCGTAGTGATTCATGGGAAGGCGGAAGGTCACGATGCCGTCAGCGGGGGTGGTGTGCTCGCCCATGTGCCGTCCGGAGGTGTCGTTGGTGAAGGTCACCAGGGCGCTCTCCAGGGGCACGTCGAGGGAGTCGACCACGTGGAGCTCGGCGTAGTACACGCTTGCGACGAGGACCATCGGGTCGTTGTTGTCCACCATCCGGATGGCGTCGTAGACGACGGTCTCCAGCCAGACGATCTCGATGGAGTAGTTGGCCATGGGCAACCTGTAGGTGGCGTTGCCGTCGGCGTCGGTGGTCTGGCTTCCCATGATCCTGCCGGTGACGGGGTTGGTCACCGTCATCTGGGCGCCTGTGAGGGGCTCGCCGGCGGTGTCGACGACGGTGATGAACGCGTAGTAGACCGAGGCGGTGATGGTGAGGGCGCGGTCGGTGTCCACCCGCTCGTTGCTCTGGTGGACCAGGGCCTCCTGCCAGATCACTGAGAGCTGGTAGTCGCCGATGGGCGCCCTGTAGGACACGTTGCCGTCGTCGGAGGTGGCCTGGATGCCCATCGAACGACCACTGGTGGTGTTGGTGAAGGATATCATGGCCCCCTCCAGGGGGACGTCCAGGGTGTCCCGGACGTGGATGTCCACGTAGAACACGTTCACGACCACGGTGACGGGGTCGTTGTGGTCCACGGTGCGCATCGCCTCGTGGACGATGGCCTCCTGCCACACGATCTGCACCCGGTAGGTTCCCATGGGCACCCGGTGGGTGATGTTGCCAGCTTCGTCGGTGACGGAGCTTCCCACGATGGCGCCCGAGGTGTCGTTGTGGGTGGCGACCAGGGCGTTCTCCACGGCCACGTCCCGGGAGTCGACCACGTGGAGGCGCATGTAGTAGATGGCCACGGTGAGGACGATGGCGTCCTGGGAATCTATCAGGCGGACCTGGTCGTAGACCACCGTGTCCTTCCACGCGACCACGATGCGGTAGTCGCCTATGGGCAGGCGGTACGAGGTGTTGCCGTCGTCGTCGGTGGACACGGTGCCGAAGTCCAGCCCGTCCGAGTGCTTGAGGGTCACCAGGGCGGAGACCACGGAGACGTTCTCGGTGTCCTGGACGTGCACGTCCACCCAGTAGACCTTGGCGTGGATGGTGTGCTGGCCGGTGCCGTCGAAGTAGAAGTTGAGGGTCTCGTTGACCAGGACGTCCTTCCAGTACACCCAGAAGTTGTAGTAGCCCACGGGCAACCGGGTCCGCAACGTGCCGGTGTCGTCGGTGGTCCCGAAGTCATGTATCTGGCCCGAGACGGCGAAGCCCACCACGACGCGGGCGTTGGTGAGGGCCTGGTCGCTGGCGTCGACCACGGTCAGGTCGACGGCGTAGATGCGGGCCGAGAGCACGAGGGGACCGGAGGCGTCGATGAGGTGGTCGTTCAGGCTGTCGAAGACCAGCTCGTTGCGCCAGTAGACCTTGAAGTCAAAGGAGCCGATGGGCACCTTGCTCATGGTGTGACCGGTGAAGTTGGTGAGCTTGGAGTCGGCCACCAGCCCGTTGGTGGAGTTGATGATGACCACCTGGGCCAGCTCGAGGCCGTCGCCCACGGAATCGACCACCTGGATGTCCAGCTGGTAGACCCTGAGGGTCAGTGTGAAGGGGCCCTGGCCATTGAGGGTCTTGGTGGCGTTGTAGACCTCGACGCCCATCCACATCACCGACATGCGGTAGTCGCCGCCGGCCATGGTGGTCCAGTCGATGGACCCGGTCTGGTCCGTCCTCCAGGACTGGCCCAGCAGGGTGCCGTTGGGATGGCGGGTGAAGACCACGGCGTCGAAGACCGGGTCGCCCACGTCATCCTCGCAGACGATGGTGGGCGAGAAGACCGCCACCTTGGCGTCGATCCAGGTGTCGTTGGACACCGACTTGGACTGGCTGTAGACCACCGTGTCCTGCCAGTAGATGCTCAGGTCGTAGGTCCCGTTGGCGAGCCGGAGGACCACCTGGCCGTTGGCGTCGGTGGTCCCTCCTGCGGGTCCCATGCTGACCTCCGCACCGGGCAGGGCGGCGTCCAGGTCGTCGGTGACGTTGATGGTGACGTTGTGGGGCATGCCCCCGATCCAGAAGCTGACGGTCATGGATTCCAGGTGGCCGCCGAAGGAGGTGTCACCGGGGTTCGTCGGGTACCTGTAGTAGTAGCCCGTCCAGTCCACCACGTCCACCGTCAGGTTGTACTGGCCCGTGGGGTAGCCCGAGTAGTTCCAGGTGTACTCGAACTCGCTGTAGTAGGAGTTGAAGTAGCCCTTGGTCTTGTCCATCCCACCGTGGTCGACGACGATGGTGCCGTTGGGGGCCACCACGGTGGCGTTGACCCACTTGATGTCGTAGCCGCCGTAGGGGTCGGTCACGTTCGCGGCGAAGTACATCGTCTTGTTGGCCGTCAGCTGGCTGAAGATGGTCTTCGAGGCACGCTGGTGGTCGAGGGTGTCCACGTCGTTGATGCGGACGTAATCGGACATCTCGATGTCCACCCTGGACTTGCGGGTGGTGTCGCCCCAGGCCATCTGGTACTCGTTGGAGGAGCTGCCGTCGATCTCCACGTACACGCGGATGGAGTGGCCCGTGTCCACGGTGTAGCTGCCTAAGCTGGTGGCCGAGATGGAGTACTCGGTCCAGGCCGTCATCATGTCGTAGCTCTTGGTGGCGGAGGCTATCTGCGCCACCTCCACGCCCAGCTGGTTCACGTCGTAAAGGCGCATGATGAAGGCCGCGTTCCGGTTGTCGCCGGAGGTGGCGATGCGACGGGCCCAGATGTGCACCGTGACGTTGTTCTGGACGGTGGTGTTGTCGGCCAGCACCGGGTACAGGTAGAAGTCGTACTGCACCGACTTGGAGCTCCTTGCGGACACGTTCAGGGTGTCTCCCTGGGTGGTGTTCATTATCCGCATGGTGGTTATCGGGCCGATGCTCGCTCCGGCGGACACGTTGTGGAAGTAGAACGTGATGTCCTTGTTGCCGGGCGCCTGGGCGGATGCGTCGTCGGGCAGCACCGCCAGGGAGCTCACCAGCATCAGGACCAGGACGGTCCAGATGGCCATCTTCTTCAGGTTCAGGCCCCTGGGGGCCTTGGTGGTCGCTTGGGTTTCCATGAGACTCGCCTCTCGACTGGAATTCAATGGGTTGGGTCGGGTTGCGTCCAGACCTTTGGTTGGACGTTTCGAGTTCTCACTGAGATTATAAAAGGGTTGGCCGCCGATTCTATATCGTGTGAATGGCTCCCGGGTGGTGGCCAGGGCTCCACAGGGACCAGGTTCACGGGTGTTTGTCACGGAAGACGAGAATGCCTCTTCTGTGGATGAGAAGGACGATCCCCACGATGGCCATGGTGGCGAGGCCGACCCACACCAGGGGGGAGACCTCATCCGCCTCGGGCTCTACCCTGGGTCGGACCACCACGTCCACCACCGCCACGTGGGTGTTGTTCACCTCGTCCCGGAAGTCCACCACCAGCTCGTTCTCCCCCTCCTCCAGGGTGACCCATATCCCCATGGTGCCGTTGGCGGGCGCCAGTATCCAATCCGTCCGGTCCCTGACCCGGACCCAGGCCATGGGGTCCGTCTCTATCGACACTAACACGTAGGCGTCCCGGAGGACCGCGCGGTAGGCTGGCGACAGCACCGTGCCGTTCACCCTGGTGTCGAGCACGATGGAGCGACGGACCGACACCCGGTTGCCCACGGCGTCCAACGCCTCGATGGTCAGGTCGTTCCGGCCCAGGGACAGGGCGTGGATGACCTCGAAGGTCCCGTTCCTCACCTTCGCCACCAGGCTCCCGTTGATGGTGACCGAGACCTCCAGGGGGTCGAAGGCGGAGCCCCGGACGGTCAGATCCTGCTCCCGTGTGATGTCGGGCAGGTCCTCCAGGAGGAGGACGGGAGGTGTCCTGTCCAGGTTGATGACCAGCGTCGCCTCGCCCCTGTTGCCCGCCATGTCGACGGCGATCACGGAAAAGGAGTTCGACCCCTCCTCGCTCATCTGGACCATCACCGAGAAGTAGCCCGTGTCGTTCAGATAGACGGCAACGTCGTTGAAGCGGACCTCGAACACCGGGGTCCCCTCGTCGCTAACGATGAAGCCGACCACTTGGGCCCTGGTCAAACGTACGGTGGTGCCATCGGAAGGGTCCGTGAACACCACCAGGGGGTGCACGGTGTCCACGGTGAGGCCGATCCCCATCGTCGTTTCGCCGCCGTCGGCGTCGGTGGCCCTTACCAGGATGGAGTGGGCTCCGTCGAGGAGATGGAGGTCCACCTCCCAAGGGCCCTCCTCTGTCGTTATCAGGTTCCAGAGGCTCCCATCGACGGAGGCCTTCAATCCCACAAGTCCACTGCCCACGTCGGACACGGTCCCCGACAGCGTTATGTCCGTCACGTTGTGGACCGACCCATTCAGGGGCCACCAGATGGAGAGGTCGGGAGGTTGCAGGTCGACCGTCTCGATGACTCCCTCCCACCTCGCGTCCCCCGGCGATTCCGCTTCACCGTGGACGCCGTCGTCGTCGACCAGGAAGGTGTAGGGACCGTGGAGCACCTCACCGTCGTCGGAGATCTCACGCTGGAGGAGCCAAAGGGGATCCGTCGCCCCGTCGGCGCCAGCCCTGGTCCGTACCAGGTACCCCTCGGTATGTGCGGGGTCGTACACATCGATCCAGGCACCGTCCATCGGTGAACCATCCCATCGGGTGACCACCGTCGCCCTGTGGTACCAGAACTGTTCGACCCTCGCCACTTCCCCCTTCGGGGACCACACGCCCCCGTGGGATGTGTCATACATGAGTATATGGCTCGCCTCCAGGTGACCTCCGATGGCCCGCAAGGGTGAGAGGACGCACGTGTGAAGGGTCAGTTCGGTCCCGTACAGGTGGACGAGCTCTCCCTCTGTGGCGATGGTACACCCAAGGAGGTCGAGGACCGTCGATTGCGCCCAGATGGTCCTGATGGAGGCCTTGACGGTGGAGTTGGTAAGCGACAGGACGCTCCAATCCAACCGGAGGGCGATGGTGGAGCTGTTGACCGAGCACCCGACCAATGTCAGCACCGACCCCTCGGCCGAGATGCCCTCGAGGGGTCCGAACACCTCCGAGCCCGTGACGGTCACGTTCGATCCGATGGACGCGATCCCCGTGGTACCCCCCCCGAGGATGATGCAGTCCACCAGCTCCACCGTCGCGTTCACCAGCACCAGGCCCTTGTGACAGCCCAAGCTCTTGAGGCCCTCGAGCCGATGGCCATCACCCTCCAGGTAGGGTCCGGTTCCGTTGTTGTCCGTGTGGGGTGCACCGCAGTTGGCAATGGTAGAGTCCACCACGTGAAGGGTCCCACCATCGGTGACGGTCAGGTAGTATGGCCGTTGCTCCTCGCTGCTCAGGGTCGAGCCCTCCAGGTGCAGCGACCCGCCGTCGAACACGGTGACCCCCTCGTGGCTGAACCCCGTGATTTCGAAGGTCAACTCGGTGTCGACGAGCCGCAACGTCCCGTTCACCAGGACCTCGCCCATTAGGATGATCCGCAGGCCATTAAGGACCTGGTGGCCGGTCACCGACCAGAGCGGGTCCCCGACGGACGACTCCCTGAGGGCGACACCCGTCAGGTGCCTCATGTCCAGGTGGCCCAGGCGAACCCGGACCGTCCTATAGATGGAGATACCGTCGGTGCCGTTGGCGATGGTGAGATCGTCCACCGACAGACTGTCCACGTCCATCACCGCCACGCCTTCACGACAGCCCTCGAAGACGTTCGCCTCGAGGTCGACATGCGTCAGGTTGAACACCACCAGGCCCTGGATGCATCCCTCGAACCGGTTCCGCGTCACCGAGGTGGTGGTGTTGGTATCGATGTACGGGTCGATACACGCGCCCGTGCCAGCGTTCGTGAGCATGTTGTCGGTGAGGACCAGGGAATGGTCGACCCTGTGGAGGGCCTGGCCAAAGAAGATGCAGTACTGAAAGACGTCGGGCATGTGACCACCGTCGAAGGTGTTGCCTATGGCCGTGAGGTTGGCCCCGAAGCAATTTAGGCCAATGGCGAACAGCTCGAAGGAGGAATCGACCACCTCCAGCTCCCAGACGGCCTGCACATCATGATCACACGTGACCCCCAGTCTCACGTTCACGAAGGAGCAGGACCTCAACCGGAGGTCCGTGGCCTCCGCGACACCGATGCCCGTATAGCTGATGTTCGTGAAGTTGCATCCGGTGATGCCGATGGGACCGGTCCATTTGAAAATATCGACCCCTGCGACGCTGTCCTCGCATATGGTGTCGGATATGTTGACGACCCCCTGACCGTACCACAGACTGATCCCGGCGTCCGCGCCGGATATCGTTACATTGCTGATGTCGACATCCCCGGAGGAGGGACGGATCGGGTACGTCACGTTGTCGAAGGTGCAACCCGTGACCAGCGTCAACGTCGTTGAGGAGATCACCATACCCCTGTTGGAATCCTCGATGTGACAATCGGCCACCCTCACGAGGCCCCCTGCCCCGTAGAAGCAGAATGTGTCAGACCCCTGGAAACGACAGCCGAGGACATCCATCTGAGAGACGCTGTTGACGTTGAGGGCACTTCCATTGAACAGGGTCCCCGTGACCCTGACTGTGTTGAAGACGTTGCACAGTAGCAGGCTGTTGTTCACCATGGACGGCTCCAGGACGAAGGACCTACCGTTCCTCACCATCAGTGTCATGTTCTGGATGGAGATGTCGTTCATCGACAAGGAATAACCCATCACATCGATGATCAGGTAGAGGTCCGATAGCGTCGTTCCCTCGATGTCCACGGAAGGTGACCGGACCTCTCCCCGGCCGTCATCGCCCGAGATCTGCGACTCCCAGATCTCGACGGTTTCGCAGACGACCCACACCCCGGATTTATACCCAACTCCGGGCTCGACGTGGTCCCTGCCCACATTCTCGAGGCGAGATGCCCGTACCTGGAACCTAGCACCGTTGAGGATGGCGAGGAACCAGGGGCTGCCAGTGGAGGAGACCAGGGAGGCGTCGTTCGGAGTCAGGGGGTCGTCGTCCCCATCCAGGACCAGGAGGTTGGCGCCCGCCAACATGCGAATACCGAAGATCTCATGATGATCGGTATGGAAGACCATGGTGACGTTCCGGAGCGTCAGGGAGGAATCGACGGGAACGGTCACGTTCCCCCAGATGTCGTACCTCTCATCCTCGTGGATGCCCCACATCTCGGTGTCGCCGTCGATGTCCACGGCACCGGTGACGGAGGCCAGGAGGGTCACCGCTGCCACTGTAGCTGCGACGGCGATGATAACGCGCAACGCGAGCTCAGGTCGGTGCAAGAAATATCCCCTGAGCCAAGGTCCGCGAGGGGGCCTGGCAGGGATTAACATTGGTCCTGATGGTATTAATGCTTTCCAGGTCTGTTCTCCGCCAGAGCCTGGGCCATGGGCCGCTACCTGAGCCGCACCGCGGTGCCGTAGGCCAGGACCTCCGCCGCGCCCGACATGACCTGGGCCGACTGGAACCTGATGCAGATGATGGCGTCGGCCTTCAGGTCCTGGGCGGCCTTGATCATCTGGGCCGTGGCGGCCTGCCTGGACTGCTCCATCAGCTCGGAGTAGTACGGCATGTCCCCGCCCGCCATGGACCGGCCCATCGCCCGGAAGTCCTTGCCGAGGCCCCGGGTCTTGACGCTGTTGCCCTCAACTATGCCCAGGATCTCGTGGACCTGCTTGCCGGGAACGCTGTCCGTCGTGGTGATCATCATCGCCTTCACCTGTGGACCCGTAACCGACCTCACCGGTATAATGATGTTCTCATCGGGGGAGGTGGGCCGCGATGAGGTCCCGGACCTTCTCGTAGGTCTCCGACCCGTCGATGACGAGCTGGTCGCCGTCCACGAAGATGCCCGTGGAGATGCCCCACTCGGCCACCACCGCCGGGTCGCTGGTGTCGTAGGTCTCGAAGACGACGTCCTCGCCCAGCTCATCGGAGGCCCTCTGGGCCCACGTGTGGTTGAGGTTCCCCGAGGTGCACCACCCGATGACGAAGGAGCTGACGCGGACCTTACCCGGGATGGGCCCGGGACGCCTCCTCTCCTCGAGCCATCGGGGGTCGTCCACGTCGGGGTCGAAGGCCTTGAAGGCCAGGCCGAGCACTCCCTGCTCGTCGACCCTGGCGTAACCGTGACGCTCGAACCAGGGCACGTTCATCCACTCCGGGAACGTGAGCCCCCACGCGGCGACGCCCCTGGCCCCCAGCGACCTCATGTCCTCCTCGGCCGCCTGGAGGAGGGCGGTGCCCATGCCCTTGCCGCCCCGGTCCCCGATGGCGCTCTCGTACAGGTGGACCCAGATGCAGTGGATGACCCAGATGCCGTCGTCGCCCACCACGAAGGGCGCCAGGGGGCGGGGCACGTACTGGACCATGCCGGCGACGGCGCCGTCGTCGTCGATGGCCAGCTTCACCCGGACCCCCTCACCGCCATGGCGGTAGAGCCAGTCCCGCTTCATCGGGACGCCTTCCGCGAACACGCGGTCCTCGGGCTTGAGGCAGCAGTAGAAGACCTCCTCGTGCTCCGGTCCCAGGTCGACTATCTCCATGTGCTTCCCTCTAGTACCATATTGGAAATCCAGCCAGATAAGGTTTTTATCGAGATGGCCTCATATCTGCGCGTGGAACGCCCCTTCCGGGGCGTCCGAGGGATGGGAACGCAATGTCACCTTGCAGAGAGTCCCGGGATGGGTGGTGAGGCGATGGTCCAACCCCTGATGGCGGCGACCAAGGACGAGCTGATGACCCAGACACCACCCCACCAGGAGATGAAGGCGCCACCCCGGAAGGTGGTGGTGGAGGTTCGCAACCTCTCCAGGTCCTTCGGTGACGTGCGGGCGGTGCGGGGCGTCTCCTTCAAGGTCTACCAGGGCGAGGTGTTCGGCTTCTTCGGACCCAACGGCGCGGGCAAGACCACGATGATGCGCATGCTGTGTGGCCTGCTGGAACCCTCCTCGGGCGATGCGGTGGTCGCGGGCTACGACATAAGGTCCTCCCCCACCAGGGTCAGGAGGTCGCTGTCCATCATCCAGGAGGAGGAGGCTTTCTACGAGAAGATGACGGTGCGGGCGTACCTGAAGTTCTTCGTGAAGCTGGCGGCCGCCGCCACTGGGCGGCCTAGGGAGCGCTTCCACACGGCGGTGGAGAACGCCGAGATCGAGGAGCTGTTGGGTAAGAGGATCAAGAACCTCTCCCACGGCCAGCGGCAGAAGGTGACCATCGCCCGGGCACTGCTGTCGGACGTGCCGATCATGTTCATGGACGAGCCCTTCCAGGGCATCGATATCATACACCGGAAGACCATGCGGGCGTACCTGCGCAGGTTCGTGGAGGCGGGCGGCACGGTGTTCTTCACCTCCCACAACCTCATCGAGGCGGAGCACATCGTGGACCGCTTCGCCTTCATCGACAAGGGCAGGGTCATCATGGTGGGCACCGCCCGGGAGCTGCGGGACAAGTACCTGCTGCCCACGTTCTCGCTGCGCGTTTCCGACCCCTTGCGGGCGCAGCAGGTCATATCCCAGAGCCTGGACGTGACCGAGTGCAACGTGAAGGGCGAGGAGGTCATCTTCACCCTGGTCAACCGCGAGGACGTGCCCAAGGTGGCCGTCATCCTGGGCGGGGCTGGCTTGACGATGACGGAGATGAGGCAGCTGGGGACCATGGAGGAGGTTTTCCTCAGCTTCCGCCGTCGTAAGGAGGGTCTCATATGAGCCAGGCGGACCCCGACGCGGGCGGCGGGCGGCTGCTTTACGAGAAGCTCAAGCTGGTCCTGGTGCTGATGGGCAAGGACTTCAAGGGCCTCCACGGGATGGTACGGCTCCTGGTGTTCATGTTCCTCTTCATCATTTTCTTCGGCATCATCATCGGGTTCGCATCGGACATGTTCGTCCAGATGGGCGTGCCCAGCTGGACCGGCGACATCATGGAGGGCGATGGTCCGGGCGGGGTCGAGGCCATGGTGGTGGAGCTGGAGGCGGACGCGTACATAGGACCGGCCCCCCTGACGGTGAACGTGACGCCCCGCGTCGAGCACGCCGAGGGAACCGTCAAGTACAAGTGGTTCGTGGACCCACAGGACGAGCTCGGGCAACCCGTGTCGCGGGACGAAGGGACGCTCCAGTGGACCTTCCATGACATGAACATGCACTCCATCGCCCTGGTCGTGGAGGACGACAGGGGCGAGGTCGACCCCGAGCGCATCTGGTTCTCCATCATCGACCCCATGGACACGAACATTCAGACCATCGTGCGGTCCAACGAGACCGAGGGCTCGCCCCCCCTGGAGGTGGCCTTCGAGGCGCACACGGTGGGCGGCCTCCCCCCCTACTCGTACATGTGGTCCTTCGGCGACGGCACAACCTCCGACCAGCGGGCCCCCACCCACACCTTCGAGGCCGAGGGCGAGGAGGAGTTCCGGGTGACCGTGGTCGTCACCGACCGGACGGGCAACATGACCCCCGAGATGGAAACCCACATCCAGGTCCGGGGCGACGAGGGTGGCGAGGGCATCCCGTTGCTGGAGGACTTCTCGCTGCTGGATTTCGCTTATGGTTTCTGTCTCCTCGTCTGCATCATCATGGTGCCGGTGGCCTTCACGGCCTCGTACCGCCAGGAGCTGCTCCGGGGAACGGTGAGGACCCTGGTCTGCTATCCCGTCGGCCCCATGGAGATCACGGTGTCCAAGTTGCTGTTCACGTTCATCTTCTGTCTGCCGTTCGCGCTGCTGGCCTTCCTCGTACCGGTCCAGGGGTTGGACAAGGACGGTGGAGACTACATCGTCATCTTCGTCATGACCTTCCTGCTGACCATCATCACCATGACCATCGGCGCCCTCACGGCTCTGGCATCGACGAAGGTGACCAAGAGGATGTGGTTCCGCCCCCACACCCTGGCCTTCGGCGCTGTGATGCTGGCCTACATATTCACAACGCGGATGATGGGCCTCATCGGCACCTTCCTGGCGATGTTCACCAGCATGGACCCTGACTGGATGGTGGACACCTTCGCACCCCTCATAGCCATCTCGCCCTACCACCTGGGGGGCGAGCTGCTGCGGGGCTCACTGGGAGCGACCACCGACGTGAACCCTGCGATGCTTGTGATACCCATCCTGCTGCTGGTGGGCCTGGGCTGGGTCTCGGCCAGGGTGTACCCCAGCGTGTTCGAGAAGGAGTGAGGGCCGCCCCTCGGCGGTGCAGCGTTCCGAGGAGCGGGTCGGCGTTGGCCAGGCACGCCAACATTCATATACGACATCACGCTTGACGTTGGCCCTGCTGCGGGAGCGAGCGAAAGATGGATGATGGTTACCGACCCGAGGACGTCATCGAGGTGCCCGACGCACCACCCGTCCCAGGCCTGACCTTCCGCACGTACAGGGGCGACGAGGACATCCCCCGATTCCACGCAGTCTTCGAGGGTATAAAGGAGACCGACGGCATCTCCTGGACGGAGACCCTGGAGGACTTCCAGAACGAGTACTCCCACCTGTTGAACACCGACACCGAGAGGGACATCGTGGCCGTCGAGGTGGATGGCCAGGTCGTCGGGTACTACCGGCAGAACTGGGCGCGGGAACTGGATGGCACCTACTCGTATCGAGCCTTCGAGTGCCTGCTCCCAGGGTGGCGGGGGAAGGGCATCCGCCGCTGCATGCTACGCATGATCGAGCGTCGGGCCCGCGAGGTGGCAGAGGACCACACCGACGCCACCAAGAAGTTGCTCACCACCTGGACCTGGCCAGGGGATGAGCCCAGGCAGGGCATCCTGGAGGGGATGGGCTGGTCCCCCTTGCGTTACTTCCACGAGATGCTCCGGGACCTGCGGGAGCCCATCGAGGACCGCCCGTTGCCCGAGGGCATCGAGGTGCGGCCCGTGCCCCCCGAGGACCACCGGAAGGTCTTCGACGCGGCCAACGAGGGCCTCAACGACCACTGGGGCGCCCGCGAGTGGACGGACAAGGACTACGATCAGTTCATCAAGGACCCCACCTTCAACCCGGACCTCTGGGTGATAGGGTACGACGGCGACGAGGTGGCGGGGAACGTGGTCAACTGGATCAACGAGGTCGAGAACGCCGAGTTCGACCGCAAGTGGGGCTACACCGAGATCATCTCGGTGCGCCGACCCTACCGCGGCAAGGGACTGGCTAAGGCCCTGGTCACCAGGTCCATGGTCCGGCTCCGTGACCTGGGGATGGAGTATGCCAACCTGGGCGTGGACACCGAGAACCTCAGCGGTGCGCTGAACCTCTACACCGGCCTTGGCTACTACCCCGTCAAGACCTGGATGGTCTACCACAAGCCCCTGGAGGATTAGGGTTGCCGGGCACCGACCATGGTCTGGTCGAGGTGCCTGACAAACCCGACATCCCTGGCCTGGTGTTCCGCCGGTACCGGGGCGACGAGGACCTGCCCCTCCTGGTGGAGGTCTTCGACGCGGTGGCCGAGGCGGACGGGCTGGACTGGTCCGTGACCGTCGACAGGCTCAAGCTCGACTACGACAACCTGCCCAACTTCGACCCCCGGGAGGACGTGGTCATAGCCGAGGTGGACGGGAAGGCCGTGGGCTTCACCCACATCTACTGGTTCGTGGAGCCCGACGGCACCTTCGCGGCGGGACACCGCGAGCGGCTGGTGCCCGAATGGAGGGGCAAGGGCATCATGAGGGCGCAGCTGGCCATCAACGAGGCGAGGGCGGAGGAGCTGGCCGCGGCCCACGCCACCGGGTCCAAGAGGATGGGCACCGGGATCGCCGAGTCCGAGGTGCACCGGCTGCGGATGCTGGAGTCGGTGGGCTTCGAGAGGAAGCGCTGGTACTACGAGATGCTGCGCGACCTGCGGGAACCCATCGAGGTGCACCCCTTACCCGAGGGCCTGGAGGTCCGGCCGGTGGAACCCGCGGAGTATAGGAAGGTCTTCAACGCCGCCTGGGAGGCCTTCCGGGGCAGCTGGGGCTTCCGGGAGATGACGGAGAAGAACTACCAGCGCTTCACTCAAGGACCCGAGTTCCAGCCTCAGCACTGGGTGGTGGCGTGGGACGGCGACGTGGTGGCGGGCTCGGTGTTCTGCTGGGTCCTGGAGGAGGAGAATCTGAGGTTCGACCGCCTGTGGGGGTACAACGACGACATAGCCGTCACCAAGGCCTATCGGCGGCGGGGCCTGGCAAGGGTCATGACCTCGAGGAGCCTGGTGGTGCTGCGGGACCTGGGGATGGAGCACGCCAACCTGGGCGTGGACACCCAGAACCCCGCCGACGCCCTGGGCCTGTACGAGGGCCTGGGCTACAAGTTGCGCAAGACCTTCTTCGACCTCATCAGGCCGATGGAGTAGGTACCGGTCCGGCCGTTGGCCCGGTCACGGCATCCTGGGAATGCTGTCCAGCTCGCCAAGGAAGTAATCCCGGTCGTCCTTCTTCTCGATGGCCTCGGCGGCGACCTTGGCCTTCTGGACGTACATGTCCGCCTCGGACCAGTTGCCATTGACGGCGTGGGCGCGGGCCATGGCCTCGTACGCGAAGGCCAGGTCGAAGTCCCCTATCTCGTTCTCGAGGCAGGTGCCCAGGCAGTGCTTGGCGTAGTGCAGGGCCTCCCCGCCCTTGCTCAGGCTCGAGTAGACACGGGACAGCTGCCAGTCACCCCGCTCGAACTCCACGGGGGTGCCCACCATGCCCCAGTGGTAACGGGACGCGTGGGCGGTGTGGACCATCAGGTCGTTCTCCTCTGCGGTCCGCATCTCCTTGTCCATCAGGCCCCAGGTGGAGTTGAAGGCGTCGATCGCCATCGCCTTGTGGTCAGGCTCGCTCTTCTCATCTTCGGTCATGCCAAGACCTCCTCCTCGTGCGCTTCTATGCTTGGGCCTCGTATTTAAATGGTCCCGAACGGGAACATGTTGCCGTCGGCACCCGGTACAGAGGGACCTCTCCCTTTGGGCTAAAGATTGAAAACGGCGTAGGGCCATATGGTCGACGGAGGATGCACCATGCCTATTGAGTTCGAGGACGAGCTCGTCATCGAGATGGCCACCGACGATGACTGGGAGGAGATGATGGACGGGTTCGTGGAGGGCACCTACATGTCCCTGGGACCCTCGGAGCGGGAGGACCTGGGTCCCGGCACCGTCCGCGAGCGGGCGTCGATGCAGGCGGAGTGGATACGCGGCCCCGAGGGCTTCTCGAACCAGGCCTTCATGGCACGTACCCAGGACGGCCAGATGGTGGGCCACGTGTGGGTGGCCAGGGTCCTCAACCAGTTCACCGGGCGCAGCGAGGCCCTGGTGCTCAACCTGTACGTCGAGGAGGACTTCCGCAACAGGGGCGCGGCCAAGCACCTGATGAGGGTGGTGGAGCAGTGGGCCCGCGGCCAGGACCTGGAGAGGGTCGGCCTCAGCGTGGGCGTGGACAACGAGCCATCGGTGCGCCTGTTCGAGACCATGGGCTACGCTCCCGAGAGCCAGAGGATGACGCTGCGCCTCTGAATCGGCGAAGGGGTTATATCCCGGGTCGTCACATTCCCTTTCCCCGCCCGGACCCGGATATCGATCGTTGGGTCGGGCGATGGACCCGGGGCGATCCGATGGACATTACCGAGAAGACCAAGATAGACCCGCTCCTGAAGGAGTACCCCTTCCTCCTTGAGTACCTGCCCACCCTGGCCAAGGAGTACAAGAACCTCAAGAACCCGGTGATGCGCAAGACCATCGGGCATCTGGCCACGATGGAGAAGGTGGCGAAGATGGGCGACCTGGATCTCCCGTACCTCCTGAGCTCGGTCGCAAACGAGATCGAACGGAAGACGGGGGAGCGGCCCGTGGTGACGATGTACGGCGCCGCCATGCCTGGCCTCCAGGAATCCGTCAAGGTGGACCGGAAGGAGGCCCTCAAGGACATCATCCGCGACCTGCACGCGGGGGAGGACCCGGAGGTCCTCAAGACCCGCTTCGCCGACCTGGTCACCGAGATCTCCCCGGGGGAGCTGGCGGAGGTCGAGCAGTCCCTGATAGACGAGGGGATGCAGGAGGAGGAGATCACGAACCTGTGCTCCCTCCACGTGGAGATAATCAAGGAGGGCCTGGACAAGGACGACCTGCCCAGCATGCCCGGGGGGCACCCCGTGCATACCTTCATGATGGAGAACCGTGCCGCGGAGAACATCGTGGCCCGGCTGGACGACATCCTCTGCGAGCTGGGGGACCCGCCCGGGCAGGAGGCCTTCGACAGCAGGCGGGACGAGCTCCTGTCGCAGCTGGGGGAGCTGGGCCAGCTGGACGTGCACTACACCCGGGAGGAGAACCAGCTCTTCCCCACCCTCGAGCAGCACGGCATCACCGGCCCCACCCAGGTGATGTGGGCCGTCCACGACGAGATCCGGGCGAGCCTCAAGGAGGCCGTAAGGAGGACGGAGGAGGGCTCGGCCAAGGAGGCCGTGCCGTCCATCAACGAGGTGAGCGTCGCCGTCAAGGACATGGTGTACAAGGAGGAGCACATCCTCTACCCCATGAGCCTGGAGAGCCTCACCGAGGCGGAGTGGGTCCGCATGCGCCAGGGCGAGGATGACATCGGTTACGCATGGGTCCTTCCCGCCACGGGCTGGGAGCCGAAGGTCCTCGCGGAGGCCCCGGAGGAACTGGCGAGGCCGCCGACGGCGCCATCGGCCATCGACCTGGACACCGGTCACCTGACCCCCGAGCAGGTCAACCTCATGCTCAAGCACATGCCCGTGGACATGACCTTCGTCGACGAGAACGACGAGGTGGCCTACTTCTCGGCCACCGACGAGCGGATCTTCCCCAGGAGCCCGGGCATCATCGGCCGCAAGGTCTCGAAGTGCCATCCGCCCAAGAGCGTCCACGTGGTCGAGCGGATCGTCGCCTCCTTCAAGTCGGGGGAGAGGGACGTGGCCGAGTTCTGGCTGGACATGAACGGTAGGCTCATCCACATCCGGTACTTCGCCGTCCGGGACGACGCGGGGACCTACCGTGGCACGCTGGAGTTCTCCCAGGACCTGACGGACCTCAAGAAGATAGAGGGCGAGCGGCGCCTGCTCGACTGGGAGTGAGCGGCGCCAGTCTCACTTGGCCTTGGTGCCGCACCCGCAGAATGGGTCCTCCTCGCGACAGCATCGCAGCTTGAGGAAGGGATAGAGGTTGGCGGTGTCGATGGAGTTGCCCCCCGCCTCGACGTAGGCGTCGAACACGCCCTTGCACCCCTCCTTGTCGGAGCCCCAGCCCTAGTTGGTGCCGAAGGTCATGGTGCCCAGCGCCATCTCCGAGACCCGGAGCCCGCTCCCTCCCAGCAGCTTGTACCTCATGCTTCCCTCACCCCGCGATGTCGAAAAGGCCGAACGAGCTGATCAATCGATCGGAGAACCCATCCGCTGATGGTCGGTGTTCGAAACAGTTATTGGTTGTAATAGCGTTCCCGACTTCCGTCAACCACCCGGGTGATACCATGGGCATCGAGTACACGATCGACCTGCAATGCAGGCCCAAGAAGGAGATGGGCGAGGAGCATATGTTCAACCTCGTCAAGCAGGCACGCGAACAGGCACCCAAGAAGGGAGCGGGGGCCCTCGAGACTGCCCAGATCCTGGAGGTCCCCACCGCGGGCGGTGACAGCGCGGAGGCCAAGTTGCGGAAGGACCTGAGCAAGCTGGACTACTACCTCAGCGATTGCATGAGCTGTCCCGCCAACGCCGCTGCCGACAGGTCGGGGTCGGGCCCCGAGGCCGCCTTCGGCTGCCACCTCGAGATACGTTACCCCATCAACGCCCACATGGAGTCGGCGCTGCTCACCATCGGGATCGAGGCGCTGCAGCATCCCGAGGGCAACCCGGGCGCCCGCATGGTCCGGGGAGTGATCCAGACCAATCCCAAGGGCAAGAAGACCCCCGCCCACCGTATCAGGAAGATGGGCAGGGAGTACTACGAGAGCAGGTCGGCCAAGGCCATCAAGGTGGATGCGGGTGGCAAGAAGGTGGTGCTGGATACCGACCAGCTGATGACGCTGCTCATGCTGGGCCCTGTACCCGTCCAGGCCACGGGTGGCTTCGCCGTCTTCCTGGACAGGGGCATCGACAGGTGCAAGCGGGAGGGGATCTCGGACCCGAGGGTGCTGGCTCCCCTGGTCCTGCTCAGCGGCCAGATGAAGGCCGCCCGCGAGGTGGGCCAGCAGGTCAAGGTCAAGTTCTGACCCCTCGCCGGGACACACGGGCGGAACGTCATGGTTCAGGCTGGGCCATGGAAGACGGGTCCCCAAAAGGAGAGAGGGTCCAGGTCGGGGGGCACCGACCAAAGGAGGCTCCGGAGGGTTCCTCCGGATGATATCACAACGATCGGGGGGGTTCGGGTTTGTGGGGGTCCCGTCGACCCTACCATCTACACCGGGGTTCATAAGCGGTTACGGTCCGATTCGCGGCGGTGATGCTCACGGCGTGAAACGGTGGGCCATATCTGCCCTCCCGGGCGTAATATTTAGGGGAGGGACCCCCTCAGCCCTGGCCGAGGCGCATGTACTCGGCGGGGTCGTGCAGGGCCTCGAAGCCCAGGGTCTCGTAGAAGCCCCGCGCCTTGCGGGAGGAGGTGTACAGCTCGAGACCTGCCAGGGCCGGGTGGGAGAGGAGGCACTCCATCATGAACCGGCCGAGGCCCTGTCCCTGGAACTCGGGCAGCACGTACACGTCCTCGATGACGCCCACCACCGCGAAGTCGGTGATCACCCTGGCGAACCCGATGGTCCGGTCGCCCTGCAGCAGACCGAAGGCCAGGGAGCGCTCCATGGCCAGCTGGACCACCATACGGGACCGCCCCTTGGCCCAGTAGGAATCGTGAAGGAAGCCGTGCACCGCGTCCACGTCGATGAGGGTCTGGTTGTCCACGACGGCGAACTCGCCCTTGGTCCATCGCATGATGGGGGATATGGGGAGGTGGTTAATGGGCCTTACGGTCGGTTCCCCACCACAGTGGTGCGGCCTAATGTTTTTATCTCGGCCCCGCGCTCCCCTCATCGGTGTTGATGATGGAACCTGCCGAGTTCGACATGGAGGAGGTCCTACGAGTGGCCATAGCCACCGAGTGGGAGGGCTACGGCTTCTACCGCACCCTCTCCAAGAAGACCGGGTCGGAGCTGGGCCGCAAGATGTTCGAGCGGCTAGCCGAGGAGGAGGTGGAGCACGTCCGTGTCCTGGAGCAGGTGTCGTGTGCCTACCACGACGACTGCGTGTACATGGACTACGAGACCGCCAAGGAGTACATCGACTGCGAGGTGGACCTCGACGAGGTGGACGAGGAGGCCACGTGCACCGAGACCGCCCCCATCTTCAAGCGGGGCGTGGACCGGGCGGAGAAGCTCAACGACCTGGACGCCCTCCGCATCGCGGCGGAGACCGAGGAGGCCGCCGTCATGTACTACCGGGAGGCTGCCGAGACCGCTCCCAGCGGGGACGCCAAGGAGTTCTTCTCCCGCTTGGTGGATATCGAGTCGGGCCACCAGAAACTGCTGGAGGCCGAGTACGACTACTACTCCGCCAACGGCTTCTACTTCGATGTCAGGGAGTTCTCCCTGGAGATGTGACGAGGAGCGTGACCTGATGTCAGGAGGCGCGGGCGGCCCGGACCCGGGGCTCGCGGACCACGTGGTGGAATTGGACCACAAGGGCGGCTACAACTTCACCGCCAGGTTCGTCAGCGAGTCCGGCAGGCTGGAGATGGACGAGCCCGAGCCCCTGGGGGAGGGCGCGCCCTGGGGCCCTGAGGGCGTCAGCCTGCTCACCGGCGGGGCGGGCTACTGCATGACGGCCAGCCTGGTGTTCTGCCTGAACAAGGTCAGGGTGCCCGTGGAGGGGTTGTCCACGAGGGCGACGGCCCGCCTCAAGCGTGTGGAGAGGCGACTCCGGCGGCTCGACGGCCTCGAGATAGACATAACCGTCAAGGTGGCCGAGGAGCACCGGAAGGCCTTCGAGCGGTGCCTGGGCCACTTCACCGAGTTCTGCATCGTGACGGAGAGCATCCAGGGGGCCTTCCCGATAACGATCCGGGTGCACCACCCCTGGGGCGAGTTCGTGAGGGAGCTGCCGGAGCGGCAGTGACGATACAGGAATTCGAGTTGGGGATTCACTGGTCCCTTCTCGTTGCGCCGGCCTTGGGACAATATCTACGCTGACCCCTTCCGAGGCCAGTGAGGTGTG
>CBDUQW010000017.1:0-48336 GCA_965369625.1 uncultured Thermoplasmata archaeon | reverse complement strand
GTGAGGATATGGAGGTTCTATCGATGGAACCCCAGTGAATATTGTCCCAAGGCCCGTTGCGCCGAAGGTATTTTCATCCCCACAGCCCTTCGACCCACAATGGCGAAATGTCACAAGTGCGGGGGTCCCGCCGTCACGTACCTCCGCCACGCCGGCCGCCACCTGTGCCAGGAGCACTTCGTCGAGCTGACCGAGAAGCGGGTCCAGCGGGCCATCCGCCGGCAGGCGGACCTGTCCGGCGGGGGCACCATCGCCATGGCCTGCTCGGGCGGGAAGGATTCCATGACCTGCCTCGACATCCTGCGCGTCACCCTCGCGCCCCGACGTGACACCCGGCTCGTGGTGATCACCGTGGACGAGGGCATCGAGGGCTACCGCGACCTCTCCATCCCACTGGTCGAGAGGTACTGCGAGGAGCACGACCTCCCGTGGGTGTTGACCTCCGTCGAGGAGGAGCAGGGGGTCACCATGGACGCGGTGGCGGCCCTGGGCCTGGCCGAGACGCCCTGCGCGTACTGCGGCGTGTGGCGGCGGTGGTCGATGAACAGGGCGGCCCGTGATGCGGGGGCGCGCTACCTGGCCACGGGCCTCAACCTGGACGACACCGCCCAGTCGGTGCTCATGAACGTGTGCCGGGGCGACGTGGAGCGGCTGGCCCGCTTCGGTCCCCACACCCGAGAGCAGCCCGGCCTGGTTCCCCGGCTCCAGCCCCTCCGGTACATCCCCGAGGTGGAGTCGTACCTTTATGCGATGCTCAAGGGGCTGCCCATCCACGACGCCGAGTGCCCCCATGCGGCCAGGGCCCAGCGGGGCCGGTACCGCAGGGTCATCCACGACCTCCAGGAGGACGAGCCCGGGGTTGCCCACGCCCTCGTGGGGGCCCTCGACCGCCTCCGGCCCGCCCTCGAGGCCACCTTCCCCGCCGCGGACCTCTCGCCCTGTCCCGAGTGCGGCGAGCCCGTGCCCGGCGAGGCGATGTGCAAATCGTGCGCCCTGCGCATCGCGGTCAAGGGGGCCGTCGCGGAACGGGAACGGGCTCCATAAATCGAGGTATATGTTTTTCTCGAACCGTGAGAACGACGGCCAGTACTCTCACACCATCAATATCATGTCCAATAATGGAGCACCAACGTTCAAATAGGGAATCCCGTCATCGGAAGGAACGATAGAATGCCGGTTCCAGACGATGTCATCGCGGACCCGCTCGCGGACGATTACGAGGAGTACATAGAGTTCCAGTGTCCCATGTGCCAGACCCCGGTCACCGACGAGGACAAGAGCTGCCCCGGCTGCGGCGCGATCTTCGTGTCCAGCCAGGAGGCGACGGCGGACCCCGCCCTGGACGAGGGGGAGCTGGAGATGGACTACGACCTGGACGGGGACGTGGAATACGATGCCCTGGACGGGGAGGACCTGGACGCCGAGCTGGCCGCCATGGAGGCCGACCTGGAGGCAGACGATACTCCCGCGGACGACCCCGAACCCTTCGACCTGGACCTCCGGTACGAGGAGGACCTGGAGGTGGAGGAGGGGATCGAGGAGGTCTTCGGCACCGCCCTCAAGGTGAGCGCCGACGACCACCTGGCCCTGGAGACCATGTCCGAGCCCACCATGATGGAGCGCCTGTTCCAGCGGGCGGGCCTGGGGATGTTCATCGCCGGCGGCATCGGCACCGTCCTGGTGATCCTCTGGGACCCCATCCAGGGCAACCCCATCAACCTCGGCGAAATGCAGTGGAGGTTCCTGGTCCTGGCCCTGGCCATGTTCATCGTCGGCTTCGCCATCGAGATGCTCCACGCGTACTCCCTGGCAACCTCGGACGAGGAGTTCCTCCAGCAAGGGATGATCGAGGGATAGTCCCCCCGCTTGTGGGCCCATCGCACACTACGAGCAGCCTGGCCTCCGCTCCTTCCGTCCTCCTTCAGCCGGGCAATCGGTCCTGCACCTGCCCCACCAGGGCGTCGGCCACCCTCCTCTCGTCGTAGCCCAGCGGGGAGAGCAGGCTCTCCCCCGTGCGGGCCAGCACCTTGAGGTAGTGGGCCAGGTCGTACCCCTCGAAGAGGTCCAGCCGCTCGCGGACCAGCACCTTCCTCCGCCAGTCCCCCGAGGAGGCGTCGACCACCAGGTACTGGACCGACCGGCCCGGCTGGCCCTCCACCCCCTCGGCCCTCAGCTGGTGGAGGGCGGCGGCGCTGACGTTCAGCTGCTGGTACTCGTCCAGCTCCTTGGAGGGGCTGGTGGTGAAGAGCAGCTCCTCGGGGTCCACGTCCCCCGACCTCAGCTGGTCGGCCCGCCGGCGCAGCGCCCGCAGCGCCTCGGGCACCAGGTCACGGAACTCCCCGGGGCCGTCCGCCTCCACCAGCACGTCCAGCATGTCCTGCTGGGCCTTGGAGAGGAAGGGTGGGGTGTCCCGCCTTCGCTGCTCGATGCCCCGCACCTTGAGGGTGCCGTCCTCCATCACCCCGTAGTACTTGTTCAGGGCGCCCACCCCGGAGCCCTTGCAGGGGAGGAAGACGATCCACTTGTACACCCCCTCCAGGTCCAGGTCGATGCCGATGAGCTGGGAGATGCGCTCCGAGACCACCCGGGGCGGCGTGGCCGCGGGGGAGGTGGGGAGCAACCACAGGGAGTCGACGATGCCGTGGAGCACCTGGTAGCCCGCCGCCTCCGCCATCTCCTTGGCGTCCAGCATCACCTCCCTGCTGGAGGCGGTGATGGACTCGTGGCACTCGATGCGGCCGAAGCGGGCGTTCTTGTACCCGGTGTAGCCGAAGCAGGTGACCAGGAGCCACTTGAGGATGAGCTGCTTCTGCTCGTACTCCTCCCGCCGGTCGGGCCGGTGGGCCCGCATGCGCTTGAAGTAGAACCGCCGCTGGAGCACCGGTCGCAGCACCGCGGGGATCAACCCGTCCCGGTCGCCGCAGGTGTGGTAGGGGGTGCCTGGCACCATGCGGTCGGGCCCCCGGCAGCAGGGGCAGCCCAGGGTCTCGGGGGAGATGTTGTGCTTGACGATGAGGTTGGGATAGAGGGAGGCGAAGTCCATCTCCACCACGCCGCCGAAGATGCCCACCCGGGGCTCCAGGATCATGCCGCCCCGGTCCAGGCGGCACAGCTGGTCGGCGGTCTTGAAGGCCTCGGGCACGTTCTTGCGCCACTGGACCAGGTGGCCGGTGGTGAGGGCGTGGTGCACCTGCATCGAGGAGATGGCGGTGCCCGGCGAGAGGCGGGACAGGGTCTGCACCGGCACCTGGGATATGCGGGCCAGGTCGATGAGGCCAAAAAGGCCGCTCTCCCTGTGGAGGAAGGAGGACGACCGGTCCAGGTGGATGCGGCCCCGCAACGCCTGGTAGGGGGGCTTCCACACGATGCGCCCGTAGGAGTGGTAGCTCCGCTCCTTCCGGGCCGCCACCCGGGGGTCCGCCTCGCGACCCAGGCGCAGGACCGCGCCGGAGGCCTCCGCCCGAGCCCGCAGGTACGGCAGTAGTGCGGAATCCCCGTCCCGGGTCTCCACCACGTCCACGTCCAGGCGGTCCAGGTGGGCGGTGGCCTCCTCCAGCACCCCCGCCTCGCCGCTGGCGTTCGCTCCCGCCTCCAGCACGATGGGCCCCCCGGGGGCCTCGCCCACGGCGCGGGGCCCGTCCCCCGCCGCGCCGCCGATGGGGGCCAGGGGGGTTATCGTGAGGCGGGCGAGGGGGTCGGTCTCCCGCAGGACGCGTCCCTCCTGGTGCGCCTCCACCTCGATCTCGGCCCGTCGCAGCAGCGGGACCTCGTACTCCAGGGCCAGCCTCTGGTCCAGGCACTCCAGCCGCCGCGAGACGCTGACCCGGGCCATGGGGAAGGCGCCCCGGTCGATGAAGTAGCGCTGGGCCAGGCGCAGGTCCACGTTGTACAGCCGGTGATCCCGGTAGCCCCCCAGGCGGTCGACCATGTCGGCCAGGGTGCGCATCTCCCTGTAGCGTCCCACCTCCACGGTGAGCACGTCCCGCTCGACATCGCCGTCCAGCAGGCCCGCCCGCCGGCGCTCCAGCTCCACCCCCCGGACCGCGGGCAGCGCCTCCATGCGCCTGCCCAGGGCCCGCAGGTCGTCGGGGGGCGCCACCACGCTGAAGGTGGGCCAGTAGGTGTCCACCACCCGCTCGACGCCCGATGCGGTGCGGATCCAGAGCACCATCAGGTCGTTGCGCTCGTCGGGGAACACGTCCAGGATGTGACCGTCCAGCCTCAATGCCGTCTCCACGGGTACCTGGCGGGGGCGCTATATCAAGGGGGTACGGGGGGTGGGGTGAAGGTGCCACCCCGGACGGCTGGCCCATCAACCTTTTATATAGTGTCGGTATTTGGGGCCCTGATGGAGGACCTGGTGTCCCTGCTAGAGGGCGACCCGCGGGTGATGCGGGCCGTCACCGCCGAGGTGGGCAAGCGGAGGCTCTGCGACGCCTGCCTGGGCCGCCTGCTGGGGAAGGTGGACCACGGCACCAACGCCGAGCGCGGCCGGATCATGCGCGAGGCAGCCGACCCCGAGGCGACCCCCCTGGAGCCCGCCAAGTGCGTGCTGTGCGAGGGCCTGGTGGAGGAGTACGACGACCTGGCGGCGGAGGTCCAGCACGCCCTGGAGGACTACGAGTGGGACACCTTCCTGGTGGGCACCAAGGTGCCCAAGAGGGTCGCCCGCATGGAGAAGGACCTGGCCAAGCCCCTTCCCTCGGTCTGGGTGGAGGCGCTCAAGTCCGAGGTGAACCGCGAGGTGGGTCGCCGGGTCGAGGCCGCCAGCGACGGGGAGGTGGACTTCGAGGGACCCGACGTCACCGTGCTGGTGGACCCGGAGTTCAACACCGTTGACGTCCAGGTGCGTTCGGTGTACGTCTACGGGCGCTACACCAAGCAAGATCGGGGCATCCCCCAGACCCGGTGGCCCTGCCGTCGCTGCCGGGGCAAGGGCTGCGAGGCGTGCGATGGCACGGGCCAGCAGTACTCCACCTCGGTGGAGCAATTGGTGGCCGACCCCTTCATGGAGGCCCTCTCGGGGAAGGGGCACGCCCTCCACGGCGCGGGCCGGGAGGACATCGACGCCCGCATGCTGGGCAGGGGTCGCCCCTTCGTCCTGGAGATCCGGAGGCCGAAGAGGCGCCACTGGGACCCGGAGGACATGGAGAGGCGGGTCAACCAGCACGCCGAGGGCAAGGTCGCGGTCAGCGGGCTTCGCCCCTCGAGCAAGGTCGAGGTGGTCTCCCTCAAGGACGCCACCTGGGAGAAGACCTACCTGATAACCTTCAAGGTGGGGGACGACGTCACCCGCGAGGACCTCGAGGGGGCAGCGGACACCCTGTCGGGGACCGTCATCAAGCAGCGCACCCCCCAGCGGGTGGCACACCGTCGCGCGGACAAGGAGAGGCCCCGGATGGTCAAGCACTTGGCCCTGGTGGACCTGTCCGGGGACACCGCCCAGGTGGAGGTCAGGGGGGAAAGTGGTATATATGTAAAGGAGCTTATCCACGGCGACCGGGGCCGTACCCAGCCCTCCATGGCAGAGCTGCTGGGGGGGTCCTGTGACGTCGTCGAACTCGACGTTCTGCAGGTCCACGACGACGAGAGAGGTGAGTGACATGGCGAAGATGTCCAAGGGTCCGCGCGCAGGCACCCGGCACAAGCTGCAGCGCAAGCCCCGGGATCGGGGACTGACGAAGATCACCCTATCGCTCCAGACCTTCGAGGAGGGCGAGCGCGCGGTGGTGAAGATCGACCCCAGCGTCCACAAGGGGATGCCCCACAAGCGCTTCCACGGCCTCACCGGCATCGTCGTGGGCACCCAGGGCGATTGCTACATCGTCCAGCTCAAGGACGGCAACAAGCCCAAGAAGGTCGTCGCCCGTCCCGAGCACCTGCGCAAGGTCGCATAGGGGGATACAATCCATGGCGAGAGAATCGGAGTACGTGAGCATTCCCGAGGTGAAGAACATCCTCGAGGAGATCCATGAGGACGAGGAGCACGAGCTCAACTACGAGCAGAAGCTGGCCCTCGAGCACGCCTCCTACTCGGTGCACACCACCTCCAAGGAGGCCGAGAAACTGGTCAAGGCCCTGATGGAGCACGAGCGCATCACCGAGGCCCTCGCATTCAAGATAGTGGAGATCTGGCCCACCCATCCCGACGATGTCAAGGCGATCTTCGCCAAGGAGCGTTTCACCCTCAAGGAGGACGAGGTCGAGGACATCCTCCAGAAGGTGGCCGACCACGAGAAGTCGAAGTAGGGCGCGAACGGCAAACGTATTTAAGGTCAGGAACGTTCTACCCACCAAGCCTAGCGAGGGTTATCATGGAGGACCACGCTCACATACTGGACTACCTAGCCAAGGGTCACCCAGATACCTTCCGGTACCGGAGGGAGCCTGTGGCGTACGCCCTTGGTGAATCGGAGTTCAAGTTGCTCGAGCTGGTCCCCAAGCCCGAGGCCTCCCTGCAGATCGGCGACAAGGTCTACATCGGCAAGGACATGGACCTGCGGGAGAAGGTGCAGCACGTCAAGCGCCGCATCTCCTACACCGACCTGACGTCGTCGGCCCAGTCCGAGCTGCCCTACGTGATCCTCGAGCTGGTGCGCCAGCAGGAGGAGCGTTTCGTCAAGTTCTACAACGAGGCCCAGGCCATCTCCACCCGCTACCACATGCTGGAGCTGCTCCCCGGTCTTGGCAAGAAGACCATGTGGGCCATCATCGAGGAGAGGAAGAAGTCCCTCTTCACGACCTTCGAGGACCTGGAGTCCAGGGTGACCTCGTTGCACAAGCCGGACCAGCTCATCGCCCGACGCATCGAGGACGAGCTTTCCGACCCTGACCAGAAGTACCACCTCTTCGTGGCGAGGTGAGCCGCCTTGGAGGGCGGCCCGGCTCGAGTTCGAGAAATCCTTGCCGAGCTGGGCGTTCGCCCCGACAGGAGGAAGGGCCAGAACTTCCTGATGGACCTGGGAGTGCTGACGCGGCAGGTCCAGGCGGCCCGGCTCACCCCCGGCGACACCGTCCTCGAGGTGGGCGCGGGCCTGGGCATCCTCACCTGGGAGCTCTCCTCCCGGGCGAGGAGGGTCATCTCGTACGAGACGGACCAGCGGCTGGTCGATTACCTGCGGAGGGACCTCCCCGGGAACGTGGACCTGCGGGCGGCCGACGCCCTCGAGGACGACTGGCCGCCCTTCGACAAGATGGTCTCCAACCTTCCATACGGCATCTCCAGCCCCCTGCTGTTCAAGCTGCTGGAGAGCGACTACGCCATGGCCATCCTGCTGCTCCAGAAGGAGTTCGCAGACCGCCTGGTGGCGAGGCCCAGGACCAAGTCCTACGGTCGCCTCACCGTGGCGGCGGCCCGGCTGGCCACCATGGAGATGCTGGAGGTGGTGCCCCCGTCGGCGTTCCACCCCCCGCCCAAGGTGGACAGCGCCCTGGTCAGCGTGGTACCCTCCCGCAACTTCCCGATCCTTGACAATAAGGTCTTCGACGAGCTGCTACGGGTCGTGTTCGGCCAGCGCAGGAAGATGCTGAGAAACTCCCTCGAGGGGGCCCAGAAGCGGCTCGTCCCCAACGTGGACAGGGACGAGTGGAAGGGGTTCCTGGCCGAGCTGGAGATGGGGACCTGCCGGCCGGAGGAGCTGGAACCCCACGAGCTGGGCATGCTGGCCGATGCCATCTACAGCCTCCGGGACTGAGTGGCACCTCCCAAAGTCTCATATACGCATTCCGTTATCCTGAGGGCACATCCGTGCCGGGGTGGCTCAGCCTGGCGGAGCGTCGGACTCATAGGGAGCCGCGCTGGTCGCGGCGTCACATGATCGCCACCGAGCTCCTGGGAAATCCGAAGGTCGCGGGTTCAAACCCCGCCCCCGGCACCAACGTCTTCATATTCCTTGGTCCCAAGATAGGGGTGAGCGATCTCCATCGGGAGGAAGGAGGCAGGCCGCCCCCGGGCTCAAGGTGACCCCGAAGGCCTTCGGCGTCGGAAGGAGGATGCCCGTCGCGGCCAGGTACGGCTATTGAATGGTGGTCGTGCTGCGGAGTGGAGGAAGGGGGCGACCGGGGTTAATAACAAGCCTCTCGTTTCTCGGCGTGAGTTAATAACAACGGGATAATTAATTAATAACAATGCCTCCCTAATGTACGATGGATGTGAAAGGATCCCCAAGGAGGGTCCCGCATAGTGGAAGGTTCGAAGGATCCAGGTAACTCCTCCCGTGGCATGACAAGGGAGCAGAAGGTCCTGGTCGTCGGCACGCTGGTCGTCCTGGTCTCGCTCGTCATCGGTGCCCTGGCCACCATGGCACCGGCTGGGGAGGACGACGGGAAGGTCTCCGTCGTCGCCTCCTTCTACCCCCTGGGATACCTTGCGGAGGAGATCGGCGGCGAGCACGTCACGGTGAGGACCCTGGTTCCGGAGAACTCGGAACTGCATGCCTGGCAGCCCTCACCCTCGGACATCGTGGCCGCCGACGACGCCGAGGTGCTCGTGTACAACGGTGCTGGCCTGGACCCGTGGTTCGAGGACGACATCCTGGGCACCATCGACGTGGGTGACGCAGTGGTGGTGGAGACCACCCGGGACGCCGACCTCCTGGAGGCCGACGGGACGGCCCACGACCACGACGAGGACGGGCATGACCACGAGGGGATGGACCCCCACACCTGGATCGACCCCTACGTGGCGATGCAGCAGGCCGAGGCGATATACGACGCCCTGGTCGAGGCTGACCCGGACAACGCGGGAGCCTATTCAGCGAACTGGGATGTCCTGAGGCAGAGATTGTTGCTCCTGCACACTGATTACTTGGAGGCCCTCAACGACACCGAGCACCACGTCATCATCGTGACCCACTCGGCGTTCGGATACCTGGCCCACCGTTACGGCTTCGAGCAGCACGGGGTCATCGGCCTCTCCGCCGACGAGCAGCCCAGCGCGGCGGCCATCGCCGAACTGGCCGACGAGATGGTGGAGCTGGGGATCTTCACGGTCTTCGTGGACCCGGTCTACAGCGATGACTACGCCCGGACCCTCAGGACCGAGGTGGAGAGGGAGACCGGGGAGACCGTGACCATCGTCGAGCTCTATTTCATGGTCGGCCGGACGGACGACCTCGATTACATCGGCCAGATGGAGCGGAACCTGGAGAACCTGAAGGCGGGTCTCGGTGCCCGGGAGGGGGGCTGATGGGACCCGTCCTGGAGGTGAGGGACCTTGCCGTGGAACGCGGGAAGGACATGGTGCTCGAGGGCGTCGAGTTCACCGTCGAGGAGGGCGACTACGTCGGTATCGTGGGTCCCAACGGCGGGGGCAAGACGACGCTGCTGCTGGCGATGCTGGGCCAGATCCCCAGGGCGAGGGGCGAGATCAAGCTGTTCGGCAGGGACATCGACAGCTTCGACGAGTGGACCCGGCTGGCGTACGTGTCGCAGTCGGCCATCAACTTCGACCCGGCCTTCCCCCTCACCGTGAGGGAGCTGGTGGGACTGGGCAGGGTCACCAGGAAGAACCTGGGCAGGCGCCTGACCAAGGACGACTGGCTCCGGGTGGACGCCTCCCTCGACTACATGGGCATCTCGGAGATCGCCGACAGGCGCATCGGCCAGCTGTCCGGGGGCCAGAAGCAGCGTCTGTTCGTCGCCAAGGCGCTGGTCCGGGACCCGGAGCTGATCCTCCTCGACGAGCCCGTGGCGGGTGTGGACGCCTCGACGCAGGAGCGCTTCTACCAGAAGCTGTCCGACCTCAACATCGACATGGGCATGACCATCCTCATCGTCTCCCACGACCTGTCCACGGTCTTTTGCAGGATGTCCCACGTGATGTGCGTCCACAAGGAGGTGGACTACAGCCTCATCACCGAGGACCTGGAACCGGACACCGTCCTCAAGCCCGCCTACGGCGAGCACTTCCACTTCGTCTTCCACGAGCACCGATGCGAGGGGGTGTTCGAGGATGATTGACCTGTCCCTCCTGGACCTGGGCCGACTGCTGGAGTACACCTTCTTCCAGAACGCCCTCATCGGGGGCACGATAGCGGCCTTCGCCTGCGCCCTCATCGGCCTGTTCCTCATACTGCGGAACGAGGCCATGATCGGGGACGGCGTGGCCCACGTCGCCTTCGGGGGCATCGCCCTCGGTCTCCTCATGGGCGTGTTCCCCATGGCGATGGCCCTGGTGGTGGCCGTGGTCGCGGTGCTGGGCATCTCCTACATGAGGAGGAAGGGACTGGCCCGGTCCGACTCCGCCATCGCCGTCATGCTGGCCCTGGGCTTCTCCCTGGGGCTCATCATCATCAGCATAGCCGACGGCTTCAACGTGGAGCTGTTCAGCTTCCTCTTCGGCTCCATCCTGACCATCGACAATCAGGACCTGGTCCTCATCAGCCTCCTGGGCATCATCACCCTCGTCTTCGTGGCGTTGTTCTACAAGGAGCTGCTCTCCCTCACCTTCGACGAGGAGGCAGCGAGGCTGGTGGGCATCCCCGTGGGGTCACTCTCCGTCGGCTTCAACGTCCTGGTGGCCGTGGCCATAGTCCTTTCCATCAAGGTCGTGGGCATGATCCTGGTGGTGGCCCTGCTCGTCCTACCGGGCCTCACCGCCCTCCAGATGGGCCTCTCGTTCAGGGGGACGGCCGCCGCCTCGGTGGTGTTCGCCGTCCTCAGCGTCCTCGTGGGGATCATCATCTCGTCCGTCTACGACGTGGCCACCAGCGGGGTCATCATCTTCACCGCCGCGGGCATCTTCCTGTTCGTCGCGGCCTACAACAGGCTGGGTTGAGCTCAGGACTTTCTCTCGATGGTATGGCCGGGAGCATAATTCACTGTCCGTCCCTAAGAATTCATAAGCCCTGACCGGTATCGGTTCCATGCCATGACGGCCCTGAAGCGATTGCTCTACTGGTTGATCGCGGGTTCCGAGGGTGGTCTCAACAGGACTAGGATCCTCCTGGCCCTCAAGGAGAGGCCCCTCAACTCGAACCAGCTCGCTGAGCAGGTAGGCTTGAACTACAAGACCGTCAGGCATCACCTCGATGTCCTCGAGAAGAACGAGCTGGTCGTCACCACTGGCCAGCGTTACGGGAAGATGTACTTCATCTCCCCGATGCTGGAGCGCCAGTGGTCGGATTTTGAGGAAATTCTTGCCGAAATTGGGCATAAGCAATTAAATGAGACATCGGCTGAGGAGGACTGAGAGCGATGGAGAAGGACGCCAGGAACGCGATACTCGTCATCCTTATCATTGTAGCAGGCATCGCGGGTGCCGTATTCGGGAGCATGATCGATCTCCGATTCGAAGGAAAGGAGCCACCGGACCCAGACGAGATCGAACGTCGCGATCCAACCCTTTATCTGACCATCGGTGCCGCTGTGGCCACAATCAACATGGTGATCGCCATCATCCTCATAATCCTCTACTACGAGATATACCGAGAGGTCAGATCGGACTTCACACTGGGTCTCATCCTCATGATGTTCTCGTTGCTGCTGTATTCGATCTTCGCCAACCCCCTGACCCACTCGATATTCGGGTTCAGGGCCTTCGGCCTCGGGGCTTTCAGCATGATCCCGCACGTGTTCGCGACGATCGCCTTGTCGATACTCCTCTACCTCAGCCTCAAGTGAATCTGTGCATGATTGGGGGGAGATTTGTGCATAAGGATATTTATGCAAATCCTCTGAGAGGTGAGAGAACCCCCGGGTATGCCTGGGTCTTATGATGGGCATGATGGGTTGTGCCCTGGGGTTCCCACACAACAAGCACCATAGAGGAGCTCGCAACATGTCAACCCTCTCACGCAGCATGAAGAACGTCTTCGGCAAGAAGGCCCGGACCATCGTCGTGGTGGTCATAATCGGGCTCAGCCTGGGCGTCTTCATGAGCATGTCCATAACGAGTGCCAACATAGCCGACAGCGCCTCGGCCCTGTCCGAAATGATGGAGCGGACCGCCACCGTACGAGCGGCGGGCGAGGCCGGTTTCTTCAGCACGACACCGATGCCGGAGTCGATACTTCCCACCATTGAATCGGTGGAGAACGTAGAATCGGTCCAGATGATGCTCGTAGAGAGGGTCGAGGGCGAGGGCACCGATGCATGGGGACGCCCCAGCAGGATGCTCGTCCAAGGAATGGATCCAGGTGAGGAGCTCATGTTGATGAACGGTGGCGGTTTCGAGATGATCGAGGGCAGGAGCCTCGAGGCCTCCGACAACTCCAGCAAGGTGGCCATCATCGGGACCCAGCTCGCAGAGAGCAGCAATGCCTACGTCGGGGACTACATCGCCCTGGGCGACTCCCAGTTCAAGGTCGTGGGCATCCTGGAATCCGGGACCAAATTCGGCGACATGGCGGCCATCGTCCCCTACCAGGCGGCGAAGGCCGCCTTCGACTCCGAGGGTCCCAGCGTGGTCTACGTCACTGCCGGGTCCATCGGCGACGTGGAGCAGATGGTCATCGACCTCAGGGACGCCCTGGGCGCGGACTACGACGTGGTCTCCCCCACCGACCGGAGCGATACCCAGCAAGAGGCCCTGGACACCATACAGGCGAACAGCACGACGGCCGCCTGGCTCGCCCTGATAACGGGGATGGCCGTGATGGTGTTCATCATGATCCTCATCACCCGCGAGCGCATCCGCGAGATCGGGGTGCTCAAGGCCATCGGCTTCAAGAACTCCAAGATAATATCACAGCTGGTCACGGAATCGGTCACGCTGGCCACACTGGGCTTCATAGTTGGAGTGGCCTTCGTCGTCGTCGCGGGTCCATCGATATCGTCGATGATGATGGAGACGGGTACCGTCGACCAGCAGTCCACGACCGGAGGAACTGGTTTATTGCCTGGACAAGCTCGGCCCACCGGCTCGACGGTGGGCTTCGCCGAGGTGGACTTCACCATGGAGCCCATGCTGCTCGTCATCACACTGGTCGTTGCTGTCGTGCTGGGGATCATCGGCTCGCTATATCCAGTGATGCAGGCCATCAGGCTCAGTCCCGCGGAGGCGTTGCGCTATGAGTGACGATGTCGCGATGGTCGATCTCAAGAACGTCAAGAAGGACTACCTGGTCAAGGGACGCTCGGTCCCCGTCAAGGCCCTCCGGGGCGTCACGATGGAGATATCCGAGGGTTCCATGGTGGCCATCAAGGGACCCAGCGGGAGCGGCAAGACCACCCTCCTCCAGATAATCGGTGCCCTCGACATCCCTTCCGATGGCTCCGCCGTCGTGGACGGCATGGAGCTTGCCGACATGAAGGAGGCCGAGCTGACGGAGTACAGGGCCGCCACGATCGGCTTCGTGTTCCAGACCTTCAACCTCCTTCCCAATCTCACGGCCCTCGAGAACGTCGAGCTCCCCATGGAGGCCCTCGACGTGCCTAGGAACGAGAGGCAGAAGCGCGCCCTCGCCCTCCTAGAGGCGGTGGGTATGGAGGACCGCGTGGACTACAAGCCGCTCAAGCTCAGCGGTGGAGAGCAGCAGCGGGTCGCCATCGCCCGTGCCCTGGCCAACGACCCCTCGATCATACTCGCCGACGAGCCCACGGGGAGCCTGGACAGCAAGACCGGCAAGACGATCATGCGGCTCCTGGACAAGCTCCGCGAGGAGCACGGCACCACCGTCGTCGTGGTCACCCACTCCCGGCAGGCCGCTAGGATGTGCGACTACACCTTCACCATCAAGGACGGCGTCATCACCTCCGAGGAGGACGTGGACGCCATGGAGGACCTGGAGACCAGGAAGAAGGACCTCCGGAAGGCCCTCTCGGCCTCGGGCAAGATCGTCAACAAGCTCTTCGATGCCGGTTTCGACAGCATCGAGGCGATCTCGAACGCCCCGATCACCGAACTGATACAAGTGCTCGGGAATGCGAACAAGGCCGAGAAGATATCGAGGAAGGCGAATATCCTACTGGAGCTCGAGGAGGATATCGTCGACTGAGACCCAGGAACCTGGGCCAAAAGGGATATACTTGCCTCATCCCATATGGCTCCTCGATGATCAAAGAGTACTGGGACGATGTGGACCCAGAGAACCGTCCATTGGGAGAGGACGAGAGCGAGGCCACCGTGATGGTCGAACGCCCCGCCCTCAAGACCATCTTCCCCCAGGAGATGGAGAAGGTCAACACCCTCGCCGTGGGGTGCTACGACCACGAACCCGTCCTCGAGGCCGCACGGAGGGGTGCCAGGGTCTTCGTGGTGGACCCCTCGGAGGAGGCGCTGGACCTGATGTTCCAGAGCCTGGCCAGGGAGGGGCTGAACGCCGAACTCGTGGTCAGCGACCCCCTCGACATGGCGGCCGTCGCCGATGGGACGGTGTCCATGGTGACCCTGGGACCCGTCGTGAACCACGTTCCAGACATAGAGGCCCTCTTCAAGGAGTGCTATCGAACCCTAGCTCCCAAGGGTGCCCTCATGATAATAGTCCCCCATCCGCTGGTCAGCGGCGGGCACGCGATAACGGGGGACACCGGGAAGAGCCAGTGGTTGATAGAGGACTACTTCGCCCCGGCGAAGGTGCCGTACCCTCGGTCGATAGACGAGTTCGTGAACACGCTCCTCTACGCGGGGTTCTCCCTCGAGAGGGTGATCGAGCCCAAGCCCGATCCCATGACCAAGGGGGTCAACAACGCCATCTGGAACCTGTACAACAGGATCCCGCAGCTGCTGTTCATAGTGGCCCGCAAACCAGCGTGAGCCTCACGCCTCCGCCGCGACGGTCCCCCTCCCGTCCACGGGCTTGCCCATGGCGCCCTCCAGGGCCTCCCTTATACCCGCGAGGCAACGGCGGGCCCTATCTATGTAGTCGGCGGGGAGCCGATGGTCGGAGAACCTGGCCTCCTCGAAGAGCGTGGTCAGCTCGTCGAGCAGGTCGCCAGGCACCCAGGGCAGCGCCTCCTTCACCGCCACCTCGAACTCCCTTGCCGTCCATGCCTCCCTCTTGCGCATGTAACCGTTGTCGACCAGGATCCTGGTGAGGCCCGTGTAGGCCTTGTATATCGCCTCCCTCACCTCGTCGTCGGGGGCGTCCTTGAGGGAGGCCAGCCACTTCTCCAGCTCCGAGATGCTGTCTATGACGTCGGGCACGATGCGCTTGTCGAAGGGCCGGTAGCGGAAGGCGAAGGCCGCCGAGAGCACGACGAGGGCGATGTATATGGGCAACATGCCGTCACGGGCCTCAGTGATCTCCTCCTCCATCTCCAGCCTGGAGGCCTCCTCCAGGTCCGACACGCCGTCGCCGTCGGAGTCGATGCTGTCGGGGTCCAGGCCGTGGGCCGCCTCCCGGTCGTCGGTCAGGCCGTCGCCGTCGGGGTCCACGTGGAGGGGGTTGTTGTTGTAGCCCTCGCCGTCGGAGAGCCCGTCTCCATCGGTGTCCGCCATGGTGGGGTCCGTGGCCCACCTCCACGTATCTACCAGATTCCCTGACACGAACCCCATCTCGTCGCCGTCGGAGATACCATCACCGTCGCTGTCCTGCCTCAGGGGATCCGTCCCCTGGTCCAGCTCGAGCCCGTCGGGCACCATGTCGCCATCGGTATCAGAGGCGTTGGGGTCGGTACCCATGGCCAGCTCCTCGGCGTCCGTGAGCCCGTCCAGGTCGGTGTCCCAGCTCCTCGGGTCGGTGCCGATCGCGGCCTCCTCGGAGTCGGTGAGCCCGTCGCAATCGAAGTCCAGGGCCATCCAGTCGTCCTCGGGGTCCAGGGGGTCTGTCCTGTACTTAAGCTCCTGGATGTCGCAGGACCCCGCACCGTCAGTGTCCCTGTTCAGGGGGTCAGTTCCCAGGATGATGACCTCGACGCCGTCGGCGATGCCGTCCCCGTCGGAGTCGCCGTTCACGGGCGATGTGCCGTTGAGCAATTCCGAGGCGTCCTCCAGGAGGTCATGGTCGGTGTCGGGGTCGATGGGGTTGGTGCCGATCTCCCTCTCCAGGTCGTCGGGCAGACCGTCGTTGTCGTCGTCGTCGTCCAGGGAGTCGGGGATCCCGTCCATGTCGGTGTCCCTAGGTCCATCGGGCACGTCGATGCCGCCCGAGCCCGCCGTCAGGGCGCCCCCCGAGGCATTGGCCCACGCATCGTCCGGGATGGGCCAGTCGAGGAGGACGCTGCTGTCCCCGCCTGCGGTGCCCATGCCCAGGCCGTTCATATCGTCGGGGTCGGTGGCCTCCACCGGGATCCACATGATCCCGTCGTGGAACTCGGTCCACACGTGGAGGTCGCCGACCCGCACCACCCTGTGCCCGCCGGTGATGACGCCGGGGGCGAAGCCCACGACGACCCGCGCCGGTACATCCATGAGCCTGCAGAGCACCGTCAGGGAGCTGGCGAGGTCGAGGGACGTCCCGACCCCGCCGTTGACCAGGTCGGTGGGGGTGCTCAGGGGCCACTCCACCAGGTGGTTCCCGTAGGCGGAGTTCTCCCACAGCCACGCCCTCGCGGCGACGACGCGTTCTACGCGCGGTGACTGCATCACCGGTTCCAGGTCAGGCGGCAGTGCGTAGGTGGTCATTGGAAGGTCCGAGTAGTAGGCAGGCAGGTCGCGACCGTCGGGATGGCCCTGCACCATGTAGGTCCTGAGGTCGTGGAGGGGCGAGGTGATACGATAGTCGGTCAGGTACCCCTCCACGATGGAAGTGGTGCCATCGATCTCGATCCCCGCGCGCATCTCCTGAGGTATCCCCGTGATCACCTGGGTGTGGAGGGGTGACGGCAGAGGTCCCGTCCATCGACCGGCGATGGATATGGAATAGACGTACGTCTCCCATTCACTGTACGTAATATTCATCTCCTTCCGGACCGAGACCCCGATTATCCCCTCTGGTAGCTCGGCTACCGCCGGGCGTCCCCAACCCTCGCCCGTCAGGTTCTTGAGGTCGAGCAGCCGCCAGTACCTGGCGGGGGTGGTGGGGTCCACCTGGAAGACGGGCCTCTCCATGTCCAGCGCCCCGTCGGCCCTGCGGAAGGGCTGGTAGAGGTCTCCCAGGGAATCGACCTTGGTGTCCGAGGAGAGGAAGGCCCTCAGGTCGAACACGCCGTCCTCGTCCAGCCCGAAGGCGAGGACCGGCGAGGTCCCCTCCTGGTACTCGAGGATGTTGGCCAGACCGTCGCCGTCGTCGTCGGCCAGGGGGTCCTCGACGCCGTACGCCTCCTCCCAGTCGTCGGGGAGGCCGTCGGAGTCGACGTCGTTGGATACGAGGGGTCGCGGGTCGAGCCCGTCGGGGGCGCCGTCGCCATCGGTGTCCACGCTACCCGGGTCGGTGCCCATGTCCAGCTCGAGGCCGTCGGCGAGCCCGTCACCGTCGGCGTCCCGGTCGGCCACGTTCGAGAGGCCGTCCCCGTCCAGGTCCATGGACGGGCCCAGTCGGTCATCGGCGTTGTGACCGGCCTCCGAGGCCCTGCGTTCCCAGTAGTCGACCTCCTTTCCGTCGATGATGCCGTCGCCATCGGTGTCGCGGAGGGCCGGGGACGCGCCGAACCGGGCCTCCCTGGAATCCTCCAGACCGTCCCTGTCGATGTCCGAGGACCTCTCCTCGGGCTCGTGGCTCGACCTGACGAACCACGATGCGGCGAAGGGCGACAGCAGGAGGACCGCCACGACGACGATGGAAACGGCGAACTTGGTGCGTCTTCTCATGGGCCCTTGAATAATGCTGGCGGGCGGTATTTAACCCTTGTGACTTACGGCCCGTTGAGGTGGGGAACGGCGGGGGCGAATCCCCACCTTTATTAGCATGGAGCGGGATTCCCCCGCCCCCCCTACGAGGTGAGCCTCATGGAAGACCTTCCCGAGATAGTAGTAGCTCCCCCTGGACCCAAGGGCCAGGAGATCATCGAGATGGACAGTCGCTACATCGCCACCACCACCAAGACCTCGCCCGTCGCGGTGTGCCGGGCCAAGGGCGCCATGGTGTGGGGCGTGGACGGCAACCGCTACCTGGACTTCACCAGCGGCATCGGCGTGACCAACACCGGCCACTGCCACCCCAAGGTGGTGGAGGCCGTGCAGAAGCAGGCCGCCGAGCTCATGCACTTCGCGGGCACCGACTTCTACTACGACATCCAGGCCAGGCTGGCCAAGCGGCTCGCCGAGGTGGCGCCCGGCGACGACGCCAAGAAGGTGTTCTACACCAACTCGGGGGCCGAGTCAGTGGAGGCCGCCATCAAGCTGTCAAGGTGGTCGTCGGAACGCAAGCGGTTCATAGCATTCATCGGGGCCTTCCACGGCAGGACGATGGGCGCCGTCTCCCTCACGGCCTCGAAGGCGGTGCAGCGGGAGCGGTTCTTCCCGACGATGCCGGGGGTCAGCCACGTTCCCTTCGCGTACTGCTACCGGTGCCCGTACAAGATGGAGTACCCGTCCTGCGACCTGTGGTGCGCCAAGATCATCGAGGAGGTGTACTTCCAGCAGCTGATCCCGCCCGCCCAGGTGGCGGCCCTGTTCATGGAGCCGGTCCAGGGCGAGGGAGGCTACCTGGTGCCCCCGTCGGCATGGGTGAAGGAGATCCGCGCCATCTGCGACCGCCATGGCATCATCATGGTGGACGACGAGGTGCAGGCGGGCTTCGGCCGCACTGGCAAGTGGTTCGGCATCCAGCACCACGGCGTGGAGGCGGACATCTACACCCTCGCCAAGGGCATGGGCTCCGGTGTCCCCATCGGCGCCATGGTGTTCCGCGAGGAGCTGGACTGGCGTGTACAGGGTGCCCACAGCAACACCTACGGAGGCAACCTGGTGGCGTCGGCGGCGGTCCTGGCCACCATCGACGTCATCGAGGAGGAGGACCTGGTGGGCAACTCGGCCCGCATGGGCGAGCACCTGCACAAGCGGTTGCTGGAACTGCAGGAGAAGCATCCCGAGATCGGGGACGTGCGCGGCCTTGGCCTGATGCAGGCCACCGAGTTCGTCAAGGACCCGACCACCAAGGAGCGGGCCATCAAGCTCCGGGACGACATGACCGTGGAGGCCTACAAGCGGGGCCTCATCCTGCTGCCCTGCGGGAAGAGCTCCATGCGCTACATCCCGCCCCTCATCATCAAGGAGCACCAGGTCGACGCCGCCGTCGACATCATCGACGAGAGCCTGAAGGCGGCGAAGGCGTAGGTCTGGTCCCTGTAGATAATCATCAGAACGTGACGATGGCGTAACCCTCGTCCATGTACCTTCCCACGGCGGGGTGTCCCGACATCTCGGCGCAGAGGCCGAGGCCCTGCTCCCTAGCCGCGTCCAGGGTCCCCTGCTGGTTGGCGCAGGCCTGGCACACGCAGTCCAGCAGGCCCTCGTCCTGGATGCTCTTGTACAGGACCCCCAATGGCGGGTCGGAGACTGCCAGCTCCTCGATGAGCCGGGTGGCCGCTCCCTCGATGACCACCTTGACCTCGTAACCCCTCTCCTTGAGGTCGAGGGCGTTCAGCATGACGTGGATGAAGCAGGGCTTCTCGCCGGTGAAGGCGAACAGTGCGACCTTCTTGTCGGTCATTTCGGACCACCTCGCACCCGGATTCCCTTCGTGCGCGATAACGTTTCCCCTCCACGTTCTCCGTGGGAAACCCTATATGCCTGGCAGGGCATGATAGTGGTGACCGGGGGAAAGCGCATGACCGATGGCAAGATGACCATCCAGGTGACCGAGGAGGAGTACGAGCACATCATGAAGCTCCGCGCGGAGATGGATCGGCGGAAGGCGGCCGGCGACAAGGTCGACGGGCTGCCTGGCGGCCGGAAGAGCGCGGAGTTCGGCATGGGTGCCGTGGCGGGCATCGCCGCGTACTGGCTCTACAACGAGCTCGTGGACGAGGACGATGATGACGATGAGGATGCCGAGGTGGAGGTCGTCCACGAGGTCAGGGCCATAGGCGTGGTGAAGTCCGATCCCCGGAAGAGGAGGAGGCGCCGCCAGTGACCCACACCCTGGTCGCCATCAACATAGGCCAGCTTGTGACCCTCAGCCCCGGTCCCGTGCCCCGCACCGGCGAGGCGATGGGCGAGCTGGGCATCATGGTGGACGCGGCCCTGGTGGCCGTGGACGGCGAGATCACCTGGATAGGCCCCAACGACGAGGTCGAGTGGGCCGGGGCCAACGACGTGCTGGACGCCAGGGGCATGGCCGTTGTGCCCGGCTTCGTCGACCCCCACACCCACCTCATCTGGGCCGGCTCCCGGGAGCGGGAGTTCGAGATGAAGCTCCAGGGCGCGACCTACATGGAGATCATGGAGGCCGGCGGGGGCATCCACTCCACCGTCAGGGCCACCCGGGCGGCCCCGGAGGAGAACCTGGTCATCTCGGCCTTGGCCCGCCTGGACCGGATGCTGGCCGCGGGGACGACCACGGTGGAGGCCAAGTCGGGTTACGGCCTCTCCCCCGAGGCCGAGGTCAAGTGCCTGCGCGCCCTGCGGGAGGTGGACAGGCGCCACCCCTCGACCATCGTCCCCACCTTCCTCGGGGCCCACGCGGTCCCGGAGGAGTTTGCCGACAAGGGACCCGACGCCTACATCGACCACGTGATAGAGGAGCAGCTCCCCGCCGTCATGGAGGACGAGGGAGGTCCCCTGGCCAAGTGGTGCGACGCCTTCGTGGAGGATGGCGTGTTCGACGTGGGGCAGGGGAAGCGGCTGTTCGAGGCGGCCAAGGGCAAGGGCCTTGGCGTCAGGCTCCATGCCGACGAGTTCGTGGACACGGGCGCGGCCGCGCTGGCCGCCAGGGTGGGGGCTGCCTCGGCCGACCACCTGGCCGCATCCTCCGACGAGGGGCTCAAGGCGATGCTGAAGGCCGGTGTCACGGCCACCTTGCTCCCCGGCACGCCCTTCGTCCTCAGGTCCCCGGACTACCCGCGGGCCCGCGACATGATCGACATGGGGCTCCCGGTGGCCCTGGCGACCGACCTCAACCCCAACTGCCTGGTCGATTCCATGCCCTTCGTGATGACCCTGGCCTGCCTCCAGATGGGGATGACCCCCGCCGAGGCCCTCACGGCATCGACCATCAATCCGGCGCACTGCCTTGGCCTCGACCGGCACGTGGGTTCGCTCCAGGTGGGCAAGCGGGCGGACCTGGTGGTCATCGATGCGCCGGACTACCTGCACCTGGCGTACAGCCTCAACAGGGACGTGGTCCGCACCGTCGTGAAGAACGGCCACATCGTGTGATCAACCCGGGAAGGCGTCGCCACCCTCGCCAGGCGCGGGCTCCTCCCGATCCCGCCCAGGTCCGTCCAGCGGGTCGCCCTCCTCGACATCGCTCCCGGCCTCCCCTTCCACCTCCACCTCTACCAGCTCGTCCCCCTCGGAGGTCTCGGGAGGCTGCGTCCAGCTGGGCGCGTCCCAGGCCGGGTCGTAGTTGGGGTAGTACTCGTGCCTGGCCTTGAGGACGATGACCAGGGCCAGGACGCCGAACAGCCAGGGTATCCACCAGGCCCAGATGCAGACCGAGGCCGAGATGGCGCCGATCTTGACCACGTCGAAACGCTCCTTCCTGAAGGACCAGAGCCCACCCCGGATCGCGAGGAGGCCAAGGAAGGCCGCGATGAATCCCATGGCGAAGGCCCCCCACTTGAGGAGGGGGGACCATACGCCGGACGCGGCGTCGGGGCTGTTCCACATGGCCAGGACGCCCCATATGAACTGGGCGAGGCCCGCGAAGACCAGGATGAATCCAGCGTAGACGGGCCTCATGTCGGGGGACTTGGGCGGGCGCGGAGGCATACGCTTGACCGTGGGGGCCTCCTCCTCCTCGCCGGCTGCCTCCTCCACCGCCTCCTCTACCTCGGGAGCGCCCAGCATCTCGATGTCGCCGCGCTCCTCGAGGGACAGGCCCTTGGCGTCCTCCTCGAACATGGCAGCCGCGCCCGGCTGTGGTGGTGGTGGTTGGCGAAGCATGCCAGTTTCCATCGCCGGCGGAGGGGTCGCCGTCATCGCCGGTGGAGCGGTGGGTGCCGCCCTCGCTGCCTCCTCGGCGGCGAAGCGTTCCTTCTCCTGGCGTTCCCTCTCGAGGCGTTCGGCCTCCTCCCTCTCGCGTTCCTCCCGCTCCTCCCTCTCCCTCTCGGCCTTGCTCTTGTACGAGAGCGTGGGAGGTATCACGGGAGGCTGGCCTGACATCCTGCGGTGATTGGTCCGGTACGTATAAATAGCGAGTGCAGGGACGGCGTCGACCCCGTCACAATGGCGACCATGTACCGGTCCTCGGGCCGATCAGAGGCCCGCCTTGTCCCGAAGCTCGTCCACCTTGTCGATGTGCTCCCAGGTGAAGTCGGGGTCGTCGCGGCCGAAGTGGCCGTACGCCGCGGTCTTCTTGTAGATGGGCCGGAGCAGGTCCAGCTCCTTGATGATGACCCTGGGTCGCATGTCGAAGGTCTCCCTCACGATCTCCTCGATGCGCATCTCGTCGATGGCGGCGGTGCCGTAGGTGTCCACCAGCAGCGAGACGGGTCTCGCCACGCCGATGGCGTAGGCCATCTGCACCTCGCATCGGTCGGCCAGGCCCGCGGCCACCAGGTTCTTGGCCACGTACCGCGCCATGTAGGAGCCCGATCGGTCCACCTTGGACGGGTCCTTGCCCGAGAAGGCGCCGCCCCCGTGGGAGCCCACGCCTCCGTAGGTGTCCACGATGATCTTGCGGCCGGTGAGGCCGGTGTCAGCGTAGGGACCGCCCAGGACGAATCGGCCCGTCTCGTTGATATGGACCTTGGTGTTCTCGTCCCGCATGTCCTCGGGGATGATCCTCTCGACCACCTCCTTGAGGATGCCCTCGCGCAGCTCCTCCCGCTCCACGTCCTCCTTGTGATGGGCGGCGATGACCACGGCCTCGACCCGGTTCGGGCAGCAGTAGTCGCCGTACTCGATGGTGACCTGGGACTTGCCGTCGGGCCAGAGCCAGGGCAGGATGCCCTCCTTGCGGCACTCGGCCATCCTGTGGGTCAGCTGGTGGGCGTAGATGATGGGCAGCGGCATCAGCTCAGGGGTCTCGTTGGTGGCGTAGCCGAACATGAGGCCCTGGTCGCCGGCCCCCTGCTCGTGGTCGTCGGTGTGGTCCACGCCCATGGAGATGTCCGGGGACTGCTCGTCCACCGCCACGATGACACCGCAGGTGCGGTAGTCGAAGCCCAGGGCGGGCTCGGTGTAGCCGATGCGCTTGATGGTGTCGCGGACGATCTTGCGCATGTCCACCCAGGTCCGGGTGGTGATCTCGCCGGTGATGATGGCCATGCCCGTGGTGACCAGGGTCTCGCACGCGACACGGCCATGTGGGTCCCCCTCGATTATGGCGTCGAGAATGGAATCGGAGATCTGGTCGGCCACCTTGTCGGGGTGCCCCTCGGTGACGGACTCAGAGGTGAACAGGTGCGGTCTGATTGAGTTCATCCATTGCCTCCCGTGCTACTGGTCGATATGCAAGGCCGTGACGATATGAAGGGTAATAAGGATTTTGTAGCTTTAGGGACAACAAGTTGGAGAATGCAATGCCCCGTTCCCTGGTTACCGAATTATTATATACTAGCAGTCGTATCGGCGGCTCGCAATGTCCGGTCGGAGATGTGCCGTCCCGTGTGGGGCGGTGAATCCCAAGACGTTTCACCACGGAGGTTTGCAACCATGGCCAAGAGCACCTACAAGTACATCGCCGACGCCTGGAAGGACCCTGACAAGAGCTACGTCCGGGACCTGAACTGGAGCCGCGCCATCGAGTGGCGCCGCGAGCGGGTGTTCACCCGCGTCGAGAGACCCACCAGGCTGGACCGCGCCCGGAAGCTGGGATACAAGGCGAAGCAGGGCTACGTCATAGTGAGGACCCGCGTCCGGAGGGGCTCGCTGCACAAGCACCGCTTCACCGGTGGTCGCAAGCCCCGGTCCCGCGGTATGACCAAGATAACCCTGGACAAGCCCCTCCAGCAGGTGGCCGAGGAGAGGGTGATGCGACACTACCCCAACATGGAGGTGCTCAACTCCTACTGGGTGTACGACGACGGTCGGCACATCTACTACGAGGTCATCCTGGTGGACCCCCACCACCCCGTCATCAAGGCCGACCCCCGCATCAACTGGATCTGCGAGCCCCATCACAAGGGCAGGGCCCACAGGGGCCTTACCTCGTCCGGAAAGAAATCCCGGGGCCTGCGCAAGAAGGGCATCGGCTCCGAGCACTCCCGGCCCTCGACCAAGAAGGGTCATCGCCGTCGCAAGGACCGGCGGTAGTCAATCTACTGGCCCGCCGGCGAACGGCCCACTTCGATGGGTTGGTCCGTAACAGACCTTTGAGCAATGTTTAAGTACCACGACCGGCTCGAAGAGGTTGGTTCCAAGCCCCTGGGAGCGTGATTAGGATCTTCTCGAACAGACAGCTCTCCGACGCGGAGTACCGGCGGCGCGGCGAGATCGTCGGGCACGTCACCACCGTCCTGAAGATCGCCATCGTCGTCCTCGCCTTCAAGGCGGTGCTCGATGGCGTCGAGGTCTGGATCTACTCGGGCATCTTCTGCATCTTCTTCGCGATGGTCCCCACCCTCCTCAGGCGCTACGCCGACATCAACATCCCGTGGAAGCTGGAGTTCCTGCTGTTCCTGGCACTGTTCCTGCACGTGGGCGGGGGCGCCCTGGGCCTGTACAACGTCTTCTGGACGTGGGACATGATCACCCACTTCGTGTCAACCTTCATGCTCGCCCTCGGAGGCTTCATACTCTTCGTCGTGGTGAACGAGCGTTTGAAGATGATCGAGCTGACGCCAGCGAGGATCGTCCTGGTCACCATGGTCATCGCCATGTCCCTTGGCCTCATCTGGGAGGGCATGGAGATGGCCGCCGACCACCTGGTCGACCTCCGGGCGGCGGACGACATCAACGACACCCTCCTGGACCTGGTCATGGACGCCGTCGGCGGCCTGGCCGCGGCCCTGCTTGCGGTGAGGTGGCACAGGGACGGCACCCTCCAGCGGACCACCTCCGAGTTCGGAGGCGGCCTTGACGGCCTGTTCGATTGGTTGTCGGGCGTTCTGGGGCGGCCAGTGGCCCAGTAGGCACCCGTTCATATGGCCAGACAGTAACGGACAGGGCTGGGTAAAATTATTAATAATACCGGTGATATCCCGGTCTTGGAGGGAGGTTATCCATGTCCTCTAAGAAAGATTCTGCCAGAGAATTCAAGGCAATAGCATTGCTATTCGTGCTTATCTTGACCGTGTCCATGCTCGCCCTGAACGTGGGAGCGGATCCGGAATCGCCGACCCTGTTCCTGAGGGCGAAGGCGACCGAGGATAAGCTGATCAACCTGGAGTGGGAGATCACCAACGACACCGGGGTAGTGAAGTACAACATCTACTGGGATACCAAGGAGTTCGATGATGTCTCGGGGATGACCCCGGACGCTACGACGACCGAGATGGAGTACACGGTGAAGGGTCTGGAGAGGGGCGTCGAATGGTACTTCATGGTCACCGCCGTCGACTCCTCGGACGTGATCATCGCCCAGGGTACTGACTGGAGCATACCCGGCCAGTGGGAGGACGCGGGAGACCTCAAGGAGGTCGACTTCTGGAGGGTCATGACCTTCACCGGTATCATCTTGGTCATCTTCATCTACGTGCTGAAGAACGTCCCCAAATGGGTCAAGGAAGAGGAAGCGGCGGGAGGTGCCTGAGATGGCTGGTGAACCAGAAGAGAAGAAGGGCATCATCAAGGGCACCACCGGTGGTATTGCGAAGGTTGGCGGGGCCGCTGGAGGTGCCGTCGGTTCCGCGGTGGAGATGGTACAGCCCCCTCCCACCGAGAGGGAGCTTGAAGGTCTGACCCCGGCACAGATCGAAAAGTACAAGAAGAAGGCCAGGCGAGTTGGTATCCTATCACTACTCATCAAGATCGGTATTGGCATCCTCGCTATCATAGCTTTATTCGAGGGCGAGATGGTCTGGGTGCTGACGGGTATATTCGTCCTCGCGTTCTCATTCCTCCCGATGCTCCTCCGGAAGAACTACCAGATAAGCATCCCATGGCTACTGGAGTTCCTGATCTTCCTGGCGCTGTTCCTGCACGTGTGGGGTGGTGTGATGGGCCTTTACGGCAAGTACGAGTGGTGGGACACCATGACCCACTTCGTGTCCACCTTCATGCTGGCCGTCGTGGCGCTGACCATCATATATGTAATGCACACCTACTGGAACGGCCTCACGATGGACATCCGGGCCATAATGGTCTTCACCATATTCATTGCCGCGTTCCTGGGTGCCATGTGGGAGGTCATGGAGTGGTCCACCGACCAGATCTTCGGTACCCACGAGCAGAATGGACTGGACGACACCATGAAGGACCTGGTGATGGACATGGCAGGCGCGATGATCGCCGCCATGTTGGGCGCCAAATGGATCATTGACGGTACCATGAAGGGCATGACCGCCGACTTCGGCGACGCCCTCAACAAGAAGGTGTTCGAGAAGATCGAGCCGGTCTCCTCTGAGAAGCTGTCGCATCACGAGTAGAATTCCCCGCGGTCTCGAGAACGGGAGGGCTATCGTGGCCACCAAGCAGCAGCGCGAGCGCGCCATGAACATCATGCATCGGCTCCAGCAGGCCTATCCTGGTGCCAAGGTCGCCCTCGACTACACCAACCCGCTGGAGATGCTGGTGGCCACCGTGCTGTCCGCCCAGTGCACCGACAAGAAGGTCAACGAGGTGACGGCCGTCCTGTTCAAGAGGTACCGGACCGCGGCCGACTACGCCAACGCGCCACCTGGTGAGCTGGAGGAGGACATCCACGCCACCGGGTTCTTCAACCAGAAGGCGCGGCACCTGCGGGGCATCGGCCTGGCCCTGGTGGAGCGGCACGGCGGGGAGGTGCCCGACACGATGGAGGACCTGGTGGCCCTCCCCGGTGTGGCGCGGAAGACGGCCAACATCGTGCTGGGCAATTCCTTCGGCATCGTCGAGGGCATAGCGGTGGACACCCACGTGGGCAGGCTCGCGTACCGCATGCGCTTCACGAGGCACAAGGACCCTGCCAAGATCGAGCGGGTCCTCATGCAGCTGTGGCCCCGGGACCTCTGGTCCAAGGGCTCGTACCTCCTCATCGACCACGGTCGGACGGTGTGCAAGGCCAGGAACCCAGGCTGTGCTGGTTGTCCCGTGGGGGACGTCTGTCCCCGGGTCGGTGTCGAATGACCGGCGTTGACAACGTTTCGAACATTGTTGGAGAACTTTTATATCAGAGCCGACCGTAGTGTTCGATGTGCCAGCCCTCCCCCCGCTTCCAGCCTATAGGTTGTTCGCCGTAGCCGTGGCGCTCACACTGCTGGCACCGACCGTCGCGGTCTCGGCCGATGGCGGGGGGACCGCTGGCCGACAATCGAGCATCTTCGTGGAGCCCGGCCTGGAGTACGTCGCCATCGCCCCCTCCCAGCTGGCACGGTACCTGGGGCCCCTCATCGAGTGGAAGATGGACCGTGGAGTGTCCGCACAGATATTCGACCTGGGGGTCATCCTGACGGTCTACGAAGGTCGGGACGACGCCGAGCGGCTCCACAACTTCCTCCAGGACCTCTACTACAACCACACCGAAGGGACGCCGCGGTGGCTGCTGCTGGCAGGCGATCCCGACCAGGTCCCGGTGCGATACCTCTGGGCGGACCGCGACCACTCGGGGAGCACGGTGCGCGAGAGGAACCTCTTCATTGGCGATACGTACTACTCGGGCCTGGAGTCCGACTGGGACGCCGACGGCGATGACGTCTTCGGCGAGCCCGGCGAGGAGGACCTGACCCCCGAGCTCTACGTGGGCCGGATATCCGCCGACCTGCCCGAGGAGCTGGAGGCCGCGGTGGCCAAGATCCTCTCCTATGAGATGGACCCGCCCACCGGGGACTGGTACCTGAACGCCTTCCTGGCGGGCGCCCTCATGGACGAGCCCAACCGGCTGGACAACCCCTACACGCTGCCGAGCGCCTCGGGGTACAGCGACGAGGGCTTCGACCCCCACACCGACAACGCCTACGAGATCACCCAGAAGGTCCGGGCGGTGCTCGGCGAGGGATACGACCTAATCGAGCTGGCCGACTACCCCTTCTTCGAGGGGTGCCGGTACACGGCCGAGAACGACACCCTGAACCGCAAGGCCTCCAAAGGGGCCTGGAATCGGGGCAACGCCTTCGTGTTCTGGGCCAGCCACGGCTACGAGGCCTTCGGAGGCCTGGCCGAGTATTCCGGCACGGGCACCTCCGACATGTTCGAGTCCGCGCGGCCCTTCATCACCGTCGAGGACACCGTGGTCAACAATACCGTTGGCATGTTGCCCCTGGTCTACATCAGCTCCTGTTACTCCGGTCAGTACGACAAGGCGGACCCCACCAACTTCGAGACCATGATCACCTCCCCCGAGGGCGGCGCCATCGCCCTCGTGGCCGGGGACGGGGACACCTTCAGGCTGGAGAACATATCGACCGAGAGCTTCGGCAACTGGTGGCTGTCCGAGCGGTTCTGGCAGCTGGTCATCGACGAGGGCCTGGTCCGGCCCGGGGAGGCCCTGGGCACCCTCAAGTCCGAGTACCACACGTACTACCTCACCGAGGGCCCGCCCGTCGGCGACGGCATCAACATGGACTACTTCTACGCCAACCTTTACTCCTACAACCTCCTGGGCGATCCCGAGGTGCCGGTGTGGGTCGGCGAGCCCCGGTGGCTCGACCTCGAGGTCGTGGGCGGGGCGGTGTTCAACTCGCCCGCCCTCAAGGTCCTGGTCACCGACAGGGACACCGGGGAGCCCGTGGAGGGCGCGACCGTCCATGTCAGGGGTGCTGGCCTCGAGGCGACCGTGGAGGTGACCACCGGGGCCGACGGGACCGCAACGATCTCGCCTGGCCCCAAGGTAATGGGCGAGGAGCTTCGTCTCACCGTGACCAAGGACAACTGCGTGCCGGACCGGATCGTCATGAACGTCGGTGAGGGCGTCCTCGAAGCGAGCATCACGGACCACCGACTCCTGGGCCCCACCAGCGAGGACTTCGGTGAGGAGGCCCTCGAGTTCACGACGTTGGTCCGCAACAACGGGGACTTCCCGCTGACCTCCTTGAAGGTGGAGTTCGATTCGGGCGACATCAACGCCCAGGCGGATAACAGGACCCAGACCAAGCGGGTGAACATCGGCCTGGGCGAGGCCTTGACTGTTACCTTCACCCACAGGTACATCGCACCCGGGAAGTACGACGTGGTGGTCAGGGTCGACCCCGATGACGAATTTTCCGAGACCAACGAGCTGGACAACGAGGCGGCCCTCCACCTGGACCTGAACGCGCTTCCGACCCTTCCCGATTCCATCGGACCCATCATGATGATGGCGGGAGAGGTCCTGAGCCCGCCCCTCGACCTTCGGGGCTACGTGACGTTCCCCGAGGGGAACGAGGACGACGTGGCCTTCGTCCTGGGAGATGTGACCGAGGGGGTCATGGCCTGGATCGACGGTCGGGGCGAGCTGCTCATCCTTCCCAGTACGGGCTTCGACGGACCGGGCACCTTGGAGGTGCTGATGTACCGACAGGGGGTCCTGACCGACGAGATGGATGTCGACATCGAGGTGGAGGCGGTGAACGCACCGCCATTCATCGTTTCGATACCCGACCAGGAGGCGACCGTCGGCGGGACCCTCGAGGTGTACATCAACGCCTCCGACCCCGACGGTGATAACCTCCAGTTCAGCACGACCCTTCCCGATGCCGTCATCGGTGACAGCACCCTTCGATGGACCCCTGGAGCCGGGGACGTGGGCGAGCAGTTCCCCGCGGTGTACGCCGTGGACACCCATGGCGCGAGGACCGAGATGAGGTTCCACCTCAACGTCAAGAGCGGGAACTCGGAGCCATCCATCCAGGCCTTCGAGGACAAGGTGACGGTGGAGGAGGGCGGGACGGTGTACGTGCCCGTGAGCGCCCAGGACGCCGATGGCGACCCGCTGCTATTCCATCTCGCCTCGCCGGACGAGGGCTTCTCCATCGACCCGGTGACCGGCCTGCTGGTCTTCGACGCCTCGGGCGCGACCCCGGGGACCTATACCGCCATGGTGATCGTCACCGATGGCATGGAATCCGTCCAGCGGACCATCGAGGTGACCGTCGAGGAGTCGGGTTCGGTCCCGGCACTGGTCCTCCTCGTGGCGGGCGTCATAATGGTGGCGGTCGTGGCAGCCTTGGTGATGACGCGAAGGTAGGGCGGTCGCCCGACCCGCTAACCCAGCACCAGCGCCTCGAGCTCGGAGTATGCCTCGTCGTCGAGGCCGACCAGGGGGAAGAAGACGACGGGGTCCCTGTCACGGTCGGGAGGCAGCTGGGGCACCCCGGGTCCCCGGACGCCGGAGACGACGGCGAGGGACCGGGACATGCCCATCTCGCGATAGATCGCAGGCCATTCCCATTGCTCCTCGGCCAGGGTCCTGACGTTGAGCTCGGGGTCCCATCGCCTGAGGGTCTCGACCAGCGGGTCGTCATCGCCATTCCCATCGGGCACGAGGGCGACCACGGCGCAGCCCCTGCGCATGAGCATCCATCCCGCCACCACGTCGGAGGTCTCCCGGAGGGGGCAAAGGACCTTGCCCTGGCTTCCCAGGGGCAGGCCTCCCACGGCGGGGATGCGCTGGTGGTAGATGTATGCGACCCTGCTCCGGACCTCCACCTCCACCTCGCCATCGGGACCGTCAAGGTCCACGGTGAGGTCGCCGTCGAAGGCGTTCCACACGGCGGAGCCCGCCTCCCTGCCTATGTCCATGCTGGAGAAGGTGTGGTTACCGGTGCGGCGCGCCCGGATGGCGAAGCTCATGCCGGGCTCGAGCACGTGCCTCGCGTAGGCCGCCACTTCGGCGGAGAGGCCCGCCAGGTCCTCCACCTCGACCCGGGCCGCGGGGGAGACGGAGACCACGCCGAACACGCGGGACAGACGGTCAGCCGCGGAGGGCAGGTCCGAGCTGTAGACATAGAGGTGCCCGCCGTCGTCCTCGACCACGCAGTCCAGGTCGGCCGACAGGAAGGCTGTGAGGATGAACTCCTTGAGCTGGGAGGTGAAGCGGGCCCGGACCCTCCGGGACTTGAGGGCCAGCTCTCCGTATCGGACCAGGACGCAGTCGTGGTGGGGGCCTTCCTCGGCGGTCACGCTGACCCCGTAGGCCCCGGGCCGTAAAAAGGTTGTGCCCGCGCCGGGGTTTGGGCCCACATCCGGTGGTGGACGCCAAGGTCGATCCAGGGAGTAACCCAAGGACGCTCTCAGCCCCGTGACTCCCCGGACACCGAGAGTATACGGTTAGGCTGTTCCCTTCCGGGCCTGACCCAGTCCCCGTATCAGAGGGGAGAGGCCCGCCCTCCGGCTGGCCCCTTGACCACCTTCGGCCCCGAGGACGTTGCTTCATAGGTTGTCCAAGGCTCCAAGGACCTCCTGGATGCGCCGCCCACCGGCATTCGCACGACCATATAGACGATTTGACCTCCCGAAGGAGAGGGTACGCCTAGTTCCCCGTGCTAGTGAGTTTGCCCCCCCGGCGCGGGGGGACGATATGGACTCAGCGGGATTTGAACCCGCGGCCTCAGCCTTGCGAAGGCTGCGATCTGCCAGGCTGATCTATGAGCCCATGGTGCAGGCCCGTTAAGGCGAGAGGCCCTATTTAACCGTTCTGTCGCGATCGTTGACGCGAGGGAGCTATGCCAGCACGATTCAGGCGACGGCCTCTGCCCTCTCCTTGAGGGCCTCGTTCATCCCGGCGAACCCGTTGAGGGTGTCGTCGCCGATGGAACGGAGGATCAACCCGGAGAGCACGCCCTTGAACTCCTCCCTCTGGACGAACCTGGTGTTGCCATTTGGCAACTCGTCGATCTCGAAGATGTGCTCGCCGTCGAAGAGACCCGGAACGCCAAGATGTCCGAGCCACCTGAGCTCCCTTCCCTCCACGACCCTCACCAGCCTGGGCTTGAAGGTCATGCCCCGTCCCCCGGGCGGTTTCAGGTGCACGCGTATCTTCTCGCCAGTCTCCAACTCCCCCGATATCTCGGTTATGAACGGGTTCCAATCCGGCATCTCATCGAAGTCGGTCAGCAGGTCCCACACCTTCCGCGCCGGGGCCTCGATCAGGATCTCCGTCCGCAGTTCCCTAGCCATGCTATGGCCCTCCTACATTCGAGTAGGCGCCATCGTTATTAACAATGACCCCGAAATCGGGTATCTACTTAAAATTGGTTGGGTCAACGCAACAGCTTCACGTAGATCGCGATGGGGTTGCCGGGCGCCATGCCAGGGAATGGGTCGATGGTCTCCAGGTGCTTGAAGCCCACCGATCGGTAGAAGGCCCGGGTGGCCTCGTAGGGTTCGTATTCGACGGTGTCGGCCAGGGTATGGACCATCAGGATCGAGGCGCCGTCGGCTGCCAGGTCCTCCGCCGCCCTCTCCATCAGGGCGCTCCCGGTTCCCCGCCTCCAGAGGTCCTTCCTCACGCCCATCCAAGAGACGTTGCCCACGTCCGGGTTCCTGCGGAGCACCGTCAGGAAGCCGACCACGGTGCCGCCCTCGTCCTCCGCCACGTAGAGGTCGTGTTCCTGAAGGTCGACGGGCATCTGCTCCATCGCAATGTCGTTGAAGTGGGTGCGCAGACCCCGGGCTATCTCCATGCAATGCTCGGCGTGGTCCGCCCTCCCTCTGCGGACCTGCGTGTCGGATCCCCCTTCACCAGATGGCCGAGTAGTCGGAAAGGGTCCTGTCCAGCTTCTCGGTGGTCGTGTACACCGCGTCGGGGACCACGGTCCTGGTCCTCTCTATGGCCTCATCGCTGCCATCGACGTACACCAGCGGTATACCCTGCGTTCCTTTCCTCTCATGGATCGAGTGCCCCGTCTCACGTCCATGTGACGGGAGCCTGGTGAGGTATATCACCACTACGTCTGGAGGGTCGGCCTTTATGCGCTTGCCGGCCATGGCCCCGTCGTCGGATTCCCAGTCCACGGTCCATCCCATGTTCCGGATCTCGTGCGCCAGGACCTCGGCCTCGGCCTCCCTCCAATGAACAAGGAAAACCTTACCTTTCACAGTTTTACGTTCCCCCGGGACAGAATATAGGAGTTTAACGGTAGTTAAAGGTTATGGTGCCCATAATACGGGTGTCCAGGGGTGCGAAAATAGTTAATACGGCGATGCGGTTTACCGAATTCCCCACCGGGAGGTAGATACCATCACCGGAAAACCAGTCATCGTAAGCGCCGTCAGGACGCCCATCGGGCGCTTCGGCGGCAGCCTGCTCCCCTTCACCGCCACGCAGCTGGCAGCCATCGTCGTCAAGGAGGCGGTTGCCCGCGCCGGCATCGAGGGCGAGCTCGTGGACGAGGTAATAATCGGCAACGTCCTGAAGGCAGGGCTGGGTCAGAACCCCGCGCGCCAGGCCGCCATCAACGGCGGGCTGCCCGTCACCGTGGGCGCCTTCACGGTGGAGAAGGTCTGCGGGTCCGGGATGAAGTCCATCATGCTGGCGAGCCAGGCCATCCGGGCCGGCGATGCCGACTGCATCGTGGCGGGGGGCACGGAGAGCATGTCCAACGCGCCCTACCTGCTCCAGAAGGCCCGGTTCGGCTACCGCCTGTTCGACGGCGAGCTCAAGGATTCGATGGTCACGGACGGTCTCTGGGACGCCTTCGGCGACTTCCACATGGGCCACACCGGTGACTGGGTGGCCAAGAGGTACGAGATCTCCCGCGAGGAACAGGACCGTTTCGCCCTCTCGTCCCACCAGAAGGCGGTCAAGGCCATGGACGAGGGGGCGTTCCGCGACGAGATCGTCCCCATCGAGGCCCCCCAGAGGAAGGGGGACCCGATCCTGCTCGACACCGACGAGGGTCCCAGGCGGGACACCAGCTACGAGAAGCTGGCCCGGCTCAAGCCCTTCTTCAACGAGGACGGGACGGTGACCGCGGGCAACGCCAGCGCCATCAACGACGTGGCCTCGGCGGTGGTCGTGATGTCCGAGGGGAAGGCAGAGGAACTGGGCATCACGCCCCTGGTGCGCATCGTGGACCAGCAGTGGTCCGGCGTCGAGCCCATCGCCGCCATGACGGGGCCCATCGAGGCCATCCGCACCATCCTCGAGCGTCAGGACCTGACCATCGACGACATCGAACTGTTCGAGGAGAACGAGGCCTTCGCCTCCCAGACCCTTGCCATCTGCAAGGAGTTCGGCATCCCCCTGGAGAAGACCAACGTCCACGGCGGCGCCGTCGCCCTGGGCCATCCCATAGGTGCCAGCGGCACCCGCATCGTGGTCACTCTCATCTACGCCATGAAACGCTACGGCAAGAGGCGCGGCCTGGCCGCCCTCTGCATCGGCGGCGGCAACGGCACCGCCATGCTGCTGGAGCGCGAGGAGGACTGGTGAAGGAGGTTACCCAGATGGAGATCAAGACTTTCGGGGTCATAGGTGCCGGACAGATGGGGGCGGGCATCGCCCAGGTGGCGTCCCAGACCGGCTACCGCGTGATAATGCGGGACATCGAGCAGCGCTTCGTCGACGGCGGCATGGCCAACATCAGAAAGAACCTGGACCGTCAGGTGGGCAAGGGCCGCATGTCCCAGGAGGACGCCGACGCGGTCCTGGGCCGTATCGAGGGCACCGTGGACATGGGCCCCCTCGCGGAGGCGGACTTCGTGGTGGAGGCCGCCATCGAGAGGAAGGACCTGAAGGCGCAGATATTCCGGGACCTGGACGAGCTGTGCCGGCCCGAGGTCATCCTGGCGTCCAACACCTCTTCCATATCCATCACCGAGATCGCTGCGACGACGAAGCGACCGGACAAGGTCATCGGGATGCACTTCATGAACCCCGTGCCGGTGATGAAGCTGGTGGAGGTCATAAGGGGTCTTGCCACGTCGGACGAGACGTACCAGGTCACCCACGACATGGCCGTGGCCATGGGCAAGACGCCCGCCGAGGTCAACGACTTCCCCGGCTTCGTCAGCAACAGGGTCCTGCTCCCCATGATCAACGAGGCCATCTACTGTGTCATGGAGGGCGTGGGCACCAAGGAGTCCATCGACACCGTGATGAAGCTGGGGATGAACCACCCCCTGGGACCCCTGGAGCTGGCGGACCTCATAGGCCTGGACACCTGCCTGGCCATCATGGAGGTGCTCCACGACGGCCTGGGCGACTCGAAGTACCGTCCATGCCCGCTGCTCAAGAAGATGGTGGCCTCGGGTCACCTGGGTCGCAAGACGGGCCGCGGGTTCTACGAGTACAGCTGAAGGCCAATTGACGCTTACGAGATAACACCCGGGGGCGTGCCACGCCCCCAGGAGGGAGCAGCTTGCCGGAGGAAAGGAAGATACGTGTCATCGTGGCCAAGCCAGGCCTTGACGGGCACGATCGGGGCGCCAAGGTTGTGGCGCGGGCCCTGAGGGACGCGGGCATGGAGGTCATCTACACCGGCCTGCGTCAGACCCCGGAGCAGGTGGTGGCGGCCGCCGTCCAGGAGGACGTGCACGTGATCGGCCTGTCCATCCTGTCGGGGGCCCACACATACCTGGTGCCCCGCATCGTCGAGCTCCTCAAGGATGCTGGCGTGGACGATGTGCTGGTGACCGTAGGCGGCATCATACCCGAGGAGGACGTCCCCATGCTCAACGAGCACGGGGTGACGGGCATCTTCGGGCCGGGCACGCCCACGGACGAGATCGTCGAGTTCATCAAGGAGAACGCCCCCGTCAGGGCCGGGTGAGGCCTTGACGGGAGCACCAGTGGCGGTCGACGGATGCATGACCTAGTGCAGAGGCTGTTGAGGGGAGAGAAGCGGGCCGCGGCCCGCCTCGTCACCCTGGTGGACGACCAGGACCCAGTGGCAGCGGGACTGCTGGCGGAGATACACCCCCACACGGGCAAGGCCCACGTCGTGGGCATCACCGGGCCCCCGGGCTCGGGCAAGTCCACCCTGGTGTCCAAGCTGGCCCTGGAGTACAGGAAGCGGGGCATGAAGGTGGGCATCATCGCCGTGGACCCCACGTCGCCCTTCACGGGCGGGGCGCTGCTCGGCGACCGGATCCGCATGTCCGAAGTGGTGCTGGACCCGGGGGTCTTCATCCGCAGCCTCTCCACCAGGGGCGCCCTGGGCGGCCTTTCCCGGGCCACCTTCGACGCCGCCATGATACTGGACGCCTACGGTTGCGACGTGGTGATGATCGAGACGGTGGGCGCGGGCCAGAGCGAGGTGGACATCGTCCGCGTGGCCCACACCACGGCCGTCATCAACATCCCCGGGAGCGGCGACGACATCCAGGCCATCAAGGCGGGCATACTGGAGATAGGCGACGTCTTCATCGTGAACAAGGCCGACCGCCCTGGCGTGGAGCGGGTCGTGGGGGAGCTGGAGGCGATGCTCTCCCTGGACAGGGACTGGGCCCACCGGGACGACCCCGACGTGTGGAAGCGGCCCATCCTCATCACCGTCGCCCGGGACGGGGACGGCGTCGAGGAGGTCGTCGACGCCTTCGACTCCCACCGCGAGTTCCTGGAACGCACCGGCACCAAGAAGGTGGTCGAGGAGCAGCGCTTCGAGAGCATCATCCACGAGATGCTGGGGGACCACATCATCAGGCGGATGCAGGAGGCGGTGCCCGAGGAGGAGTTCCGGACCATCGTCACGGAGGTGGCCGCCCGCCGCTTGGACAAGAGCGAGGCCGTCGACCGGCTGCTGGAAAGGATAATGATCAGCGACAACGAGGGCGATTGACATTCACACACATCATCCGAAGAGGTGAGGAATTGAGCGATAACGAGAGAGTGCGCAAGGAGAAGGAGAGGTGGGAGCGGCAGACTCTGGGTCCCCAGCTCGACAAGCATCCCGAGCGCTACGAGGAGTTCATCACCACGTCCTCGGATGTCATGGGGAGGCTGTACACCCCCGACGACCTCCCGGACTGGGACTACATGGAGAAGCTGGGCTTCCCGGGCGAGTACCCGATGACCCGTGGCGTCTACCCCACCATGCACCGGGGTCGGCTGTGGACCATGAGGCAGTTCGCGGGATTCGGCACCGCCGAGGAGACCAATCAGCGGTTCAAGTACCTGCTGGCCCACGGGGAGACGGGCCTGTCGACGGCCTTCGACTTCCCGACCCTGTACGGGTACGACACCGACGACCCGCATGCCATGGGCGAGTTCGGCAAGTGCGGTGTGGCCATATCGTCCCTCCGGGACATGGAGGTCCTGTTCGACGGCATAGACCTGGAGAAGGTCACCACGTCAATGACCATCAACGGGCCCGCCTCCATCGTATGGGCCTTCTACCTCAGCAACGGTCTCAAGCAGGGCTTCTCGCTGGACCGGATGGGCGGTACCATCCAGAACGACGTCCTCAAGGAGTACATAGCGCAGCACTCCTTCATCTTCCCCCCGGAGCCCTCGATGAGGCTCATCGTGGACACCTTCGAGTACGGCTCCCGGCACGTGCCCAGGTGGAACACCATCTCCATCTCGGGCTACCACATCCGCGAGGCGGGCTCCACCGCGATCCAGGAATTGGCCTTCACCCTGGCCGATGGCCTCGAGTACGCCCGGTGGGCCGTGGACCGCGGCCTGGACATCGACGATGTGGCACCCAGGTTCAGCTTCTTCTTCAACGCCCACAACGACCTGTTCGAGGAGATCGCGAAGTACAGGGCCGCCCGCCGCATCTGGGCCCGGGAGATGAAGGAGACCTTCGGGGCCCGAGACCCCAGGAGCTGGTTGATGCGCTTCCACACCCAGACCGCGGGGTGCTCCCTCACCGCCGAGCAGCCCGAGAACAACATCGTCCGGGTCACCATCCAGGCCCTCGCGGCCGTGCTGGGCGGCACCCAGTCGCTGCATACCAACTCCATGGACGAGGCCCTGGCCCTCCCCTCGGAGAAGGCGGTGCGCATCGCGCTGCGGACCCAGCATATCCTGGCCCACGAGTCGGGCGTGACCGCCACCATCGACCCCCTGGCCGGGAGCTACTTCGTGGAGTGGATGACGGACCACATGGAGGAGGAGGCGTACAAGTACTTCGACCGCATCGATTCCCTGGGCGGCGTGATACCCGCCATCGGCAAGGGCTTCTTCCACCGGGAGATCGCCGACGCGGCGTACCTCTACCAGCGGGAGACGGACGAGATGCGCCGGATCATCGTGGGCCTCAACAAGTACGGGACGGAGCACGACCCCATCCCGCTCCTCGAGATGGACCCCGAGGGGGAGCGCAAGCAGAAGGCCCGCCTCGAGCGCATCCGGCGGGAGCGGGACCACGCCAGGTGGGAGCAGAAGCTGGACGCGCTGCGCAAGGCCGCCGAGGGTGACGAGAACACCATGCCCTACATCATGGAGGCGGTCCAGGCCGAGGCCACCCTGGGCGAGACCGCGGGCGTGCTGCGCGAGGTCTTCGGAGAGTACAGGGACCCACCGATATACTGACGGGAGCTATGTGGGATGGCGGACGACGACGAGAAGGCGAGGCGGATACGGGAGGCCCAGGTGTGGTGGGAGCGGGAGCACCTCGCCCCGGCCAGCGACGCCAACCCCGAGCGCTGCGAGCCCTTCCTCACCGGCTCCTTCGAGGAGGTCCCCCGCCTGCTCACCCCGGCCCACCTGCCGGACGCCGACCACTTGCGTGACCAGGGCTTCCCGGGGGAATATCCCTACACCCGGGGCGTCCAGCCCACGATGTACCGTGGCCGGCTCTGGACGATGCGCCAGTACGCCGGCTTCGCCACCGCCTCCGAGTCCAACCGCCGGTACAAGTACCTGCTGGAGCAGGGGCAGACCGGCCTTTCCGTGGCCTTCGACCTGCCCACCCAGATCGGTTTCGACTCGGACCATCCCATGTCCGAGGGAGAGGTGGGCAAGGTCGGTGTGGCCATCGACTCGGTGGAGGACGTGGCGGTCCTCTTCGACGGCATCCCCCTCGACAAGGTCTCGACATCGATGACCATCAACTCCACCGCCGCCATCCTGCTGTCGATGTACGTGGCCGTGGGTCGCCGTCAGGGCGTCGACCCCTCCGCCCTCCGGGGCACCATCCAGAACGACATCCTCAAGGAGTACATGGCCCGCGGGACCTACATCTTCCCCCCGGGCCCCAGCATGCGCCTCATCACCGACACCTTCGCCTGGTGCTCGGAGAACACCCCCCGATTCAACACCATCTCCATCTCGGGCTACCACATCCGCGAGGCGGGCTCCACCGCGGGCCAGGAGGTGGGGCTCACCCTCGCCGACGGCATCGCCTACGTGGAGGCCGCCCTCGAAGCGGGGCTGGAGGTCGATGCCTTCGGGCCCCGCCTGGCCTTCTTCTTCGGGGCCCACAACGACCTGCTGGAGGAGGTGGCGAAGTTCCGCGCCGCCCGCAGGCTGTGGGCGCGCATCATGGCCGAGCGCTTCGAGGCCAAGGACCCGAAGAGCATGATGATGCGGTTCCACACCCAGACCGACGGCGTGACCCTCACCGCCCAGCAGCCCGAGGCCAACGTCATCCGGGTGACCATGCAGGCCCTGGCCGCCATCCTGGGCGGCACCCAGTCGCTGCACACCAACTCCTACGACGAGGCGCTGTCGCTGCCCACCGAGAAGGCGGTGCGCATCGCGTTGCGCACCCAGCAGATCATCGCCCACGAGTCGGGGGTCGCCAACACCATCGACCCCCTGGGCGGCAGCTACTACATCGAGTCGATGACGGACCGCATCGAGGAGGAGGCGGAGGCCATCATCGCCGAGGTGGACGGCATGGGTGGCATGGTGCCGGCCATCGAGAGGGGCTGGCCCCAGAGGCTCATCCACGACTCCGCCTACAGGTACCAGAAGGCGATGGAGGCGGGCGACATCGTGGTGGTGGGGATGAATGCGTACGAGATGGAGGAGGAGCCCTTCCGCGACATCCTCCGGGTGGACACCACCGTCAGGGACAGCCAGCTGGAGTGCCTCGCCGACCTGCGGGGGAAGCGGGACGGCGGGGCCGCGGAGCGAGCCCTTGCCGCCGTGGGCGAGGCCGCCGGTGCCGACGACAACATGATGCCACCCATCCTGGCGGCGGTGGAGGCGGGGGTTACCCTGGGTGAGATGTGCACCGTCCTCCGGGACGTGTGGGGCGAGTACCGGCCCCCTTCCATCCTGTAGGCGCGGGAGGGTCGACGGCCCCCGGTCGAAGGTTAGATATCCAGCCCCAGCCATACCTGCCCAGGGAGCCAAATGGCTGAGGAGAGGCCCAGGCTGGAGAGGGGACTGGTGGAGGTCTACACCGGTGATGGCAGGGGCAAGACCACCGCCGCCATCGGCCTCGCCTTCCGGGCCGTCGGGAGCGGCTTCCGGGTCCACATCATCCAGTTCATGAAGGGCGACGAGGGCTACGGCGAGTACAGGAGCTGCTCGGCCCATCCGCTGATCGAGATCGAGCAGTTCGGAAGGAGGGAGTTCGTCAATCCCACCGAGCCCTCCACCGTGGATGTGGAGCTGGCCCAGGAGGGCGTGGCACGCGCCATGGAGGTGCTCTCCGCGGGGGATGCCGACGTGGTGATCCTGGACGAGCTCAACGTGGCCGTGGGCTTCGGCCTGGTCCAGGTGGACCAGGTGATGGAGCTCCTGGACGCCCGGCCGGACCACGTGGAGCTCCTGGTCACCGGCCGCATGGCCCCTCCCGAGCTCATCGAGCGGGCCGACCTGGTGACGGAGATGAGGGAGGTCAAGCACCCCTTCTCCCGGGGCGTGCTCGCCAGGAAGGGGATCGACAACTGAGGTGTGAGCGAGTGTCGGACGGTATCGGAGGTTGCGGCCCCGGGAAGGACCGGGTCACCATCGTATATTACGATGGCACGACCGTGAGGGTCGACAGACCCGGGTCCCTGGAGGAGGTGCCCAAGTACCTCCAGGTCCACAGCGGTGCCCAGATCTGGGTCGACGTCTGCACCAGGGACGTGACAGGGACGCTGAAGGCGCTGAACGTCGAGGACCCCGGGTTGGGCCCCGTCATCCATGACGCGAAGGACCCCGTCCAGACGTTGATGGCCTACACCAACACAGTGCAGAACTCCTGGAGGACCCATCGGACGGTGATGGCCGCCGTCGGGCACGACCTGCTCTACACCGTCCATGACTCGGAGGGGGATGGGGACAGCAAGGAGGTGATGACAGAGTACATCCATGCCCTCGTCGAGAAGGAGCTGGCGGGAATCCCAAAGGCCATCCTGTACTTCCGGGACCTGCTTCTGGTCGCCCTCCTGGACACCCAGGCGGACGAGTTCATCGGTACCATGCAGAGCATGATAAAGGAGCTGTCCCTGCTCCATCAGCTCCTCGAGTCCGGGGAGGCGGATGTGAAGGAGGTCCGGTCCGAGCTTTTCAAGTCGCACATGTTCGTGGAGGACGAGTTCCCTGCCGCCCTGCTGTCCTTCCGTGACGTGGTGGCCAAGCTGAGGATGGGCGCGGGGAAGAACGTCGCCCTCCAGCAGAGGCACCACGAGCTGGAGGACATCCTAAAGGACATCGACGGCGCCTTGGCCATCAAGGGCAACGTGGAGAAGACCATCGACCTACTGAACACCACCATCAACACCAAGCTCACCGAGAGGTCGATAGAGTCCCAGCGGAAGCTGCAGGAGGCGGTATGGTCCCTCACGCGCCTGAGCGTCATCCTCATCATACCCATGCTGGTGCTGAACTTCTGGCGGATAACGCCTTGGGTAGGCTACAACAAGGTGGACATCGGAGGCGTCGAGGTCTACACGTTCTGGGTAAGCCTGGTGGTGGCGTTCCTGCTCACCCTGGTCGCCCTCGTAGCGTTGCACTACTACCTGAGGAGCAAGCTGGGAGGGGACGTCGAGGAGGCCTTCGAGAGGCCGCACTAGATGATGGGCAAGGTCGACAGGTCTCAGCCCGGTCACTCAAAGGAGAAGGTTTATCACCGGTTCGCCTGATAGCTCGGGCAGTACGATGGCGCTCCCAGGTTCCCAGGTCAGGCATCGGTCGCATCTCCCCCTCCTCGGGGCTCTCATCCTCGTTTCCGCAGCGGTGACCCTTGCGTTCCTCTCCCTCCCAGCGGAGGCCGAGGTGGTGAACCTGCAGGTGCCCTACCACAAGCAGGAGGAGACCTGGTACTGTGCCGAGGCGTCCCTCCAGATGGTCCTCGATTACTGGGGAGAGGAGGTCCCCCAGCACGACATCGGCGACGTGGCCAACGAACGGGAGATCGGCGGGACCTATGCCACGGACCTGGTCAGGGCGGCCAGGTTCTCGAACATTTCCACCTCCATACAGCTCCGCGAGGGCGGAGGCTCCCAGCTTGAGGGCTACGAGCAGCGCACCCACGGCTACGGGGCCTTCGCGATGCAGTGGACCGGCTCCCAGTACGAGTCGTCCCGGTACCAGGACATAATGGACCTGGTCCGTGAAGGCCATCCCGTGATCATGCTGTGCTGGCTGGACATCAGCCACGACGTCACCCACTACCGGGTGGTCAAGGGCTTCGACACGGATACCGGGGAGTTCATCTGCCACGATCCCGCCCTGGGTGCGAACTTCCGGATAAACATGACGTTGCTGGTGGACGACCTCTGGACCTACTACGGCCGGTGGGCCATGGTGGTCGCTCCCTGGAAGGTCGGGCTGGAAGAGCACGAGGCGGTCGGGCCGGGGTGGGCCATGATCGTGCGGGCGGTCATCGAGTACCCCTGCCCCCTCCCCTTCCCGGCGGTGGAGACGACCCGGATGTGGCCCCAGGACGCCACCGCGACCATCACCGTCGCTCCCCCCTTCTCCCTGGCGCCGGGAGAGAACGCCACGAAAGGGCTCAACATCAGTCGTGGCGGGGACATGGACATCATCGAGTGGAGGATCGAGTCCCCTCGTGACCCGGGTCACTGGACCTCCGAGGTCGTGGTGATGGTAGAGGCCCTCGTCTCGGACGTGGCGGCCTCCTACGGGTACTACACCGACCGCATAGGCGGGTCCGGCGCGACGAACCTGGTCTGCGATGCCGTGCCTCCCTCCATCGATGGTTTCGAGGTGGTCGAGGTGCAGGGGTCCAAGGGTGACAACGAGGTCACCTTCAGATATGAGGTCTCCGACATCCACTCGGACATCTCGAGCGTCGTCATATCTACCGACGGCGGTGGCTCGTGGATGTCCCTGGACGATAGGATCGGCGAGGACGTCGCTGTGGACATGGATGACGGCGAGCACGTCGCGGTCCTGAAGGTCATGGACAGGGTCGGTAACGTTGCCTCGGCCAACCTGTCCCTCACCCTCGATTCCACACCGCCCAGGGTGCTGCTGTTCCAACTCGCCGGTGGAAGGGACCTGGTCACCAATCCACGTGTTCTCGTGGAGATCGTGGTCGAGGACGACACGACGGGGGTCCAGATGATGGCGATCAGGGTCGGCAACGACCCATGGGGTGTCTGGGAGCCCTACAAGGACCAACTGGAGATGGACCTCGTCTTGGATGGCGACCACCGGGTCGAGGTGCGTCTCCGCGACGGTATGGACAATGTGGCCTACGCTTCCCGATGGATCACGGTGGACACGACCCCTCCATTCATCACCCACTTCGAGGTCGCGGAGGGTTTGACCTTCACGAAGGATGGCACGGTGAAGGTGACCTTCGGTGCCGAGGACGGTCTCGGGGGCGACCTGGAGTACTGCCTCTACGAGACCTCTGTGAGGTTCGACCCCGGCAAGACGATGGCATCCGGTGACACCCTGACCCTCGAGTGGACCTTCGGGGGCGAGGGCCAACGCACCCTCTTCCTCGCCGTGCGCGACAGGGCTCATCACACCGACGAGGCATCACGGGAGCTGGTGGTGGACACCCAGCCACCCATCATCGACCTGGTGCTCAACGGCGGCAAGGACGTGACGACCGCGCCCTCCATACCGGTCGCCGTCAGCGCCATCGACGTGACCACCGATGTGTCGAGGGCACGCATCCGTGTCAACTCGAACGAGTGGGGGCCGTGGTCCGACCCGGGTTCGTTCAGGAGGGTGGACCTCGGGCCCGGTGAGGGAGAGCGCACCGTCCATGTGCAGGTCATCGACCTGGCAGGGAACGTGGCCGAGGCGTCGGCCAGCGTGTTCCTCGATACCATGGACCCGGAGGTCACCGTGAGGTTCACGAGGACGGAGCCGGGTGGCGTGGTGAACCCGGCATCGGACATAGAGCTGACCTTCAGCGAGATGATGGAAGGGGGCACGGTGGTCGTGGTCCTCTCGGCCGATGCCTCGGGCCCCATCGAGTGCGACCTCGACTGGACGGAGGATGGCATGGACCTGACGGTCAGCCCCCGAGGTACCCTTCCCATGGGTTCCCACTTCGTGCTCCAGGTCCAGGGCAAGGACATGGTGGGGAACGACCTGGACTTCAAGGGGATGGTCTTCTCCACTCCCGAGACCGAGAGTGACGACTGGGACGCGGTCCTGCCAGGGGACTCACGGTTCGCGCTCATCGTCCTCTTCCTGGTCATCGTGGTTGTCGTGGGCCTGACCTACGTTTACCTGCGCCGGAGGTAGTGGACCCGGCCTCGACGGGCCGTGGGGCTCACTGGGGATACCCGAGGGCCTCGGCCTGCTTCTTGGCCAGGTAGAATATCAGGGCGGCCAGGATGCCGCCGATGACCCCGCCATAGAAGGCGACGTCGAACCACCATTCGTCGTACTCGTTGGCGATGGCGTATCCCGCCCAGACCATCCCGAGGACAAGCATGAACCCGAAGATGGCCAGGCTGAAGTAGAAGAGCCTGTTCAGCTGGGAGACGGTGATGTTCCCGGGGTTCCGCATGGCCGTCGAGGACCAGTACGCCATGTAGAACATGGCCAGCGCCATGGGCATGATGAGGATGAAACCCCACCAGGTCGACCAGGCGCTCAGGTAGACCCAGCCCTCGACGCCAGCGTAGTAGTTGTTCCAGTACCCACCACCGAAGTCGTCGACGAGCATCAGGATCCCGGAGAGGGCGGTGATGATGAGCGCCCCCATCATGTACGTCGAGATGGGTGTCTGACCCTGCTGAGGTTGAGGGGGTGGCGCCATGGCGGGAGCCCCGTAGGGTGGAGGCGCTCCCCGGGGAGGTTGCTGGGCGTGGAGGGGCACCATGTCAGGTCCCGGCCCCGGTCCGGGTCCCGGAGGGGGCATGGGAGCCGGTGGCGGGGTTGGTTGACCGGGACCAGCGGCCGCGGGCGGCTGACCCGGGGGCATCTGGTATCCGGGCTGTGGCCCACCCGGCCCTGGAGGCGGCATCGGCGCGGGGGGAGGAGATGGACCGAAGGGTCCAGCCTGCTGAGGTGGTGCCTGCTGAGGTGCCTGAGCAGGGGCCTGCTGTGGAGGTGCCTGCTGTGGGTATGCCTGTGGAGGTGCCTGCTGTGGGTATGCCTGTGGTGGTGGCTGTGCGGGACCATGGGCTTGAGGCGGTACCTGGGACGGCTGGAAGGCCGGTTGTGGTCCCGACGGTCCGGGTGGTGGCATGGGAGCCAGAGGTGCCCCAACCCCTGGCTGACCAGGTACGCCGGGGGATTGTCCCGTGGGCTTGCCGCAGTTGGTGCAGAAGGCGGCGCCGTCGGCTACCATGTATCCACAATTGGGGCACTTCATCTTCCCTGTCTCCTTTCAGGCTTGACGGTACTGGGGGTTAAGATACTTTCGGGCTGAACTCATGCCTCTGGCCCTCAATCGAAGGCTCCCGCCAGGGCCCTGAGCAGGGGCCTGACCACGAAGGGTCGGTCAAGCCCTCGTCTTACGGCGCCCGCCAGGTAGTAGAGGGCAGTGGTCCGGAAATCCAGCTCCCGTCGCACCCTTGCCGACCGGGCCTCGAAGGCCTGGAGGGTGTGACCGGAGAAGTCATCCGCCCTCACAGCCTCCCGTGCCGTCGCGGCCGCTATCTCCCCGGAGCATATGCCGTACACGAGCCCGCCGCCGGTGAGGGCGTTGACGAAGCCACCCGCGTCCCCCACGAACAGCACCCTGGGGAGCCAGAGCTGGGGTAGGAGGGCCACGGGGATCAGACCGGCCCTGAGGCACGACCGGTCAAGATCAGGGAAGCCCGTCCTCTCGAGGAACTCGTCGAACATGCCCCGGAGCCGATGCCCCTCGGGCGTGATCGTGCCCAGGCCCACGTTGACCATCCCGTCCTTGGGGAACACCCAGCCGAAACCGACGAACCCCGTCATCAGGTGGACATCGTAGTACGTTCGGTCCCGTTCCACGTCGAACCCCATGCGCCGCTCGATCTCCTCGTTGGGGCAGGGTGCCTCGAGGACCAGGCCCACCACCTTGTAGCCGATCCTGTCGTAGGCCTGCCTCTTGTGCTTGGCGAAGAGCCTGCCCTTGGCCCCGCTGGCGTCGACGAGCATCTTGCCCTCGAAGGTCTCCCCGTTCTCGCAGGTGACGGAGACGCCGTGACCATGGGCCCTTGCGTCCACGACCCTATGGCCGGAACGGAGGTCGGCCCCCTCCTTCTCGGCGCGACGGGCGAGGTGCTCGTCCAGTGTCGAGCGGAGGAACAGGAGGTTCGGGTTCTCGTGCTCGTTGAACAACTGGTAGTTGAGATGCATCCGGGTCAGACGGGTCCTGCGCACAGCGAGGGCTTCCAGTTCTGGCATCCTCTCGAGTATGCTCACATCGATCATCCCTCCGCAGGGCTTGTCCCGCGGTAGGGTCTCGGCCTCTAGCAGCAGTGTGTCAAGTCCCCTCTCGGCACAGCCGTGAGCGCAGCAGGAGCCTGCAGGACCCGCACCGATCACTATCACGTCGTATTCGCCCATAACCCGTATAATATTGGTGCAATCATGTTGAAAAAGGCTTCGGGATGGGAAACGATTTTAAAACGGAAAGGACATCGAAGGCCCGCGGGTACGTTCCGCTGAGGGGGAGCCAGACATGACAAAGAGGGTCGAGATAACGGTACCAGAGCCCATCTTCAACTACCTGGAGCGGAAGGCCAAGGTGAACCTGACCTCCGTCAACTCGGAGGCCCGGACGGCCCTTGTGAGGGGGGCGCTCATCGAGTGGAGGTCGGACGAGATCTCCATGGGCGCCTCAATGTCCGCCCTCGCCTCCAACACCCACCTCCCCATCGAGGTGATCATGGAGGCCCTGGGTCCGGTCACCGGTGACGGGTCGCCCCTGAGGGGCTACGATTGAGGGGAGGGCCCGTCGACCCGGTCGACCTCCCAACCTATATCAAAGGGTCTTACGATTACCGCACCGGGGGAAGGTCCCAATGGATGTGTCCACCGTCCTCATGATCTACAACGAGGAGGACAATATCGGTCCCCTCACCAGGGACATCCTTGCCGTGTACGACGATGCGGGGCTGGACGGGGAGGTCATCCTGGTCGAGGACGGTTCCGAGGACCGCTCGGCGGAGGTTGTCAAGGCCCTCGCCGAGGAGGACCCCAGGGTGGTCGCGATCCATCACGGGGAGAACCGGGGACGCAGCTGGGCCATCCGATCGGGCTTCGACGCTGCCAGGGGCGACGTGACGGTGATAATGGACTCGGACCGCCAGTACGAGCCCAGGGAGATACCGCAGCTGGCCGACAAGGTCAACGAGGGCTGGGACGTGGTGTCCGGCCGGAGGGACCGGAGGGAGGACCGCTTCGACAGGAAGCTCATCAGCAGGGTCTACAACGTCATCATCGTCAGGGGCTACCTAGGGACCCCCGTCAGGGACCAGAACAGCGGCCTAAAGGCCTTCCGGAGCGAGTTCTCCAAGGGGATGGGCTTCGACCCAACGGGGTTCATGGGGCTCCACAGGTTCATCCTTCCCCTGGCATACCTCCGTGGAGGAAGCATCCTTGAGGTGCCGTGCGCCCACTACAAGCGGCCCGCGGGCAGGAGCTACATCAAGTCCACCACGGTACCTTTCATTACACTGCGCGACCTCCGGAGGTTCCGACGGGTCTATCTCATCCCCCTCCGGAGGGAGGCGAAGGCCGCGAAGGGGAGGGAGTGACGGACCCGCTCACTCCACCCTCCGGAACAGGTAGATGCTGACCCTGTCGGGTTGGCGGAAGGCATCGTACCCCCACACCTAGGCCTTGTCAGAGCTGGGGTGGAGGAGGGTGCACAGCATGGAGATGGGTGGTCTTGCCGGCTCCGTCAGGATCCAGGAACCCGAACACCTCGCCCTTGCTGACCCGGAAGGAGACCCCGTCCACCGCCCGAAGGTCGTCAAATACCTTGATCAGGCCCTCGACGAGGATGACGGGGTTCGAAGCGCCCTCCACGTCCCCTCGCGTGCTGAGCATCCTCGTACCTCCTTAGCAGCCAGGGGGGTGATACATGTCTTTGGTTTACCAACCGGACCGAGGGGAGATTCTTGGATACCGAGTGATTGAGCCACTCTATTAAGAAGCCAGGGGAATT
>CBDUQW010000016.1:0-50830 GCA_965369625.1 uncultured Thermoplasmata archaeon | reverse complement strand
GCGAATGTCGTATCTGCCATCAGGACGGGAGGCGACCTAGCCAGGGTCGCTTCGTTTGTACGTCCTGCGGGGAGTACAACGCGGACCTCGGCGCTGCTGTGAACATTGGCAGGAGGGCCTTGGCCTATATGGCCATCGCCGGGGCGCCTGGTATTGCGCCCTTGAGGGGGACCACGAGCCCCCAAGTTCGGTGTGACCCGATGTCATGCTAAACAAGTACCTCTCCATGTTCCAACCCGCATCCACTAGCCACCGTTGGTCTTTTAATGGTTCCTTCCCCGTTCTTAGCGAACCGGAATCGTCTCCATCCGTTCTCATCGAGCGCGAAGAACCGGACCCATCGTCGGACCCGACCTTCGGCTGCTGCCGTCGAAAGCCCCCTTTCTGGACCCGGGTCCTTCGGCAGGTTCCGAAACCCTTTAAGGCCTTCATCGCCTTGCACCCTCCCCGGCTTTTCTGCCGGGTCGGTGGATGATTTGCATGGTGAACAAGGTTGCTGTAGTTGGAGGCGGTATCTCCCGTTATGAAAAGCCTCGGCGCGAGACCTTCGAGGAGATGGTCGCCGAGGCGGTAAGAGAATCCCTGGAGGACAATCCGAACCTGGATGTCCAGGAGGTGGACAACCACGTATGCTCGTACTTCTCGGACCACTTCGAGGGGCAGCTGGCAGCCTCGTGGATCCCCAACGACTACCTGGGGTTGACCCCGAAGGGCATCACCCGGGTGGAGAACGGCGGGGCCGGTCCCGGCACCACCATCAGGGCGGCCTGGGCCATGGTGGCCTCGGGCCTGTCGGACCTGACCCTGGTCACCGGCTTCGAGAAGCAGGGGGAGGTCTCCTCGGCCAAGGCCAACGAGTTCATCGCCCTGGCGTCTGACACCGACTTCGACTTCCCCGTGGGTGGCTACTACACGGGTTACTACGCCGCCATGATCCAGCGGCACATGTACCTCTACGGCACCACCGAGGAGGACATGGCCAAGGTGGCGGTCAAGAACCGCAACTACGCCCTGGACAACCCCTACGCCCAGTGGCCCGTGGAGAACGACTACAAGCCCATCACCGAGCAGGAGGTGCTGGACAGCCGCGTCGTCGCCTGGCCCCTGAAGATCCTGGACTGCTGCCTCCTCTCCGAGGGGGCCTCGTGCATATGGCTCGCCTCCGAGGACGTGGTGCACAAGTACACCGACGAGCCCGTGTGGGTCACGGGTCTTGGCCTGGCCTCCGACATGATGAGGCCCGGCGACCGTCCCGACAACCCCGGCTTCCACGGCCTGTTCCCCGACGAGTACGACGCGTACCCGTCCCACGCCATCAAGCCCAGGGAGCCCTACCCGGACATCGCCAACTTCGGCGCGTGCCGCGTGGCGGCCCGGGATGCCTACAAGATGGCGGGCATCACCGACCCCTACAAGCAGATAGATTTTTTCGAGATCCACGACGCCTACGACAGCGCCGAGCTCCAGACCTACGAGGACCTGGAGCTGTGCAAGCGCGGCCACGGCAAGGACCTGATCCACGAGGGACAGACCTACGTGGACGGCGACATCCCGTGCAACATCTCCGGCGGCCTCCAGGGCTTCGGCCACCCGGTGGGCTCCACCGCCATCGGGCAGACCGTGGAGTGCATGTGGCAGCTGACGGGTCGCATCGGCGAGAAGCACTTCAGCGACAGGACCCAGATCGACGGGGCCGAGGTTTGCCTCAACCACAGCCACGCCGGCACCGGGACCGCCCTGGCGGTGATGATCATGGACCGCGAGAAGGACAGGAGGTGGTGAAGTGGGCGAGGACCGCATCATCCGAGAGAAGAAGGCCGACCCGAAGTGGAAGGACTGGGGCCGCCTGGGCAAGTGGGAGGTCGCGGGATGGCGCATCGTCGAGCGGGACGAGGGGCCGCGCACCGACAAGCGGGAGCCCCGGACCTACATGGTCATCGACCGGCCTTGGGACGTCATGTACAACCACTCCTACGGGCGCGTGTCCCCCTTCTCCATGGGCCTCCTGGAGAAGAAGCTGATGGGCACCAAGTGCCCCAAGTGCGGCGACGTGTTCTGCCCGCCCAGGGCCCACTGCTGGCGTATCGAGTGCAGGCTGGAGGAGACGGAGTGGATGGAGATGCCCATGGAGGGCACCCTTCACAGCTACACCATCATGGGCTTCGGAGGCGAGGCCTTCCTCGACCAGCTCCCCTTCATCCTGGCCTACGTCCGCGTCGACGGCGCGAACACCATGATCGCCGGACGCATGACGGGCATCAGGCCCGAGGACGTGGAGTGCGACACCCGGGTGAAGATCAAGTTCATCGACGAGCCCACGGGCAACCCGATGGACATCTACTTCGTGCCCGACGGTGAGCCCACCCGGAAGAAGTCGGAGGAGCAGAAGGCGCGCATCAGGGAGAAGCTCAAGCCCATCGAGGAGTGGGTCGCCGAGCGCAAGGCGTCGGGTTGAGCATCACTTCCCGTTCCGACCCCTCAACAGGGACCTCATGACAGCGCTAGCGATGGCAACAATAACCACCACGAGCAACGTCAAGGTCAGGAACGACCCCTCGGAGTTCAGGAAACCCGCGTCCACCTCCACGGCGGAGGTGGTCTGTACCACGTTGCCCGCCTCATCGGTGACGACGAGCCTCAGGGAGTGCTCGCCGTTCTGAAGGCCCGCGACCCGATGCTCCCTCTTCCCGGTCACGTCGATGGGGTCCCCTCCGTCCACGAAGAGGAGGATGGTAGCTATTCCGGAGACGTTGTCCCAGCATTCCCACCTAACCCACACCGTGGAGGAATCGGCATTCCTGGCCGTCGGGTCGAGGGACGCGATCGGTCCCCCTGTGTCCTTGGAGAAGGTCGTGTGGACGTCACCTTCGTTGCCAGATACGTCCACCACGTGGAAGTACACGAGGTAGCTCCCTTCGTCCAGGCGGGACCAGTCGAGAGTGATGGGCTCCCGGGTGTTGTACGTCCCATCGAGCTGGTATTCCGTCCAGGGGCCCTCGGGGTCCACGGACACTCCGTAGCGGGCCAGGGGACTACCGCCGGCCTCGCTGAACAGGTGGAGCATGTACGTCACGTCATCCTCTTTGGTGCTCCATTCAGGGGGGAACCCCTCGATATCGACGATGGGTGCAACCGTATCCAGGTGCAGGTCGAGGACCAAAGGCTGTGGCGTGACCAGTCCGGCCCTGTCACGGAAGAGGACGTAGACCGTGTGAAGACCCTCGTGATCATCCAGATGGATGGTCCTCGATGTCGAGAACGGTTCCCAGTCTGACCATTCCCCGTCCATGACCTTGAACATCATCTCGGCGGCATCGCCCGAAGGCTCGTCGGACAGGAAGAGGGTGACGGGGTTGCTGTTGGTGTAGTAGGGGTCGGGCCCATCGATGGTCAACGTACCCGATGGGGGCGTCGTGTCCAGGACGATGAGGTCCAAAATCTCGCCATCGGAAACGAGACCGGCCGCGTCCATGAACCTCACTTCGACCCTCTTAGTGCCGTCCCCGTCGGGGACGTTGACGAGGAGGTTGTCGGCGATGGGCTCCCATGGGGACCAGGTCCCATCACCGGTCCTGATGGACATCTGGCTCACGCCGTTCACGTCAAAGGCAGTGACCCGGACGTCCACCTCGAGGTCCGTCGTGTAGGGTGCGTCACCGTCTACCGTGACCGTACCCGATGGAGGTGTGGTGTCCAGTATGATGGAGCTGGAGACGGGGGATGGGCATACGTTGCCAGCCCTGTCCCTGACCTCTATGCTTATCTGGTGGATATCATCGTCACCCGCAAGGACGACGTACAGAACGGCGCCGAAGGGCGACCAATCGGACCATTCTCCACCGGACATCTCCATCTTGTACCAATCGACGGGGCCTTGGTCGACCACGTCGATGGCCACGGTGACGTTCGTGCTGGTGGTGTATATGGCCCCACCGTTGATCGTTATCGATGCCTCGGGAGGTGTGGTGTCCAGTATGAAGCTGACGTTCATCGGCTCGGTGGAAATTTTGCCCGCCGCGTCCATCAGTTGAAGGTGGACCGTCTTGGGACCGTCCCCCTGGGGCACGGCCCATCGTTTGGAGGGCGAGAAGGGCTTCCAGGCGCCCCATACGATGCCATCGTCGCCGAGCCTCATGCTGGCCACGCCGTTGGCGTCCTCACCGGTGAGGTCGATTATCACGTCCGGAGAGTTCGAGTAACCGTCCACGGCCTGGACATCGATGGTGCCCTTGGGAGGGGTTGTGTCGAGGATGATCGTATCGGACACCTCACCCTCGGATATCAGCCCTCCACGGTCGATGACCTGGAGGTGGACCTTCCTCTCGCCGTCGCCGGGTTCCAGCGTGATGTCGTGGATCCAATCGATAGGCATCCAATCCCCCCACACCACGCCGTCTTGGGAGAAGCGCATGAGGACCACTCCGGAGTTGTCATGGGACCCGATCCGGACTCCGACCTCCAGGTCCGAGGTGTAGGTCGCGTCGTCATCGATGACGATCGTGGCTGTGGGGGGCGTCGTGTCGAGGAGGATGCGGAAGTGGCTCGGGACCCGGGCGATGTTGCCCAGGGTGTCCACGGAGATTATGTGGAAGTACCAGTAACCCTCCCTCAGCCGCTGGAAGGTGGTGTTGTTGGAGGTGGTCCAGGTGGCGGTAGCCGGGTCGGGGACCGTGTCGATAAAGGTGTCGAGGGAGTAGTAGTACCCCTCGATGCCCGTCATGTCCCGGGGGGTCTCCCATTCGAGGACCGCGGTGCTGTTGGAGTAGACCTCCTGGGGGTCCGGGTGGGTCGGGGAGGTCACCTGGGGACTGATGGCATGGAGGTCATGGATCGTGCTGAGGGTCGGGTCTCCGAGGATCACCATCCCGTACGTCCAGTTCCTGTTGGCCTGACCCTCATCCTTGAACCACTCCTGGAAGGCCTCTCCGATGGTGATGTTGGAGGAAAGGGGCTCGTAGAAGCTGTCCTGGTTGATCATCCCTCCCGTCTTCGTGCTGCCGATGGACAGGAGCCCATATGTGTCGGCGAAGACGTACTGGGACCCCATGCAGTTCGGTACCGTGTACCGGGCGTTGGAGCAGGCCCACAGGTTGAAGAAGTGGGTGTGGGGATCGATGGCCCTCAGTTCGGTCGAGTATAATATCTGGTCGGACAACCACTGGCCGTCCACCTTGAACCGGTGGGCGGTAGGACCGGAGTGGACGCCCACGTGGATCCACTCGTAGTCGTGGGTCAACCGCTCCATGTAGTCGACCTTGTTCGTAGCGTCCCCGTCGGCGTCGTTGATCAGCGTCGAGTCGTTGTATATCCTGGCCACAGAGTCGTTCCATTCGTATGACCAGGACGTCCAGTCCTCGTCAACATATACCAAGGACCGGTGGGGAAGGGTCAGGTTTCCCGTCCGGTACTCGTGGTTCTTCCGGAAGTAGTTGCGAAGAAGGTCCACCTCGTCACCGAGGACGGAGGGCCTCAGCCTCCCCAACCATATCTCGGGGTTGACGCTACGGGTGTGACCGTCCATCAGCCCGTCATCATCCGCATCGGCCCAGCTCCCGTCCAGGTCGGTGTAGTAGAGGTCCGTGGGGAACTCCTGGGTGCCCCAGCCGGCGGGTCCGTTGAGGATCTCGTACCATGCCTCCACGATATCGCCCACCAGGACGGCACCGACCATTCCATTGGGCAGTTCACCCCTGAGGAGGGTGCGCACGGTGTACGCCTCTGTCCAGGTCCCGTTGTACACCTTAACTGAGTAACCGCTCACCTCCAGGTCGTCCGCGTACTGGAGGATGGAGGCGTTCAGCTGGGGGAGCAGGCCTTGCTCGACCAGGACGACCACCAGCTCACGCTGGATCGAGACGGGTCGGGGTATCGAGGCCATCGCATCCTGTTCAGGGGTGGTGTAGAAGATGCTGTGCCCCTCGACACCGGCAGTGGGAACCGGGCCGTCCCCGTACCGAACCGGGTCCAGCTCCCGGGGGATCGAGTTCCTGACGATCTCCGATGGTGGTGTCATCTCCTGGGTCCCCTCCATCCTGTCCACATCCGGGGGGGTTGTCACTGTGAGAGCAACGAGAGTGAGGAGTAGGACGGCGAATGCCAGTACAAAGATTGTCCTCATTTTCCACCTACCACCTTTAGTTGGGGGGGTCTTGGTCGCGATTATTGCTATCTTTATATATAAACTGATGAGAGTTCATTCATCGATGCTGAGAATGGTCGATGGGTCCAGGTTCATGGGTCCAATATGGGGCGATTTCCTCCCGATACCATTCGATCCCCCTATTCCAGCTCTTCCCATTCGTTGTCCACGGGAGGTCGCTTCTTGGGTGGGACGGCCCGCTGGGGTACTCCAGGCGGGGGAGGGGTGGGAGGCGCCATGGGGGTGACGCCGGCTGTGGGTCTCGGGGGAGGCGGTGGCAGGGGTTGCTGGGAAGCTACCGCCGTGGGTGGTGGTGCCACAGCCTGTTGACGCGCCGGTGGTGTTGGTGGCTCGTCGGGTGCCTCCTCCCATCCCGCCGCCGCTGCCGCTGTCCGCGACGTGGTGGGCCGGGCACTGGCCGCCGGTGGAGCAGGTGCCCGGGCGGGAGATGTCGTGGGGGTCCGGAGGTCGTCGGCGCTCCAGGGACTCGCCGGTATCTCCTCACCGACCGCCTTGCCCGCGGTGGGGGTGCCCAGTATCACGGACCTCATATCGGTGCTGGACGGCCTCCCGTCCTCGCCGGAGTGGTCGTCGGCGAGCATGGACATGGGTATGCCCTCCACCACCTTCACGCCCTCCTTCTCATCCTCGGACAGGAAGAAGCCCTCCTCGGAGACGTCCTTGCCGGGCCGGAGCTTGGTGCGGTAGAGGACCGCGATGGCAACGATCACGATGACGAGGATGGCCAGGAGGATGAACGGCAGCATGCTTCCGCCGGAGACGGGGATGAAGGGGTCGTCGTCGGGACCGTCGCCACCGCCCCCTCCGTTGTCGTCGGGGGCTGCCTTGACGACGATGCGGACGCTGGCTTCCCTCGTCACCTTGCCGTCGGTCACCTCCAGGGTGATCCTGTGCTCACCAGCTGTCAGGTCCTTCACCTGGATGGAGGTCCCCTGCCCCAGATCGCCGTCCAGGTCGGATATCCAAGTGTAGAAGAGGGCCTGTCCGTGCCGCTCGTCCGGGTCCGAGCAGGTCCCCTTGAGGAGTATGGAGGCGTCGTGCTCGAACACCATCGCCTGCCTGGGCTGCTGGATCGTGACGGGGCCGGGCGGGTCGTTGGCGTTGGCGATCGCGATGTCCACGGGAACTATGACGGAGTTCATGTCGTCCAGGACGGAGAGGTTGAAGGAGATATCGCCCACCTCGGCATTGGTGGGGTTGAAGATGATGGTGCCGTTGCCCGCGATGACCTGGAAACGCGCGTACCTCCCGTCGGACCCGAACCTGAACATGGTGGAGTCCACGTCCTCGATGACCACGAGGTAGTACGTTTCCTCGTCCTGGGTGGCGTCGAGCTGGAAGCGACCATTGACGGGGCCGATACCTCCTATCGACACCACTACAGGGGGGTCGGGGATCGATTCGACCTCGACCACGAAGTTGTCCAGCAACGAGAACTCCCCGTCGGTGACGTTGACCCAGACATCGGTGGTCCCGTGCCAGTCGGCCGGAAGGTCGATGACCAACCTCCCGCCTTCCACCTCGATGGTGACGGCTGGCGACCCCTCGAGGGTGTACTCCAGGGTGTCGCCGTCGGGGTCGGCGAAGTGGTCCGCCAGTCGGATCGTCAGCCGGGGGTCGTCCTCGAGCATCAGGACCTTGCCCAGGGGCTTGACCAGCGTCGGGGGGCTGTTGGCGATGGTCACCATGGCCTCCACGGTGCCTCCGTGGTCCATGCCATCGAAGGCGGTGACCTCCACACGCCAGACCTGTCCCTTGGAGGTCATGTTGGCCGGCACGTTATCGCCATCGACCCCGGAAGCCAGCTGACCGTCGAGGTACCACTCGTACCCGTAGTCCAGGTGGGAGGTGTCGCGGTCGAGGGCCTGACGGACTATCTCGCATTTCAGGTCGTCCCCGGTGCCTGGCGATGCGGGGGTTATGGCGATGTAGGGCGCACCCGGCGGGTTGTTGATGACCATCACCAGGTCCTCGGCCTCCAGGTACTCCGACCCCATCATGTCCGAGTCGATGGCCCTCGCCCGGAAGCTGTAGGCCCCCACGGGGTCGTCACGGGTGGTGTCGAAGACGACGGTCCATTCCTCGCCATCCCACGCCGGGATGCTGAGCCGGTCCGATACCCAGCCGCTCCCCTCCGGGGTCCGCATCTGGACGTTGAGCTCCAGGTCCTCAGGAAGGTCGAACTCGTCCTCCACGATGATGTGGAGGGTGGTGGAGTTGGTACGATATATCGACGGAACGTCAACCTCGATGGAGATGGTGCGCGGAGCCCTTTGGACCCTCTCGGTCCAGTTTATCTCCAGATGCCCGATGTACATCTCGTTCCAATCGTCCTGGTTCTTGGCGAAGACATCGAGATAGACCTTCGGGTGCTCCCTGGCGCTGATGTTCGGCGCGACCTCGACGGAGCCCTCGGCATCGGTGAACATGCCGAACCACAGGACCTCCTCGGTCATAGCATCCACGAGTCGGACCTCCAGCGATTGGTCCGATGTCGGTGAGTTGAGGGCCATCCTGTAATCGAAGTGGCTCCAGTTGCCGACGTCGCTGACGTCCCCGACGTCGATGACCGCCGTCCGGAGGGTGTGAACCCCCAAGGGGAACATCTCTCCGGCGGCTACGGCCACGACCCCATCCATTGGGATCGAATGTGTGGAGATTACGGAACCCTTCTTGAAGGTCGTGTACGCATTGCCGTCGACTGGAAAAGGGGCATTGCGTGTGCCCACGACCAGACCCTCCCCTCCTGCGGTTCCCACCCGGACCGTGTCGATCGATATTCCCCCCTTGATGCTGTCCAGGTCGACAGTGTCGGAGGGCGAGGTCCCGAAGGGATGAAGGTGGACCTGCACCCTGTGGACCCCGCAGGTGACCACGTCACGGTGACCATCACCGTCCCAGTCGGCGAAGGTCAGGTCCTCGGGGTGATAGAAGGTATGCTGATAATCAGGAGTTGGGTCGATGCCCGACGAGCTGCCGTAGTAGACGTACACCGTGTCTCCGCTCAGTAATCCGATGTCCTCGTATCCGTCTCCATCGAGGTAGTCGACGATGATCCTCATCGCGCCCCCGTTACCGATCTCCTCCCAGTCGTCAGTGCCGTACCCGTCCTCGCCTCCCCAGAGCACATAGGTGTCATCACTTTGGAACCTGTTACCCATCAACGAGAACACTATGTCGGACCATCCGTCCCCGTCGATGTCCCCCGCATCGAGGGCTAGGATGCCCTTGCCGGTCTCAACGACCCGATCGGGTGTGGAGTTCCATCCCGACCCGTTCCACATGTAGAACAGTATATTATCTGCATTCCAAGCACTGGATGTCATGTTGGACTCTGCGAGGATGACATCGGTACCTCCATCCCCGTTGATGTCCTCGACCACGACCGCCGAGAACGATGCACCATCAGATGCGTGTGGAGAGTGGGCGAACGTCCAGGTGGGGGCCGAGCTGAAGCCCTTTGTGGTCCCCCGGAAGGCTGTTGCATTTACGTTGCTGTCATCGTGCGTGAATATCACATCACCAATCCCGTCACCGTCCATGTCCGCCACTGCCACGTCGGTGGCGTTCGATGTCGGAAGGTCCTGTTGGAAGTATGATTTCCTCCACACGGTGCTGTCGTAGATCGGGACCGTGTAGTTCGATGTTCGGGCGAAGGCCATCAGATCGGTGGTGTCGTAGGCCACCCCGGCCCGCGCATAGCCTGGTTCCATCAACATGCCCACCGAACCCGCCACACGCATGTCGGTCAGGAACTCGCAGCGCCATGTCCGCTCGGGTATCCACTTGACACTCCACTCCTCGATGACGCTGGAGTCGATGGGCACGCCATCGGGCCACCTGGCCCGTAGCTTGATGCTGGGATAGCTGCCCGACGGCACGGACCTCAGGTCCATCTCGTCCATCTGCAGGTCCACGTAACCTGCGATCGGCAGGTCCGTGGTGCCATCCAGGATGTCGATGTAGACGGGATCGCCGCGGCTGTACTTGGACACGGTCATGTAGTCCCAGTTGTGTCCCTCGGGAAGCACGATCTCCTCGGATATCAGAACGTTGGTGGCGTTCCTCCCCCATAGGTTCATGTGGGAGACGGTCTGCTTGGAGAAGGTGGAGGAGGACCAGCGGAACTTGCACGTGGCTCCTCCCGTTCTCTCGTAGTAATCGATCCTTAGGTCGTGCAGACCGGCCGTCAGGTACTTGCTCCCACTGAACTCAGTAGGGGAATGGTCTTGCCATTCGTCGATGAGCAGCTCCCCGTCGACCCAGAGCCGACCTCCGTCGTCGATACGGAGATACAGCCTGTACGTGTCATCGGCAGGGAAGTACATCTTCCCCTCCCAGCGGATGGAGAACCTGTTCGCTCCCATGCCACCGGAGGGTGCACCGTTGCCCCAGTCGAAGTCGATGGTCTGGTCCAACCGGGTGAGCTCGAAGTTCGAGAAGCCCAGGGAGTCGTAGTAGTCGCCGAGGATCCCACCCCATATGTGGGTGGTGAAGGGCCTCACCATCCCGGGGGTCATCCAAAGGTGCCCACGGTCCTCGTACCTGTCCTGTCCATAGAAGGGGTCGTGCCACAGGTCGGCATCCTGCTGGCCGAGCCTCCAAGAGACCAGGACGGGAGGAGAGGTCATGCTACCGGGATGTTCCAGGACCACCACCAGGTGAAGATCGGGATAGGTCTCCACGTCCACGTCCCGGAGATCGATGGTGAGGACATCGCTCGTGTCGTCGGCGACGACACTCGCGATCACGGTGGTGCTGGGATAGGTGCCGGAATCGGGGTCCCTGACCTCGAGCGTGGCCTTTCCTGCATTGAGCACCACCTCGGCGTACGCGTAGTCCCAGACCTTCTCCCTTGCAATAGACACCGTGTGGGATATCAGGTATCCGCTGGAACCGACTCCGCAGGAGAGGCCATCGACATTCAGTGTGAGGTCCGATATCGTCTCGTAGGACCAGGACTGGTCGGCGAAGCCCTGGTGGTATGGTGTGGATTCCTCGTCCCAGTAGGTCCCCGCACCGGTGATGATCCCCTCTCGCTCCGAGGGACCGGTGACCGTAACTGGTCCCGGGTCCAGGAGGGCCGCCGCTGGCACGACGAGCATCAGGACCGTGAAAAGGGCGATGACCGACCTTGACCTTCTCATTCTCGTCCACTCCTGGTGTGGTGACGCCTCGTCAATACCTGTTCCGGTTATTTATGCGTTGGTGTTTGCGAGCACCTCGCCTGGACCCCCTCCCGTCCGATGGATGATGATTATCATCGAGCATCCCTTATCAACGGTGCCGCGCGTCCTTTCAACATGGTAGAGCGGATATTGGCCGTGCTCATATGTGCGTGCATCACCGTCACCGGGATGCTGGTGCTGGCATCGTGGTACCGCGAGGAGGCTTTCCTCAGGGTGTCCCCGGCCGACGTGGACGGACTGGCACCTGGAACGTCCGTCGAGGTCGAGGGGACCATCGTGGACCGCTTCGAACCCTCGGGGTACCGGTTCACTGTCCTGCAGTTGGAGGACACCAAGGGGAGTTCCGTCAAGGTCTTCTGCGCCTTCGCCGCCTCCGACCTGACCGTGGGGGACCACATCAGAGTGAGGGGCATCGTCTCGCTCTACGAGGGAGAGACGGAGGTCGTCGTGGATTCGTCCCAGTACATCACTGTGCTGGCGGAGGGACCCCAGCGGGACCTCGCGACCCTGGGCGCCATCCTGGCCGAGCCCTGGGCCTTCACCGACGAAGAACCGCTGATATCGGTGGAGGTGTCGACGTGGCCCGTCTGTGACCCCGACAAAGGCGCCTCGTGGTGCCTGGTCACCGAACCCGACAGCGTGAGGGGTCCTCTGACCTTCGCCAGGTTCGGGGGGGATGGTTCGACCGCGGAATTGGAACCCGGTACAAGGCTGGACCTTCGGGTGGCGGTGCGCTACGACCCCTCCTCGGGGTTCGTGTACCTGGAGGTCCTGGGGACCGCCTAGGCCTACTTCTTCATGACGACCATGTAGAATATGGCGATGAAGACCAGCAGGGCGACAGCGATGATGATGCCGACGACGGCAAAGGACAGTCCTGAGGGCTCGTCGGGCTTCACCACGATCACCTGGAACTGGGTCCATTCCGAGAAGTTGGGGTCCGAGGACTCCACGGTGATGTCCAGGAAGGCATCGACGGCGGCGGAGCTGCCTGGGAACTGCACGTCCTTCGGGACCTCTATGGTGATAAGCACGTCGGCGGTGCCGCCCTCGGCGATGGTGACCTCCTCCATCTCCAGGGTGGTCCAGTTCCGGGCATCGCCTCCGAGCATGATCCTGTAGGTGTCCGAGCCCTCGCCGGTGTTCTCGATGGTCAGCGTCACCTCGACGGTCTTGCCGGGCTTGGTGCTCACCGAGTTCTCGCTGAGGGAGATGCTGACCCCGTTGACGACCACGTTCATGGTGAACTCGACGGAATCGCTGGTGACGCCGTCCTGGGAGGTCGCGGTGACCGTGAACCTGTAGGTGCCCTCGGAGATGTCGTCCGGTAGGGTGACGGTCACGCCCACGCCTCCCTCGGTACCCTCGTCGATGCCCACGGGGTTCTTGAGGAACAGCACCATCTCGGCCCAGTCGGCCCCCTCATGCGAGAGGGTGTAGACGTCCCTGCCCTGACCGGTGTTGACCAGGATGAAGCCGAACGCCACCTGTCCACCCTGGTAACCCGTCTTCTCGGGCTCGTCGGACGTGATCTCCACCCCGTTGACCTCCACATAGATGGTGGTGATGGCGGAGTCGTTTGTGATGCCATTGGAAGAGGTGGCCACGAGGGTGAGGGCGTACCAGTCCTCGTCGGTGTCCCCGGGAGGCGTCACCTCCACCAGCACGCGGGCCATCTCGCCCTCCTCCACCTCGGCGGACTCGTTGGAGAGCACGGACCAACCGGCCGGGTCACCCTCCAGCGTGAACGTGAAGGTGTCGGTGCCCTGACCGGTGTTGGTGATGTTGAACCAGATGCTCACGGTGTACGCCGGTCGGGTCGGCACCATGCCCTCCTCCGCCTCGACGGAGACGCCGTCCACGAAGACCTCGAGGTCCATCGTGACGACATCGCTGGTCATCTCGTCGGAAGAGGTGACGGTGGCGTTCAACCAGTAGCTTTCCTCGTCGGCCTCGTCGGGCACGTAGACCTGGACAACGACCTCAGATTCACCGTTCTCGGGAACGGCCACGGTGTAATGGCTCAGCGAGGCCCAGTCCTCCATGGAGCCCTCGAGGGTGATGGTGTAGTTGTCGCTGCCCTGACCGGTGTTGTTGATGGTGAGCACGTAGTTGACCGTCTCCTGGCGGAAGGCCTCGTGCTCGAGGGGATCCACTGACACGGCCACGCCGTTGACCATCACGCCGATGCTGCTCTCCACCGAGATGTTGGTCCCGGGGTCGGTCCCGGACGTGACGGTGAAGTTGAAGAAGTAGGTGTCCTCATCGGCGTCCGGGGGCACGTTCACGTAGGCGGTGAAGTGACCCGACTCGGAGGGCTCGAGGGTGATGGCGTCCACCTCCCACTCGAGCCAATCGGGGCCGGAGTCCTGGGTGATGTTGAAGGTATCGGTGCCGGCACCGGTGTTGTCCACAGCCACCTCGAGCCATCCCTGGTTCCCGGCATGGACGGGATCGTTCTCCTCGGGGTTGGCGTCCACTCCCTTGGTGGTGGACTCGCCGTAGCCTATGACGACGTAGTTGGTCTGGATCCGGAAGGCGATCAGGTCGACGCTCAGCACCAAGAAGGCCGCGGACTGGTCCTCGGGGAAGAAGTCGGGCAACTGCTTGTCGATGCCGAATATGTTGGGACCCAGCTTCTGCAACGGGGTGATGGGGAAGTCGTCCGTCTCGGGTCCGAGGGACATGGGCTGGCCCCACATCGTCCGTCCCGTCTCCTCGTCCAGGACGGCGAAGAGGTGGCCGATGAAGTAGCTCTCGGGCAAGGGCACGATCGCACGAAGCTCGACGGGGCTGTCCTTGTGGAGCCTGTCGACGCTGATCTTTATGTTCTCGTCGACGGGGAAGAAGCCCGCGTCGATGAGGGCCTGGGTGCTCTCCATCATCTGGTTCTCCTCCTCGTCCGCGTTCCACAGCACAGCCTGGAACATCAGGTAGGGGCTGACGTCGTTCGATGGCAGCTCGTACGTGATGTCGAAATCGCCAGTTGCATCGGTCACCTCGTAACCGGATTCGATGATGGTGTAGTTGGAATCGAAGAACCCGTCCATGTCGACGAGCATCCAGTTGATCCGCTTGTTGACGACCGCGGTGTCGTTCTGGAAGGCCCTGTAGGTGGTCTCGATGGTGTCGCCGGGATACTTGATGGAATCGAAGATGTCTCCCTCGGGGACCTCCCAGGCCGACACGTAGAAGTCCTCCTCGTCCGGGTCGGGCTCGGGTGCCTCGATACCGCTGTTGTCTATCATGGCCTCCATGTAGAACGACTGGGTGAAGACGCCGTTGGTGACGTTGCCCCAGATGTCCACCCTGTCGGCCGATGGATGGGATACGGTGAAGCCCGCCTTCCCGTTGGCGTCCGTGGTGTTGGACAGGTCGGTGGGGGTGGTCCCGCCGCTGTTGTGGACCGCGATGGTCACGTCCACGTCGATGTCCTCGAGGGCCGACCCGTCCAGGTCAGCGATCCACATCGCCAGCTCGGTCTCGTCGTTGGTGGCGCTCACGTTCTGTATCCAGATGTCGAAGAAGTTGACCATGAAGCCAGTGGGGAACAGCTGGGTAAGGTAGGCCGAGTCGTTGTAGTCAGCGAAGCTGGCGCCCGCTCTCACCTGGTACATGGTCGCCATGTCCAGGTCTACAGGGATGGTGTACGAGGCCTTGTACACACCAATGCTCTCGCGGTTCACGGTGAGGTTACCCAGGTCCACCAGGTTGGTCCCATCGTAGCTTACCAGGTTGACGATGACGTCGGCTGCGTCCACGGGGGTCACGTTGGTGGTGGCTACGGTGATAATGACGGGGTCACCACCGGGGGAGGGGTAGGGGTCAGAGATGGTCACCTGGATGGACGGGCCCTCCTCGACGACGGCCATGGCCATGGTCTGCACCTTGACTGGATCGGAACCACCGCCATAATCGCACATGGCCATCATGAACACGACCTGGCTCATGAAGGGAAGTCCCTCGCCCATGGGGAGCAGCTTCGTCACATGCTCGGGCTTGATGTCGATAGTCAACTTGTATATCCCGGTGTCGACTCGGTCGATATAGTTGGGATCTGTGGATTCAAAGGTATCAGAGTACCACTCCAAATCGGTAGGTCCTCCCTCGCCGAAGGTGAAATTCCATATCACCACCAGGGCCACGGTGTTCAGGTCGGCGTTCACCAGCCGCCCGTTGACGGTGAACTCCAGGGTGACGTTCAGCTGTTCGCCCACTGCATACGATCTGTCCTCGAAGAGGATCCTGATGTTCGGGATCTCCTCGTCCTCTGGCGCCGCCATGACGGCGGGGGAGAGTGCGCTCAGGACGAACAGCACGCACAGTACTACGGCAACGGAATTTGGCCTCATGGTATCGCAAGAGCCGTTGCCGAGACCGTATATCAAGGTATCGTCGTCAGTATATCCAGATGATAATCTGGTTGGAGGAAGTCGAAAGGGCCGAATCTATTGAGATATTGGGCAGCTTGTGGACTCACTTGCCCTTGAACTCGGCCTTGCGCTTCTCCATGAAGGCACCCATCCCCTCGTGACGGTCCTCGGTGGAGAACGCGGTGGCCTCCAGCTCGGCCTCGAGATACAGGGCCCGCTTCAGGTCCATGCCCATGCCGTTGTTGACGGCGGCCTTGCCGAGGGCGACGGCCACGGGGCCGTTCTTCATGAAGGACCTCGCCATCTTCCTGGCCGCGTCCATCAGCTCCTCGGGCGGATGGACCGCATTCACAAGGCCCCATGCCTCGGCCTTGGCGGCGCCGTACATGCCGGCGGACATCACCATCTCCTTGGCGCGTCCGGGTCCGATAAGGCGGGGAAGCCGCTGGGTCCCACCGAAGCCCGGTATGATGCCCAGGCTGACCTCGGGAAGGCCCATCTTGGCGTTCTCGGAGGCGATGCGCACGTCGCAGGCCAGGGCCAGCTCCAGGCCGCCGCCCAGGGCGAAGCCGTTGATGGCGCAGATGACGGGCTTGCTCAGCTCCTCAAGGGTCGCCAGGGAGGACTGCCCTCGCAGGCAGAACTCCTTCATGTCCATGGGCGAGAACTCGATCATCTCCTTGATGTCGGCACCCGCCACGAAGGCCTTGTTCCCGGACCCCGTGAGGATGACCGCCCCCACCTCGGGGTCCTCTCCGGCCATGTAGCCCGCGGAGCACAGCTCGTCCAGCGTCTTGCTGTTGAGGGCGTTGAGGGCCTCGGGTCTGTTGATGGTGATGATCGCGATGCCGTCCTCGACCTCGTAAGTGACGTTCTCGAAGTCCATGGTATCCACCTTCCTCGGGCGGGGGAACGGCACTATGGGACATGAAGGTTGCGCATGGCCCATGAGCAGATGACATTCGGGTCGATCGATGAGGCCCAGGATGAACAAGCACCATCGATAGCCAGCATTCTATCGTAAAGTATCGTAAAGGCCATTTTCTTTACGATAGACGTGTATCGTCAAATATATCTACTTGACAGTGCTTTACGATAACCGATGGATATCAACGACCTACTCGATATCATTAAACATGGCGAGAACGAGAGGATCGAGTTCAAACGATCCATCAGCAAGGACATCGCCAATCAGGTCGTCGCCCTGGCCAACGCAGTCGGGGGCCACATCCTCATCGGCGTGGACGACGATGGCTCCATAGTGGGGACCGATACGAGGAAGGCCAACGACCGACTCACCAATTCCCTCCAGTCGATCATGCCCTCACCGGAGGTCACGGTATCCACGGTGGGGATCGGGGGGCAGGACCTGCTGATAATAGAGGTCCAGCCTTCGGGGGCCCTTCTCTCCATAGGAGGGGTGGCATACATCCGGATCGGTGCTGGCATCCGTCCCCTCTCGATACAGGAGGTGCTGACCCTCTCGACCGAGCTCGGGACCTTCGAATGGGACAAGGTACCGATCCTCCCCATCGATGATGCCAGGGGGGAGTACATCGATTGGTTCTTCAAGAGGCTTGAAGAGACGAGGGGGCGGTCGATCGACGATGATGCCCGCAACAGGTACCTGAGGAGCGCGGGTGCGGTAAAAGGGGACCAGCTCACCAATGCAGGGGCGCTCTTCTTCACGAACGCTGACGAGACGGTCTCCCAATCCCGCTTGAGGCTGATCTACATGTCCAACGGTGAACCCGAGGCATCGAAGGAGTACCATGGGCCAATATGGAAGATGGTCGATGATGCCCTGACCGACCTCCGAAGGGAATACGGCGGAAGGGACGTCGTCGTTGGTGTGAGAAGGCTCAGTGTGGGGGATATCCCGGCAAAGGTACTTCGTGAGGCGCTGATCAACGCTGTCGCCCACAGGAGCTATGCCATCCATGCGGATGTGAGGGTCTTCGTTCACCCCGACCATGTGGAGATCCGGAATCCCGGTGGGCTTATGCCGGGGGTCGACCTGGAGGACCCGGAGCACATACCCAGGAACCCATCTCTATGCAACCTCCTCTACGACGCGGGTCTCATCGAACGTTATGGTTACGGTATCAAGATGATGCGCTCGACCCTCGATGAACACGAGGACATCAAGTTGGACCTCCAGACAAGACCCGGCATCTTCAAGCTGATCATCTCGATCGATATCGAGCCCTTGCTCGATGAGACGGACAGGCGTATAGTGGATCTCCTTTTCGAGCCGAAATCGAGTGGGGAGCTGGCCAAGTCCCTCGGAGTTAGTAAACCCACGATCCTGTCACATGTGGACAAACTAGAGGCCCTAGGACTTGTGAAGCAGGTTGGAAGCGGCCCCGCGACCAAGTACGTTATAAGGGGTTGAAACTTGAGTTCGGGCCGGGGGGAAGCAATATCCCAGGGATTCCCATCGACCGGGAACCCCTCATCCATGTTCACTCAGGTTTGAGGGGGGTTGGCCTTCCCACGGATCTCCTTCTCACCAGCCTGCCCTCATGCCCTCCAGGTGGCCCTTCATCTCCTCCACTATCCAGTCGTTGAGGGCCTTCCCCTTCTCGGGCGTCGCCTGGTCGGGATAGCCCCAGTAGCCCGTGGTCCAGACCTTCTCGGGATTGGGCAGGTGGGCGAAGCGGGGCATCTTGGGGGTGTGGGGCTCCCCCGCGCCCTTGACCAGGTCGGGCCGGATGGCCATTATGCGGGCCGTCTCGACGGCGCCGCCGTGTCCGTCGTCGGCGGGGAACTCCTTGCCGAGGCGCTCGTAGGCCAGGTCGAAGTCGGAAAGCGTCATCACCCGCAGGTCGGGGTGCTCGGCCACCACCCCGCGGGCCGCCTCGGACATGGCAGCCACGTGGCTGCGGCCAGCGTGGCCGGAGATGACGGCTATGTTCCGCACGCCCTGACGGTAGAACTCGGACACGATGTCACGGACCAGGGCGCGGACGGTGTCGAACCGAAGGGAGATGGAGCCGGGGAAGTTGGCGGTGGAGGAGCACTGGCCGTAGTGGACGGTGGGGGCGACCAGGACGTTGTCCATCTCCTCGGCCAGCCGGTGGCAGACGTGGACGGACTGGTAGGTGTCGGTGGACAGGGGGAGGTTGGGGCCGTGGCCCTCGAGGATGCCGACAGGGACCAGGACGATGGTCTGGTCGTTAACGCGCTCGGCCCAGTCGGCCATGGTCATCTCGGAGATGATGTGGGTCATGGATGCAGAATGGAGCGGTCCGTTGATATAGATTGTTGGCTTGCCGGGGAATCTCTAATAATGGAGACAGCCATCCCTGCGACGTGACCAACTATCCCTCTGAGGTCTACGAGTTCTGGGCGAGTGTCAAGGCGGAGACCGGCATCGAAGGTGACTTCCTGGGCGCCTGGCCCCACGGCGACAACCCCCAGCTGGCCGACGATCTGTTGGGGTTGATACTTGAGGGCAGGAAGCGGGCCGCCACCGATCTGGTGGCGGAGATGGAGTACTATGGCGACCCCGAGCCCGAGGTGGGTGCCTACTGCATCGTCCTCGACGGTGCTGGAAGGCCTGCCGCTGTGACCAGGACGGTGAGTCTTAGGCGGACGACCTTCGACGATGTCGACGAGGAGCACGCCTTCTGGGAGGGGGAGGACGACCGGACGCTGGAGAGCTATCGTCGGGAGCACATCAAGTACTTCACGAGGCTGGGCAAGGCCCTGGGCTTCGAGTTCTCCGGGGACATGGAGGTCGTTCTCGAGAGGTTCGAGCTTGTCTATCCTGTGACCGGCCGATGATAAGGATCATCGGTATCCTGACCTCCATTGGGTGAACCATATAACAGAACAATCCCATTCGTGACGGAGGAATCGAGATGGCGAACGTGATGGTGACCGGGGGAAACCGTGGCATCGGCCTGGAGTTCGTGAAGAGGCACCTGGCGAGGGGCGACACCGTGGTGGCCACCTACCGGGACGAGAACAGGGCCCAGGAGATCCTGGCCCTGGAGACCCGGGGCTACGACCCCATCATCCCGGTCCAGCTGGAGGTGCGGGACCAAGCATCCATAGACGCCTGCTTCGCAGTCGTGTCACAGCAGGTGGACCACCTGGACCTGCTGGTCAACAACGCGGGCATGGGCGACAACAGCGTGGACCTGGGCGACCCGGCAGCCCACAAGTCCTTCGGGAACCTCAAGGCCGAGGCCCTCATCGATATGCTCGCAGTCAACTCGGTGTCCCCTATAATGGTCACCCAGACCTTCGTCCCCCTGATGGAGTGGTCCGACGAGCCCAAGGTGGTCCACATCTCCTCCAAGATGGGCTCCATCGAGCTTCGGGGGGACTCCGGTTACTACAGCTACTCCGCCAGCAAGACCGCCCTCAACATGTTCGGTCGCATCATGTCCAACGACCTCATCGGCATGGGCGTCCTATCGGTGATGCTGCACCCGGGCTGGGTGAGGACGTCGATGGGCGGGCCCGAGGCAGAAGTGGATGTGGAGGATTCCGTGAAAGGGATGATGAAGGTCATCGACGGCCTGACCCGCGAGATGAACGGCGGTTTATACGACTGGGAGGGCAATCAGCTGCCCTGGTGAGGTTCACCCCGACCTTTCCTTCTCGAGGGCCTTCATCATCTTCTTGATGTGCTTGGCCTCGTCCTTCTGCCGCTTCTTCTCTGTCTTCTGCCTCTCCCTCTCCAGCTCGATCTCGGCGGCGATGGTGACCTGGTCCATGGGTTCAGCGGCCTCGCTAGCCTCTCCAGAGGTCAGCTGGAGCTGGTTCCTCATGGAGGTCAGCTCCACGTCGTAACTGGTCGTCAGGCGGTCGAAGGACTCGACCAGTTCGCGAAGGACACGGAGCTCCTCCCTCTGATGCTGGAGCTGCTGCTCCAGCAGCTGCCTCTGCCTCTTGCTCCCCTGGCTTCGATACACCGCGACGACGATGGTGACGACGATGGCGACCACCGCGAGGACGAGCCCGTAGTCCATGGTCGCGGAAGGTGGATGGTCCGAATTAAAGCTATCGAGGGAAAAAGAAAGAGATGGGGGGATAGCGCCCCCCGGCGCCGTTGGCCCTAGGTAGGTCGGGCGGTCAGGTTTCGGTATGGCTAAAGGTGGTCGTAGATATCTATTAAATATTGTCCTGCACATAAAGATACGGGAGCGACTCAACAACGGTTGAATGTATAGAATATCAATGAGGTGAGGAATTTGAAGAAGGATGCTAAGAAGGAATATTCGAAGGACGGGGTTGGATTCCGACGGATGTCGAGTACCGTTAGGTTCGAGCAGAAGGCTGGCCCCGCCAAGGTAAGAAAACGAGAGGGGAGGAGGAAGCTACCCAAGGGACAAGCCAAGGCAAGCTTGGAATGGGAGCCCATCATGCTCGACCGTCGCAAGATCCTCTCGAGAAAGCAAAAGGCGAGGACGCAATGGCGGACACCGAATGGCAAGGGGAAAGGGAGGAAGCCCGACGTGGCGGAGGAGCGCCCCAGGGAGAGGAGGCCGTGCGCCAAGCGAAGGGGGGCATGCTACTATCCCCTCATCCACCTGGACCGTGGTCCTGATGCTTGGTACCTGCACGGGGAGGTGACCGAGAACGGGGGTAAGCAGAAAATCTACGTCACGAACAACGGGCTCCGGACCTCGCCTCTCGTTGCCGTAGAGACCTATGAGGTCGAGCTTTGGCTCTACAGCATTCCGGTGGGCAACCCATTTGGGCACTCCTTGAACGCCCGGGGGTTCATAAGAAACCTGCATCCAGGGGAAACCAAGGTTATCATGCTCGAATGGAACCCTGATACCAGTCAACCATCCACGCACTTGAGTTTAATGGCGTACGACCCGGTCTTGGACCCACCCTACCCCCTCAACTACCATCCGAGCCTGTTCCCGGACTTCCATATCAAGCACAACGGACATGCGGTGGTGAGGGACTAATGCCGGCACACGCGACACATATGAGCATCCTCGACCTGGTAATCGACCGGGTCCATCAGATCGACCCGGACCTTGGGAACCTCCTTTGCGACAACCGTGACGTGGCGTACCTTGGATCCGTGGCTCCGGACATGTACTTCCTCGCCCCAGATATAAGCGACGGCCAGAGGGACCTCATGTACTGGTTGATCGACATGTACGACACGGCCATCGCTCCTGTGGTGGACCTCTACGAGAATTACATCAAGCCCGTTGAGAAGGCATTGGATGAGTTCACCGAACCCGTGGACGTCGTCCTTGATGCGGTGACCTGCGGCGCGCTCCGAGACCTGGGCGATGATGCGGACGACCTCGTCGAGAGGGCCAAGCAGACGATGCTCACCTTCCTTACGGAACTAGCTACGAACAGCGTCAATCTGTTCCAGATCTTCACACCGCCGATCCAGGAGGGCAAGCACGAGAAGGAATGGTTCTGGTTCGACATGCTCCATTACAGGAACACTTCAGATTACGTTGTGAAATGCGTTCAATCATTACCAGGACCCCAGGCCCCGAAGGAGAAGTACGAGATCGGACTGGCGTACGCCATGGGCCACCTCACCCACATCGCCGGGGACGTCACGGGCCATCCATACGTGAACGAGATCGTCGGTGGACCCTACAGGTCCCATAACAGGAGGCACCACATCGTCGAGAACTTCATCGATGTATGGACCCATGACCACTATCATCATGAGGAGCTTATTGGCGCGAAGCTTCACCGCAAGTTCACCGGCGGGGAGCTTCTGGACACTCTGGGGACGCTCCGAGCGGTTGCAGAGAACGCCCTCAACCCACCAGACCGGCTTAGGGATCTGTTCCGATACCTGGAGATGGCATTCCAAACCACCTATGGCGCTGTGCCCCATCCCACCAGGCTCTCATCGGAGTACCTCACCGACGAGGACATCAGCATGTCCTATTGGCTGAGCCTCGCGTTCCTCAAGATGTCCACCGATTGCGTACTCCCTCCGATAGAGGCGCCCTATGACGACCTGTTGGAGGAGATCAACAACCAGATGGAGGACCTGAACGATGCGGTGGGTGACCGGCCCGAACCTCCCGACGGACCTGACATGTGCTGGTCCTTCTGGGATGATGACTGCGACTTCAGCTGGGATGCGTTCGAGGACTTCGTCGACTTCGTCAAGGAATCGATCCAGTACCTTGGCGAGAGCATCGTTTGGGCCCTGAATGTATTGAAGGAGCTCTTGGAGCTCATCTATTGCACCGTTGTCGAGGCGCTGTTCCTTCCCATCAGGGCCCTCCTTTGGTTGATCAGGCACCTCCTGACGGAGCTGTACAACAGCTTCCGGGAGGCGCTGGTGGTCGCGGGCATTGCCCTCCCCAGTGTGGATTATCTCGAGAATAGTCCATTAGGGGCGAAGTTCACAACTGCGTTGGGTACTTGGGAATCGTTCAAGCTCTTCCCCCACAGACAACCACCTTCGTCACTCATAGGTGGATTGTTATTCCCTGACGATTCCCACCTGGTACACCCATCGACCAGCGGCGAGCATGACCTCACCATGAGCGGTCCCTACCTGGAGGGAAGGCGACCGACCAGCTTCATCGAGGACGCCATGCGGGACCAGAGCCTGTTGGACCGGTTCATACAACCACCCACGCCACGAAAGACATGGGATGTCGAGAGGGACGCGTTGCAGCAAGATACATCCATCGGTTCCGCGGTCGATTACGCTGTCGATCTCATCTTCGAGGTCTACGGCATGTGGAAGGATGGAAACTCAATCGACCTACCGAACTGGAACCTGGACGGCGACAGGGGCTACGGCTACAAGTGCTGGAACACGAAATATCCCAACTCTGTCCTGCCGGATAGCGTTGAGAACGTGAGGGAGAAGTACATCCAGGACTGAAGAACTGGAAAAAAGAAAAAGATGGGGGGACCGCGACCCCGTCGCCGATGGCCTCCAATGTCAATCTTGATGACGACCGATTATCGAGTGGTTCGCGGCTCGACGGTCCTCAAAAAAGATATATCTCTCCAAGGACCTAGTAGCTTCGACCCGGTCGAACCATGATGGGTCCAGGGGTAATGAGTTTCATGTTCCGTCGATCCGTGAGTTCCAATGGATGGACGATTATGAGAGTATTTCCGATAATTTCCCTCCTCCTTCTCTCCAGTCTGCCACCGGGGTTATCGTGGGAGCCGTCCAGCGGAGAGCCTATCAACCATGTCCCTATAAGGATCGAGGGCAACTCGGAGCTCACCCCTGAGAATGGTGTGACAGGGGGCAGCGGTACGGTCGACGAACCGTTCATCATCGAGGGTTACAACATATCGGGCTCATCAGGTGACTGTGTTTTCATCTCTGGAACGGACAAGCATCTGGTCTTGAGGAACCTGGTGCTCTCCGGATCGGAACACTGCAGGAGGGGAATCGTGCTGATCGACGTTCGGAACTGCACGATACTCAATGTCACAGCCCGGAGCTTCCTCCGTGGAGGTCTTGTATTCTACGATTGCGAGTCGACGATGGTGTCGTCTAGCGTCTGCATCGGCTCGAGCATCAGGATGTTCAGTTCTCGGTCCATCTCCATCCTGAACTCTTCCGTCCGTGACCTAAAGGTGGGAGATGATTCCCAAGGCGTGTACATAGAGGGTTCTAGCAACTGTTCGGTGAGGGGGTCTAGCGTCGAGAACGTGACCAAGGAAGGGATAATGGTCGTCGGTTCCGACGGTACGAGCATTTCGGACAATATGCTGAACTCTATTTGTGTGAGGGGTTTCAAGATAGGTGGCGAGGTCGGGGCAAAGGTAGAGCTGGACGTTTCAGGGAACAGCGTCAACCACAGTATATCCATCTACTGGATGGATAATGTGACCATCTCGAAAAATATCGTCGGTGGGACCAGCGCTGGAGCCATAAGATTCCTTTACTGCAACGTGACGGATATCTCTCACAACAGGATGATGACAGCAGGCCTCTATATCGAGCTGTGTTGTGTGGAGCAGGGCCGCATGGGATTTGTTAACAACACCTTGGGTGACGTTCCTGTCCGATACCTTGCCGATGCCCATGGCATCGTGTTAGATGAGCAAGCCTCCCAGTACCTGCTCGTCAATTGCACGGATTGCATCGTGACCAACGCATCGCTCTACGATGTCCGCACGGGGATTGGTCTTTACTACTGTGAAGGAGTGAAGGTTTCCGAATGCAACCTCTCTTTGATGGAAACGGCGATAATCGATATCTCAGGGTCGAACGACATCATCGAGGACTGCAGGTTCGATGACTGTCGCAACGGTATCCGCCTCCTCCGTACATCCCACATCTCGATCGAGGGCAATAGATTCACGGCCTGCTGGCAGAGCGTGTACCCAGAAGGATGCCATGACCTTACAATGGTTGGGAACGGCTTTTTGGATTGCGACCACGGGCTCACCAGTTACTGGGAATCCGACCCGTTGGTAAACTTCAATGTTATTGAGAACGAGTTCACGGAAGTTGACCTTCCTATCTCCGTCTACGCGATGGAGTGTTCGACGATCGAGTCCAACTTGATCACGGGGTACTCCCCTACGGGGATAAGGATCTGGTCTGGGGCCGACAACGTATCCATTCTCAACAACCAGATATCGGAGCGCATCGGAAAAGGAGGCACGGCCTCGGGAGCGATTTACATCAAACTCGGCCGAGGGTGTAACATATCCGGGAACGTACTGACCGACTGTGATAGCATGGGCCTTTATGATGTGGACGGGAGCATCGTGGCCGACAACACTCTGACCTTCGGCGGAGGTATCGACGCCACGAATTCCGACAACAATACGATCGTTCGGAACCGCATCTCGAATCACGAGAGGGAGGCGATCAGGCTCAGGGGCAGGGGGAACCTGGTCCATCACAACACATTCGTCACAGAGGACAGGACCTCTAACTACAACCAGAGCCTTGCCATCAGCTCCTATGACAGCATGTTCAACAAGGACAACCGTTGGGACGATGGATTGGAGGGTAACTACTGGTCCAACTACGTAGAGAGGTACCCACATGCTTCCGCTGACGGTCACGTGTGGGACTCGCCATACTATATAGATGACACGGGAGACGTCCACGTCCTCGACGAGCATCCCCTCGTCCTTGAACCTGATTTCGTCCCACCGACCGCCGTGGCAGGCGATGACCTGATGGTCGACGAGGGGTCCGAAGTGGTCCTCAGTGGTAACCTGTCATTCGACGACACCGGTATAGTCTCATACGGTTGGACCATCGAGTCCCCGGAAGGAAAGGAATCATTGGTGGGCGAGACCATCGAGTTCCTCTTCCTTCTTCCCGGAGAGCACAGGGTCACGCTTCAGGTCATTGACGCTTGGGGGAACAGGGCAAGTGATTCCATCGTCGTTGAGGTCCTGGACGTGCTCCCGCCGGTGGCATTGATCGGGGGCGATCTAGAGGTAGCGCAGTCGGAAGCGGTCCATCTGGACGGCAATGGATCGACGGACTCCGGGGGGATAACGAACTACACCTGGAGGGTGGGCACCGATGGCGGCCTCCTGGTGTCCTTTGGACCTATTTTCAAGATGATCTTCGCTGATGTGGGGAACTACACGGTCGAGCTAACGGTCTTCGACGCAGTTGGACATAATGACTCCACCACGGCTGTGATCTCGGTAAGGGACACCCAACCCCCCGTCGCCGTCATCGCAGGGACCCTCGAGGTCGCCCAGGACGAGTGGGTGCATTTGTCAGGGAACTCCTCCACCGACAACGTGGGTGTAGTGGACATGACATGGCATGTTGCACTCGTCAAGCAACCCTTGGACCACGTTGGGAAGTCCTTCTCGTTCAGGACCATGGAGATCGGTTTGTTCCAGGTCACATTGACCGTCTATGACGGTGAGGGAAATGAGGGGATTGCCCGGGCCTTCCTCACGATCTTAGATACCACACCACCCGTGGCCCACGCGGGTAGGAACGGGAATGTGGACATCGACACCACCTTCGAGTTCGATGGTACGGACTCTTCAGACAACGTTGCGATCGTGAGTTATTCATGGGAGTTCACGTACGAAGGTAGGACCGTGAGGCTCAATGGCCCCTCAGCGGAGTTCACTTTCACCCAGGCAGGAAAGTACGAGGTCACGCTCACCGTCATCGACGCGGCGGGCCTACAGGACACAGACGTGATGACCGTTACCGTGGAGCAGGACAAGGGTCCCGTTCAATTGATAGCGTGGTTGCTGTTCGTCATCCTGGCATCAGGAGTCGTCCTCTTCTTAACCCTTATTCTGTACCTCTCGAAGAGGCACCGAGAGGAGAAGGGTCCGACCTGAACGAGTGAATGAATAAAAAGAATAAGATGGGGGGATGCGCCCCCCGTCGCCGTTCCGCCTACGAGCGCAGGACGATCTCGATGTTCACGCCGTCGGGCACCGTGATGTGGATGAGGTGTCTGAGGGCGCGCTCGTCGGAGTCTAGGTAGATGAGGCGCTTGTGCACCCGCATCTCCCACCGGTCCCAGGTCTCGCTGCCCTCGCCATCCGGGGACTTGCGCACAGGCACGACCAATCGCTTGGTCGGCAGGGGAATGGGTCCCGAGATGTCGACGCCGGTCCGTTCGCTGATGGCCTTGATCTGGTTGCAGATCGCGTCGACCTTCTTGGGGTCGGTGGCGGTCAGGGTTATCTTTGCCTTCTGGACCATGGGATCGGTCTCCTTCCTGGCTCACATGTGCTCCGGCGGGTGCCGGTTCACTTCTTCTTCTCGGTGTCGATGCACATCCCAGCGGCCACGGTCTGACCCATGTCGCGGATGGCGAACCTGCCCAGCTGCGGGAAGTCCTCGGCCTTCTCGATGACCATCGGCTTGGTGGGCGTGATGGTCACCACGGCGGCGTCGCCGGTCTTCAGGAACTGCGGGTTCTCCTCGAGGACGGTGCCCGTCTTGGGGTCCAATTTCTGGTCGAGGGACATGAAGGTGCAGGCCACCTGTGCCGTGTGGCAGTGGAACACCGGCGTGTACCCGGGGGTGATCACGCTGGGGTGGTTGAGCACCATGATGCGCGCCTTGAAGCTCTTGACCACCGTCGGAGGGTTGTCCACGGGGCCGGCCACGTCGCCGCGCCGGATGTCCTTCCTGCCCAGGCCGCGGATGTTGAAGCCCACGTTGTCGCCGGGCTCGGCCAGGGGGATCATCTCGTGGTGCATCTCGATGGACTTGACCTCGCCCTTCTTGTCGGACGGCATGAAGATGACCTCCATGCCGGGCTTCATCACGCCGGTCTCGACGCGGCCCACGGGCACGGTGCCGATGCCGGTGATGGAGTAGACGTCCTGGACGGGCAGGCGCAGCGCCTTCTGCGTCGGCTTGTCAGGAGCGGTCAGGTCGTTCAGGGCACCCAGCAGGGTGGGTCCCTTCCACCAGCCCAGCTCTCCCTTGTCCTTCGTGGCGTTGTCGCCCTTGAAGGCGCTGATCGGGATGAACGGGATTTCGTCGGGCTTGAAGCCGACGTTGGCCAGCAGCTTGCCCATGTCCTCCTTGACCGTCTTATACCTGGCCTCGTCGTACTTCACAGCGTCCATCTTGTTGACGGCCACGATTATCTGCGGCACGCCAAGGGTCCTGGCCAGGAAAACGTGCTCCCGCGTCTGCTCCTGGGGCCCGTCTGGGGCGGACACCACTATCACGGCCGCGTCGGCCTGAGAGGTGCCAGTGATCATGTTCTTGACGAAGTCCCTGTGTCCCGGGGCGTCGATGATGGTGAAGTAGTACTTGTCGGTGTTGAAGCGCTTGTGGGCCACATCGATGGTGAGGCCGCGCTGTCGCTCTTCCTTAAGACCATCCATCACCCACGCGAACTCGAAGGAGCCCTTGCCGATGGCGTCGGCCTCCTTGCGGTACTTCTCGATGACATGGGAATCGATGTGTCCCGTATCGAGGAGCAGCCGCCCCACCGTGGTGGACTTTCCGTGATCCACGTGTCCGATAAACACAAGGTTCATGTGCGGTTTGTCTGCCATTCCCTTATCCTCCTGTGTGGATTCTCGACCCTTAATAGTCCTGTCGTATATCTAGTTTTGTGCCAGGTGTGTGAAATTCAGTGTGTGTGGCTCCCGTCTCAGCCCGCGTAGTAGCTCGCGTCGTAGGGTTCCTCCTTGAGGCCCTTTCGCAGCCGGATGGTCCCGACGACCTCCCGCTCCAGCTCCCTGGGGACCCTCTCGAAACCCGAGTTCTCGGTGGACCACAGGGCTCGACCGGCGGTGGCGCCCCGAATGTCCGAGGAGAACCCAAACATCTCTGCCACGGGCACCTTCGCCTGGATGGAGGTCTCATCGCCCTCCTGTTCCATGGACTCCACCTCGCCGCGCCTCTGCTGTATCTCGCGGACGGCGTCGCCCAGGACGCTGTCGGGAATCTGGATGAACAGCTTCTGCTTGGGCTCGAGGAGCATCCTCCCGGCGAGGCACATGGCGCCGTAGATGGCGGACCGGACCGCCGGGATGACCTGTGCCGGGCCGCGGTGGATGTTGTCCTCGTGGAGCTTGGCGTCCACCAGCCTGACCTTCATGCCCATGACCTTCTCGTTGGTCAAGGGGCCGCGGTTCACGACCTCCTTGAAGGCGTCCTTGACCAGCTCCATGGTCTCGTAGAGGTACTGGATGCCCTTGGTCCTGTCAAGGAGCATGTTGTAGCCCTCGATGGCGATGAGGGAACGCGACTCGTCCTTGCTCATGCCCAGCTCCTGCAGGTCGCGGGCCAGGACCTTCTTGTCCTTTATGCGCTGACCCGAGGGTATCTCGCCCTCGTTGATGGCCTTGATGACCGACTCCTCGAGGGGCTCGACCTCGAACTTGAACCGGTTGTGCTTGTTGGGGGACTTGCCCTCGAAGGCAGGTGAACCCCGCTCCACCGCCTCTCGGTAGACCACGATGGGCTCCGAGGCGGTGATGGGCACGCCGTGCTCCTTCTCGATGCGGTACTGGGTGATCTCCAGGTGGAGCTCGCCCATGCCCGCCATGAGGTGCTCCCCCGTCTCGGTGTTGATATCGATCAGGATCGAGGGGTCGGCCTTGGAGATCGAACGGAGCACCTCGATGAGCTTGGGCAGGTCCGCGGTGCTCTTCGCCTCGATGGCAACGGTGACCACGGGGTCGGAGTAGTGCTTGATGGGCTCGAAGGCCTCCATGTCGGTGTCGGTGATGGTGGCGCCCGACATGGCGTCGCGCACGCCGGATATGGCGGCCATGTTGCCCGCCAATACCTCGGTGACGGGCATGCGGTCCGAGCCCACTGCCACTGCCACCAGCTGGAGGTTGTACGTCTTGGGCATCCCGACGATGCTCACCGACTGACCCCGCCTCAGGGTGCCGGAGTACAGGCGGCCGATGGCCACCTCGCCGGCGTGGGGGTCCATTATGATCTTGTTGACCATCAGGGCCACGGGGCCGTCCTTGTCCACGCTGATCATGGCCTTGGCCACCTTGGACTCCATGTCGCCGTGCCAGATCTTGGGTATCCTGTACCTCTGTGCCACCTTGGGGTTGGGCAGGAACCTGATGACCATGTCCAGGATGACCTCGTGGACGGGGGCGACCTTGGACAGCTCCTTCTGCTCCTCCTTGGCGCAGTAGTCGTAGATGTCCTTGAAGCTGATGCCCTTCTTCTGCATGAAGGGGATAGAGGTGGCCCACTTGTGGACGGCCGAGCCGAAGGCGATGGAGCCGTCCTCGACGCGGAGCTTCCAGTCCTCCTTGAACTCCGGCTGGGCCAGGTCCTGGATCTTCGAGTCTATCTCGGAGATGATCTTGATGAACCTCTGTTGCATCTGCTCGGGAGTGACCTTGAGCTCGTTGATGAGGCGGTCCACCTTGTTGATGAAGATGATTGGCTTGACGTTCTCCTTGATGGCCTGCCTTATGACCGTCTCGGTCTGGGGCATGACCCCCTCCACGGCGCACACCACGATGATGGCGCCGTCCAGGGCGCGCATGGCCCGGGTGACGTCGCCGCCGAAGTCGACGTGTCCGGGGGTGTCGATGAGGTTGATCAGGTACTCCTTGCCCTCGAACTCGTGGACCATGGAGGCGTTGACGGCGTTGATGGTGATCCCCCGGGCCTGCTCCTGCTCGTCGTAGTCGAGGGCCAGCTGGCTCCCCGCCAGGTCGAAGCTCATCAGGCCGGCTCCGGCCAGGAGGCTGTCCGAGAGGGTCGTCTTGCCGTGGTCGATGTGGGCCACGGTGCCGATGTTCCTGACGTACTCAAGTTCCGTCATCAGCTTCGAGACTTTCTTGATGTTGTCTTCTTTCCGTCCCATTGGGACCACCTTTCTATATCATGAGGGGGTGAGATGGCAGGTGTGATGAGGGCCTAGCGCGCCGAGGCGGCGATACGCTCGAGCTCCTCCTTCTTGCCCACGGCGAAGCTGCTGATGTCCCTCTTGGAGGCGAGGATGATCTCGTCCGCCAGGGTCCGGGGGAGGCGCTTGCGGCTCTTGTTGGAGGATTTGACCGCGCCCTTGCATATGTTCCGTAGCGAGATGTCCAGCCTGCGGGAGGCGGACACGTCGACCGCCTTGGGGACGTTGATGCCGCCGTAGCGCAGCCTGGTGACCTCCTCCTTGGGCGCGCCGTTGCAAAGGGCGTCGATGTAGACCTGGATGGGGTTGTCCTTGGTGCGGGCCTCGATGATGTCGAAGGCCTCCTCGACCACCCGGTACATCTTGGCCTTCTGGCCGGTGCCGTGCCCGGTGCGCATCATGCCGTTGATGAGCCTCTCGACGATGCTCATGTGCTGCTTCGCGAAGGGGCGGTTGGCGTGACGGGCGCCGGTGTGGGGGATGGACACGGGCTCGATGTTGATGTAGCGCTGCAGGCCCGGGTTGTGGACCACGACACCGGAGAAGCTGTACTTGCCGAAGAGGGGCTTGACGGTGTAGGTGACCTTGATGTCCGTCTTCTCGTCGACGGTCTCGATGACCTCGCCCTCGGGCTCGGCGGCCTTCTCCTCCCCGGCCTCCTTCTTCTTCTTGGCGGGGGCCTTCTTGGCGGGAGCCTTCTTCTTGGGTTCCCCGGCCTTCTCCTCCTCGACGGGAGCCACCTCGGCCTCGGCCTTGGCCTCCTTCTTCACCTTGGCGGGGGCCTTCTTGGCCGGAGCCTTCTTCTTGGGCTCCCCGGCCTCCTTCTTCTTCTTGACGGAGGCCTTCTTGGCGGGGGCCTTCTTCTTGGGCTTCTCCGCCTTCTCCGCCTTCTCCGCCTCCTTGGGGGCCTCCACGACCTTGGCCTCCTCCTTCTTCTTGGCGGGAGCCTTCTTGGCGGGGGTCTTCTTGGTGGCGGCCTTCTTTGCGGGGGCCTTCTTCTTGGGCACCTCGGCCTTCTCCTCTGCCTTCACCTCGGGCTTTGCCTCGGTGGCGGCGACGTCCTCCTTCTTCTCGTCCTCGGCCATGAAGATCACCTGATGGGTTTCTCCTTGCGGCCACGGACCATCTCGCTGAGGGAGACGTCGTTGACCTTGATGACCTTGTACCTGACGCCAGGCAGGTCGCCGTACGAACGACCCATCCTTCCACCGATGCCCTCGACCAGGACCTCGTTGTGCTCGTCGATGAAGTTGATCGCGCCATCACCCGTCGCGAAGGCGGTGATGAGGCGGCCGTTCTTGATCAGCTGGACCTTTACGCACTTGCGGATCGCCGAGTTGGGCTGCTTGGCCTCGATGCCCACCTTCTCCAGGACTATGCCCTTGGCTTGGGCCGAGCCCTCGAGGGGATCTGCCTTCTCGCGCAGCTTCAGGATCCTCCGCTTGTAATAGCGGTCGGACCACCTGAACTTCTGCCGGCTCGATTCCAGCTTCCGGGCGGTGTTTATGCCCCTAGCCATGTCATACACTCCGTGCATCCGGGGGAAGGAACTTCTTATATTTAAACATTGTTTAAACCCAGACGTCCCGGGAGCGGTGCCTGGCAGGGGGTGGATTCCGCACCTAGTTGTCATCGGGTCCGTTGTGCCACGGGTCGTAGTCGTTGGCGCCCGGTAGGGTGTAGCCCGGCCGGTGGGCGGGGTCGCCGTACGCGGCGTACATGCACACCGTCTTCCAGTGGGCGGCGATGTCCGACCAGTTGGGGCCCTGGGGGTCCTGGTGGAAGGGCTCCACCTTGTTGTCGTGGTTGGCGATGTAGCGGTTCTCGGCCCACTGGAGGGCCTTGCCCACGGTGCCGTACGTCTCCTCGTGGTTGACGAGGGCGTCGACGTTGAAGGCGTACATCGCGTTGTTGTTGTCCCAGTCGTGGTCCCCGGTGACCTCGCCGATCCAGCTGTAGAAATCCTGCCCGAGCCGGCTGAAGGACACCTCCGTGGAGGCCACCAGGCCGACGGCGCCCGAGTAGAACCAGTTGAGGGCGAAGGTCAGCTCCATGTCGACGATCATGTCCTGCCAGTTCATGCCCTCTATCTTGGCGTTCTCGCAGGCGAAGAGCAGCGCGACGGAGGGGGGCATGTACATGTCGTGAAGGCTCGGGGTGGGGTCCCCGGGCACCTTGACCCATCCCTCGAGCCGCCCACGGGTGTGGGCCTCGTTGGGCTCGTACACGTAGAAGGTGGCATGCCAGCTGCCGTGGCCGCGGTAGACTATCAGGCCCGAGCTGGTGAGGACGGGCTCCATGTCGACCTCCTTGCCGTAGAAGTCACGGAGGCCCTCGTTGCCGGAGGTGCGGATGTACTCCCACTCCATGCCCTCGTCCTCGGCCTCGCGGATCATGAACCTGCCCGGCGTCATCTGCTTCCTCTGGTCGGCCACCTCGAAGCCGTTCCAGATGGAGACCTTGTTCGACCAGTCCACCATCTCGGGTCCGGTGGAGGTCTGGACGGTGACGACGCGGTCCAGGTAGTGGTAGCCGAAGGTGCGGGCGATCTGGTTGCTCACGCCCTGGACGTTGAGGTTGACCACTCGGCCCACAGCAGCGTCCATGGTGAACTCGTCCGTGTCGAGGAAGCCGTAGGCGACGTCGGAGGAGACCAGGCCGTCGCCCTCGGTGAAGACGGGGTCGGTCTCGTCGGGGAACTGGAACTGGGGCACGGCGGAGGCCGAGCCCACGATGCACACGTACTCGAAGGGGCCCAGCTCGGCCCAGACCTCGCGGAGCCGCAGGTACAGGCCGATGGCGTGGGCGTTGAGGACAGGGTCCATGTAGCCCACCGTCCCGTCGGCCACGGCCTCCCAGTCGGTCAGCACGATGGCGGTGGTGCCGGGTCCCTCGACCTCGTTGTCGCCGGTGTGGCCCGCGGCCAGAGAGGCTGCCACGGCGCTGAGCGAGGGGATGTGGTACTCGTTGAAGGGGGTGACCATGTGGTCGATGGGGTTGGCGATCACCACGTAGTTGGGGTCCAGCTGGTGACCGTTGATGAGCTCGTTCCACACGTCCTCTTGAGCGATGAAGGTCCGCGGGCCGATGATGATGACCTTGCCCTCGACCTGGGCCAGGGGCGCGACCCACATGGCCTCGGCGTAGGAGGCCACGGAGATGTGGCCCTTGAAACCGTGGAAGGTGGCCAGGACATCGTCGGAGGCGGGGTAGGTCTGGACGTTATCGGTGCCCAGCTGGTCCTCGCAGTAGCTCTGGGTGTCCGCGTCGTCGGTGAACAGCAGGAAGGGGGCGTCGTACACCGACATCGTCTGGACGGTGGCCAGCTGGTGGTCGTCGAGCTGACCGTCGTCCAGGATGAACATCGGGTGGTAGTGGCCTCCCACGAACTGGATCGAGGACAGTGCGGCGATGAATGCCATGTCATCCTCGTCCTCCGGCTGGTCCACCAGGATGTAGTACTCGTCCGGCAGCGTGTTCTGAGCCGGCGGGGGCGAGTACTGGGTGCTGGCAGCGGGTGACCACAGCAATATGACAGACATCACCATTATGGCGACCATGAAGACGGCCAGTGCCTGCTTTCCTCGCTTGGACCGAAGGGTCCGGGAGACCTTGGTGAGGTCCAGTTTATCCATGTCCAGATAGCCTCCAGAGTATTGGTAGGCCTTTGATATGTTGGACCCCCCATTTAACCCTTATGGCAATCGTTTGGCTCCACGCTGCCTTCGGAACAGGGTTGCGACCCTCGGCTCGTTTGCGTTCTTACGGGCGGGACCGACGGGAGAACATATTATTAATCTCCCGTGCACTTAACCCCTGGTCCCTACGGGCCGTGCTGTCACGGAGGGGAGCGCATACATCAGCTCGAAGCCATCGACACCAAGAGGTACTACGAGGCCTTCTTCAACCGGTATCAGAAGATGGTCGACAGCGACTACCACGCCAGCGCGTCGATCCTTGAGATGTACCAGGGGCTGCCCGCTGCCGTGGACGCGTACATCATGCCCAACGGCACAGTGATAGGGCTGATGAAGATGAACTCCTCGGAGCTCAAGGTGGAGGTGTTCTCCGGCGACTACGACCAGGTCAAGGGCGAGGTGCGCAACCAGACCTTCGACTACATGCTTCCCATCTATCCCTCCCACCCCACCTCCGACCAGGAGGTCGACGCCACCCTCAAGTACATCATCGAGACGCGGCTGCGGCAGATCGACTTCTCCAACTACCTCAAGGACGTGGTCCTGGGGATCGTCAACATCGAGGGCCAGATCAGCGAGATCTCCAAGACCAACCCCTGGCTCTCCAAGCAGTTCGGCGAGCTGACCACCATGCTCTCCACCACCCGCAAGCGGGCGGAGGACGTGTCGAAGATGGCCGACGAATCGACCGACCGGCTGCGGTACGAGTCCTACGAGGAGATGGTGGGCTACCTGGAGAGCTACGACCCGGCCACCTCGCCGCAGCAGCTGGACACCATCGACCTGGAGAAGGTCAGGACCTTCCTGACCGAGTTCATCAGGTCGTACAGGGCGACCATCGACGCCAAGAGCCTGGCGAAGGAGGCGTACCCACCCTTCTACGCCGACTACCCCTACACCGTGGAGCTGGAGCTGCTCCCCAACAAGAACGTGGCCGTCTTCTTCTCCAAGGCGGCGGAGGGGATGCGCTTCATCGACCGCCAGCTGGGCTTCAACGAGTTCGAGAACGAGATCAAGGACAAGTCCTTCGACTACGCCCTGGGACTCCCCAACTGCATACCCTTCGACAAACAGGGGGCGGTGCACCAGGCCCAGGTCCAGGCCCAGATCGACCTGGAGCGCCACGACATAACCATGGCCCTGGAGGAGATCCCCGGCGCCCTCGAAGGCATCGAGAAACAGATAATCAAGATCAAGAAGTCCAATCCATGGCTGGAGGGGAACCTCTCGGAGCTGCTGAAGACCCTGGAGGCGTGCAACAAGCCCGTCAATAAGCTGCGGGACCGCATCGAGAAGCAGCGCTCCGCCGGTCTCATCCTGCGCAGCTTCGTCAACCAGTTCGACAGCTCCATCTCCATCTTCCCCACGTCAGGCTCCGTCACCGAGGGAGTGCCCGTGGTCTACGAGGACGTGGAGAGCGCCCAGGTGATGCCCCAGGCGGCCTTCACCCCCATGGTGGCCGCGGCAGCGGCCGGGGGTCCGGTGGAGGAGCAGGTCGTGGTGACGCCCCCGGGCGAGTACCAGCTCCAGATCCCGGTGGCGGGCGAGGACATGTCCGTGCCCAGCATGGAGGCCACCGGCGTCGGGGTCGGAGCCGGTTCGGCGGACCTCAACGAGATCCGCTCGATGCTGTACACCTTCGAGCGGAAGCTGGCCGACTACGAGAAGCGGCTCCACTACATCGACAAGTACACCGAGATGATCCAGCGCCAGCAGAACAAGAAGTTCAAGGCGCAGAAGGAGCTGCTCACCCTGGAATCCCGCAAGGGGCGGTGGACCGCCCTGGCCGTCGGCGGGGCCGCCCTCGCCATCAGCGCGATACTGATACTGGTCAGCTACAACGACATCATCGACCTGATAACCACCCTCGCGGGCGGATAGGGTCCCCCCTATGCCCGCAGCCCGTTCCTTACCTCCTCAGCGAAGCCGAGGGTGGTGTGCTCGCCGCCCAGGTCGGGGGTCCGCACCCCGGATGAGAGGACCTCGATCACCGCCAGCTGGAACCGGTCCGCTTCCGCCCCGTGTCCCAGATGCTCGAGCATCATCGCAGCGGACAGCATGCACGCCACCGGGTCGGCGATGCCCTGTCCCGCGATGTCGGGGGCCGAGCCGTGGACGGGCTCGAACATGGCAACGCCCTGGCCGAAGCTCCCCGAGGGCGCCAGGCCCAGGCCGCCACACAGCCCCGCTGCCAGGTCGGACAGGATGTCGCCGTACATGTTGGGTGCGACCAGGACGTCCAGTGACGTCGGGTCGGTGACCATGGCGGCGGCCATGGCGTCCACGTGCATGTCCGACCATCGGATGTCCCCGGCGACCTCCTCGGCCACCTGACGGAAGGTCTCGAGGAAGAGGCCGTCCGACCTGCGCAGCAGGTTGGCCTTGTGGACGCAGACCACCGAGGACCTCCCCCGGGACCGGGCCCACTGGAAGGCGAAGCGGTGGACCCGCTCGCTGGCGGACCGGGTGATCAGCCTCTCTGCCATCACGCCCCCGGCCACCTCGTGCTCCCTCTGCACGTACAGCCCCTCGGTGTTCTCCCTGACGATGACCACATCCAGTATCGGGTCGGGTCCGTGGGGGATGGTGGGGGCTAGCCTCGAGAGCGACGGGATGAGGGGCCTGGCGGGTCGCACGTTGGCGTAGAGGTCCAGCTCCCGCCTCAGGGTCAGGAGGGGTGACCTGTACTCCACCCCGGGCGGGGGGGTCTCGACCGCTCCGAAGAGGATGGCGTCCATGTCCCGGGCCAGGTCCACCGTCTCGTCGGTGATGGCGGAGCCCCGCTCCTTCACACCGGCCCTGCCCACGGGCTCCATGTACAGCTCGAAGTCCAGGTCCAGGCCGTCCATGGCGTACAGCGTCGCCTCCACGACCTCGGGTCCGATGCCGTCCCCCGCGGCCACCAATATCCGGTCCATTTGGTCCCACGCCCCCGGTCTCATCCCTCGCCGTCGGGGGTCACGAGGGTGCCGTGGAAGTCATCGCCCGCCAGGGCGAGCCTCACCTGCGGAAGGTCCCTGCCGTCGAGCACCTTTGTGGTGATGCCCGTCCGATGGACCACCCTGGCGGCGACGGGGTCCACCACGGTGGAGGAGCCCGCCGCATACCGGTCGACGTCCACGATCTCCAGCAGGCGCGAGGATGTGATGGAGGGGAGCCTCTCCGCGTCCGGGTCGTGGCGGGGGTCGGCGGTGTACACCCCGTCCACGTTGGTCAGGATCACCAGCTCCTCCGCCTTGGCGAGGGCGGCCAGCTCCGCGGTCGCCGCGTCGGTGGTCTGGCCTGGTATCGTGCCTCCCATCACCACCACCGGGTGGTCCTGGGCCGCCTCCAGGGCCTCCTGTACAGTAGAGGGTACCCCATTGTACACCTCGTCGCCCAGGGCGGCGATGAGGATGCGGGCGTTGAGGCGGGTGCAGTCGATGCCCACCAGGTCGAGGTAGGTCTCGTCGGCGCCCAGCTCGCGGCACGCCTCTATGTACCTCCTCGCGGTCCTGCCTCCACCCACCACCACCAGGAGGTCCCTCTCCTTGGCCGCCTCGCCAAGCACCGATGCCAGGTCGCCCACGAAGCCCGGGTCCAAGGGCTCTGGGGCGACTATCGAACCGCCGGTGGAGATCGCCACCCTAGAGCGTCGTACCATAGTGATACCCAAAGCTTAATCAGTGGCTCCCCATTTATGGTTTTCGAAGGGGCTTCCACGTGGTAGACGAGGCACAGATGGCCAAGTACGAGTTCCGCAAACTCCTCAAGCAGCTTCGTGAGATAAAGGGCAGGGGAACGGAACTGGTCACCGTGTACCTACCACCGGACAAGAGCATATCCGAGTTGACCTCCTACCTGCGCAACGAGTACGCCCAGAGCCAGAACATCAAGTCCCGGGTGACCCGGAAGAACGTGATGTGGGCCATCGAGTCCCTGCTCAACCGGCTCAAGATGTACAAGAGGCCGCCCCCCAACGGCCTCGCCATGTTCGTGGGCCACATGGACGTGGGCAAGGACGTGGCGGTGCCCGTCTCCTACGTCCTCGAGCCCCCGGAGACCATCCACGTGTCGGCCTACCGTTGCGACAACCAGTTCTGGCTCGAGCCCCTGGAGGACCTTCTCCTGGAGCACGACGTGTACGGCCTGATCGTCATCGACCGGTCCGAGGCCACCCTGGGATGGCTCAAGGGCAAGCACGTGGCGGTCATAAAGAACATCCAGTCCTTGGTCCCCAGCAAGCACGGCCGCGGTGGTCAGTCCCAGCGCAGGTTCGAGCGGCTCATCGAGAACGCCGCCCACGAGTTCTTCAAGAAGGTGGGCGACATCGCCAACGAGGAGTTCGTGGACAGCGAGAACCTCTCGGGCATCCTCATCGGTGGTCCGGGCTACACCAAGGTGTTCTTCGCGGAGAAGGAATACCTGCACCACGAGCTCAAGAAGAAGATCGTCGACATCCTGGACACCTCCTACACCGACGAATCTGGGCTGCGGGAGCTGCTCAACACGGCCCAGACCGTGCTGTCCGAGCTGGACCTGATGAAGGAGAAGGGGTACATGACATCCTTCTTCGAGGAGATCCGCAAGCCCGACGGCGGTCTCAGCGCGTACGGCGAGGGGATGGTAAGGAGGGCCCTCGAGATGGGCGCCGTGGACACGCTGCTCATCTCGGAGAAGTACGGCAAGGACCGCCTGGACCTTCGCTGCGAGGCCTGCGGGAAGGAGGCCGATCGCACCGTGGAGGAGGGCAAGTCGGAGGCGGACATCGACTTCTCGTGCCCGGACTGTGGAGAGGTGATGGAGCTGGTCGGACGCAAGGACATGGTCCAGGAGCTGAACGAGCTGGCCAGCAACTACAACTCCGAGGTGGTGCTGATATCGACGGACAGCGAGGAGGGGGGTATCCTGGTCCAGGCCTTCGGCGGAATCGCTGCCATCCTCCGGTACCGCATCACCTAGGCGTGGGAGCGGCGCCACCGCGACCCAGTCGTGCCTTCGTGATCTCGAAGTCTATCATGTCGCAGTGATGGATGAGTATGGCCTCCGGGGTCCGGGAGACCAGATTGCCCTCGCCGGCGTGGGCGGCGATTATGTGGACCACCGAAAGGGGCAGGCCCAGCTCCGAGGCCAGCGCGGCGCCCGACACCGGGTGGCGCAGCCGCTTTCCCATCTCGGACTTGCCCACCTTGCCGTCGGGACCGGGCTCGTACTCCAGGACCTTGCCCACGTCGTGGAGCAGGGCGCCCGACACGACGGTGTCCAGGTCGAGGTCCCCCCGGGCCTTCGCCGCGGCGACCGCGGTCCTCGTGACCCGGCCAGTGTGCTCCACCAGCGTGTCATCGAGGTCCTCGATGAGGAGGGTGAAGGGGATGTCGCGGAGGTCGTCGAAGGCCGACCTCTCCAGCGCGGTGTCCCATACCAGGACCGTCTTCTCTCTCAACGCGTGGTCTCCGATGAGGTCGATCTCGGGAAGAAGGGTGTAGACATCAGGGCCGCCCAAATAACCCACCACGGGGGTATTGGATGCCAGGGTAGATGAACCCTTGGGCCTGCCATGGGAGTCCGTGACAAATCAAGACATGACAAGATGTGTCATTAAGCCAGGGGGGGTCCCGATACCCCAATTTATTGTATTATTCGGACAACGTAAACCAAACGTTTATATCCAGACCGTCTCTTACAGGATGAGTGGTCTGATAGCATGGGCAATAAGGGTCTATCTGGTATACTCCTAGTCCTAGCCTGCCTCCTTGCCTTGGTGGTCGTTACCTCGATTTCCGCCGGGGCCGAAGCGGCAAACGATCCTGTCATCACGGGGTCCCAACCCCCGTACCTAGGTCCTTGGTACATCGATGTCGACACCGTGGTAACGGGAGGCGAGATGAACCTCTCCATGGACGTGGAGGTCCTAAGGGGCGTCCGACTGCTGATGGTGAACACCACCCTCAACATCCAGTCCGACCATCCCCACGAGTACACCTTCAAGGTCGACGACGGCGCGACCCTGTTCGTGATCAACTCGAGTCTGAATCTCAACACCTTCGCCGGCGAGAACCAGGCATCCCTCAACTTCGAGAGCGGGTCCTCCATTCGGACCACCGGTAGGTTCCTTGGTTCCTGCAACTCCTTCTTCGCAGAGGACACCATCTTCACCAACGTCGCGCCCAATGGCGGCCCCGGGATGTCCGGCGAGGACGCGGTCTTCATCGCCGACGGCAGGGTGAACTCGGAGTTCATCAACGTCGATATCATCAATCACGCTGGCAAGGCCGGTGACACCGACCCCGGAGAGGACGGGGCCAACGGCGGCATGGCACTGCTCATATCCAACGTGACCTCCTGGAAGGACTCCACCATCGACTGCATGGCGGGGGCCTCTAGAAGTGGTGGCCTCGGCCTGACGGGCTCTTCCGGCGGCGACGGCGGCCTCGGCGGTGACGTGGACATACGCCTACGGACCACCTACGTGGAGAACGTGGTCATCAATGGCAAGGCCTCCGACGGCAGTATCGGTGCCGGGGGCGCACGGAACACCGCGGGCAACGGCGGCGACGGCGGGGACGGCGCCGACGGCGGCGATGCCCATATCTCCCTGGACTGCAACAGCATCCTGGAGATGTACAACTGCACCATCACCATGCTATCCGGCAATGGAGGATCCGGTGGTAACGGTGGTGAGGCGATCGATGGGGACGGCGGCACCGCAGGATACGGCGCGAACGCCGGCTTCAGCTCCATCGACATCACCAGCGTCGACGACATACTCATGGATGATTGCACCTTCGATGCCATCGGCGGCGAGGGCGGCTACGGTGGCGACTACGGTCGCAACGAGGGCGGTATCGGTTCCTTCGGCATCCCCCGGCCAGGCGGTGACGGTGGTCTCGCATCCATCGAGGTGCTCGGTCAGGTCAACCTGATCGTCGACAACATATTTGCCCACGCCCGCGGTGGCGCTGGCCTGGACGGTGGCCGTGGTTACGACCAGGGAGAGACCGGAGGTCGGGGTGGCGATGCCCTTGTCCGCTTCCGCGTCGAGGCTGCCATCGAATCGGTGGCCGTGGACCTCAACGCCGTCGGTGGTGCCGGCGGTCCGGGCGGTCCTTCCATCTCCGAGATCCGGGGCAACGGTGGCGACGGAGGGGACGCCCTCGTGGAGTTCACCGGCCTCCTCGAGATGGACATGGAGGAGTTCGCCATCTACGTCAACTTCGGCGTCGGCGGCGAAGGCAACAAGGACATCTACGACGGCGCCGACGGCATACCCACCCTTGACCTGGACACCGAGGACCTCTACGGTACCGAGGGTGTCTTCAACATGCCCCTGGACGACCTCCACGGCAACGCCGTGGGAGAGCTGTACAACGTCACCTTCGACATGGAGTTCGGCATCCGGGTGCTCCCCATCGGCAACGCGGTGGTGACCCTCTGGTACCCCGTGATCGTCAAAGTGGTCGACGACCCCGACCCCCAGAAGGCCAAGCCCCTTCCAGGCTACGAGGTCACCGTCATCCACATCATCTCAGGAGCCCTCGTGCTCACTAGCACCTCCGACGACAACGGACAGGTCTTCTTCTCGCTCAGGTCCGCTGAGTACACCTCCCAGAACGTCACCTACCTGGGCTCCTATTACTTCAAGGCCACGACCCCTGACGGCAAGACCACGGAAACGGTGAGGGGCGAGATCCAAGGCCCATCGATCATCATCATCGTAATCCGTGAGAACACCTTCGCGCCCGTGATAACCGGCGAGCAGCCCGTGAATGGCACCAACTATCCCTTCGACAAGGAGGAGAAGCGCATCCTCGAGGCTGTGGGATTCGTGATAGACCCCGACGGGAGCCCCATCACGGCGATGTACGTGCAGCTGTACCCCGAGGACGACGACCCCAACGCATGGCCGAAGTTCAAGCTGGGTCTGAGCCCCGTTCCCCTGGAGGACGTGGACGATCCCGAGTACAAGTGGGGCAAGTACTTCCCACCCGACGAGCACAGCAATAGGTGGAAGTTCTTCTTCCGCTTCGAGATCATGGGTGGCGACGTGCTCTACGAGAGCGGTGCTTACATATTCCACGTGGAGGCCCACGATGGCGTCCACATCACCCCCGTCGACATCAGCATCGACGTCCAGATAGAGCCCGAGCAGGAACCCCCGAGGATGCGCGTGTACGCCTCGGTCGATCCCCGGGTGCTGTCCCTCGAGCTGGTGGAGTTCAACGGCACCGTCATCAACGTCGAGGAGCTGGCGAGCAACGGCGTCGAGGTCGTCTACTACGCCTGGGACTTCAACTCCGACGGCACCCTGGACTTCTACTCCGTGAGCAGCGCCGCGACCTTCCACATCTACGACGAGGTGGACGAGACCGCGGTCAATCACGCCACCCTCAGGGTGGTCGACAGCCTAGGGCGCTCCATCAACATAACCAGGACCATCACCGTCGAACCCCTCGAGGATGATGAGGGCGGTCCCTGGCCCATCGTCATGAAATACATGCCCTTCATCATCGTGGCGTTCCTCGTCATCCTCGGCATAGTCGGTGCCGCCTCCGTAAGGTCAAAACGGGCCCAGGAGGTCGTGGCCAGCGAGGAGCGCAAGCGCATCGAGGAGGCCCTCGCGAACATCCACGAGTGCCCCAGGTGCGGCGACCTGCTTGATGCAGAGTTCGCCACCTGTCCACGTTGCAAGGCGGAGGACGACCTCCTGGAGGCCCAGGAGATCCTCGAGGAGATGAAGGCCAGGAACATCGTCGTCCTGGAGCAGGAGGACCTTCTGGACAAGGCCCTCATCTCCTTCGAGGGACGAGACTTCGACACCACGACAATGTTCGTCACCCAGGCCGTCGAGCAATCCAAGCACAATGCCGTGCGTTTCGCTCAGACCACCGAGGAGCTCGAGCGCGTGGAGGCGATGATCAAGGGGCTGCAGGAGCGCGGTGTGGAGATACCGGACGTGGAGATGCGCATCTACCACTCCAAGCTGGCCCTGGGTCGTTCCGATTTCGACGGCGCGAAGGAGATCGCCGACGAGATATTCGACGAGATAGTCAAGCTGGACGCGGAGAGCCGGAAGGACGAGATATTCGAGGAGATCCAGCGTGTCGGTCGCGAGGTCAGGACCGCCAAGGCCCTTGACGAGATCGACACCGTACCGGCCAGTCGCACCATCGAGGCATCCAAGGCCGCCTTCGGTATCAAGAACTACGCAGAGGCCGAGGCCAAGTTGGAGGAGACCCATAAGCTCCTCGAGGACCCCACCTGGACCTCCGACAAGGAGAAGGAGGAGGAGGAGAAGCGCAAGGCCCGCGAGAAGGCCCTGAAAATCTCCACTGCAGAGACGGAGGCCATCATGGAGGAGGAGCGCCTCCGCGAGGAGGAGCTCGCCGCCATATCGACCGCCACCGCCGCCGAGGGCAAGATAATGCACTTCGAGGGCGAGGACGAGGCCGGCGAGGAGGAGACCGCCATCGAAAAGGGCGAGGTCGTTGACCACGAGATCTCCAGGGAGGATGTCGTCGACTACGAGGCCGAACCAACGCAAGACGTTGTGCCAGAGCCGGAGCTCGAGACCGAACTGGAACCCGAACCCGAACCGGAGCTGGAACCTGAGCCCGTGCCGGAGCTGGAACCTGAGCCCGTGCCGGAGCCAGAGCCCGCGCCCAAGCCGTCCGCGGTCCCCATGGCCGTCGCGAGGCCGGCACCCAAGCCGGCACCCGCTCCGAGGCCAGCCCCCGCACCCAAGCCAGCTGCGAGGCCCGCACCTGCACCCGCCCCAAAGCCCGTGGCCAGACCCGCGCCGGCACCCAAGCCCATGCCTATGCCCAAGCCGGCGGAGGAGAAGGCCGGGGACGAGGGGAAGGTCGACTGCAAGAGCTGCGGTAAGTCCATCAAGGACTCTTGGAAGAAGTGCCCCTTCTGCGGTGAGGAGCAGTAGGCCGGCAGGCCCAAGGCCTCCCCGTGCAGAAGGTCGAGACCCTCATTCAGCGTCGGCTAGCGAGGCCACCCTCCGGGCGATCTCCTCAGGAAGCAGCACCCCTTCCTCGGTGATCACGCCGGTCAGCTTGTCGAGGGGAATGCGCTCGAAGTAGATGTTCTCCACCGTGACGTTCGTCATGGGGTCGGACTCCACCTCCTCGGGAGAGTGCTGCGCCTCGACCTCGGGCACCTCGACCTCGGGCAGCAGCTTGAGCAGCGATGCCAGGAGGTAGACGGGCACGCCCTGGTTGGCCGCGGTGAGCACCAGGGGATGGGTCCCCAGCTTGTTGACGAAGAAGCTCCCGCTGACGGTGTCCCCGCCCACGAGGACGGCGTCGGCCCGGTCCATGAAGGAGGCGATGCCCGCGTCCACGATGAGGGTGCTGCGGATGCCCACCTCGCCCAGGGCGCGGGCCAGCTGGACCCCCTCCCTCGCCGGACGGGATTCGACGACGATGGCACGGACCTCCATCCCGGTGTTGACCAGGTGTTTGAGCCCGGCGTGGACGGTGGCGGAGAAGGAGTTGGTCATGAAGGTGCCTCCCTCCGGGAAGATGTGCACCATCCGCTCCCCTATCCTCTGGTTCCCATTGTCCATCTCCCAGCGGAGGCGGTCCATCCTCTTGCCCAGGTCGTCGACGGACCTGGCACTGCCGGCCCGCCTGCCCACGGTCCTGACGAGGGCCATGAAGGGATGGGCCTCAGCGGCGGCGCGGGCCCACTTGGCCACCTCCTCCTGGACATCCTGGTCGTTCCCCTCGGCGAAGCGAGCTGCCTCCTCCACCAGGGTCGCCGTCTTCCGAGACATCCTGACGGAGCCCGAGACGTTGTCACGCTCGATGTCCCTCAGCATCTGCTCCAGCTTGGCCTCCTCGACGGTCATCGGACAGGGCATGTGGCGGGCGGCTAATAAGCCTTGCCGCCGGGATGGAAAGACTACCTGAGGTCAAGGGTCTCGGACCGTCCTGGACCCACGCCGACGAAGACGGCGGGGACCCCCAACTCCTCCTCGACGAACTCCACGTACCTGCGGCAGTTGGCGGGAAGGGAGCCCAGGCCCTCCTTGGCGGCACGTCTCCAGGCCTCCTCTCCCGGGTCCTCCCAACCATCCAGCTCCACGTACTGGGGGTCGCACTCGGCGAAGAGCGACATGTCCGCGGGTGGGACGCGCAGCGTGCGCCCGCGGGCCTTGTACTCGGTGCACACCTTGACGGTGGGCAGCCCCGACAGCACGTCGACCTTGGTCAGGGCGATGCCGGTGAACCCGCTGAGCATGTGGGAGTATCGCACCATCGCCAGGTCCAGCCAGCCGCACCGCCTGGGGCGGCCGGTGGTGGCCCCGAACTCCTTGCCCACCGTCTGAAGGTGCCTTCCCACGTCATCCTCCAGCTCGGTGGGGACGGGGCCGGTCCCCACGCGAGTGAGGTACGCCTTGACGATCCCGATGACCTCGTCGAAGACCTGGGGTGCCACGCCGGCACCGGTGCACGCGGCCCCGGTGACCACGTTGGACGAGGTGCCGAAGGGGTAGACGCCGTGGTCTATGTCGAGGAGAACCCCCTGGGCGCCCTCGAACAGCACGCTCCTGCCCGCCTCGATGGCCTCGTTGACGAGCACCGTGGTGTCCTCGACGTAGGGGCCCAGCCGGTCGGCGTAGCCCATGCACTCTTCGTAGACCGCGGAGGTGTCGAGCTCCACCTCGGGACCGCCCAGTCCCCTGATGGCCCGCTCCTTGATGGGAAGCACGATGTCCAGCTTGCGCCGCAGCTCGCCCTTGTCCAGGAGGTCCCCGGCCCGGACTCCCCACCTGGCCGCCTTGTCCTGGTAGGTGGGCCCGATGCCCCTCATGGTGGTCCCGGCCTTGAGCTTGCCCTTGAGGCCCTCCTCGATGCCGTCCTGTAGCTTGTGGTACGAGAGGATCAGGTGTGCCCTGTCGCTGACGGACAGGCGCGAAACCGGATGGCCCGCCTTCTCCAGGTCGGCCATCTCCTGGAGCAGGACGCCGGGGTCCACCACGACACCGTTCCCGATGACCACGTGCTTGTTGGGCTGAATGGCCCCCGAGGGCATCAGGTGGAGCTTGTAGGTCACGCCCTCCACCACGATGGTGTGGCCCGCGTTGTTGCCACCGTTGAACCTGACGATCATGTCGGCCTCGGCGGCGTAGAAGTCGGTCACCTTGCCCTTGCCCTCGTCCCCGAACTGGGACCCGATTATGACAGCGACGGTCATGGGAACCAGTCCCCCATCCCCTCCCTGGTAGATATGCGTTTTGAGGGGGCTGGAGGCCCACACATCATTTTATGTCAATATGAGTCATTTACATAATATAACTTGTGATTGGCCTTCGCAGACGTACTGCCGGGTGGAGCGGGCCCTCTACTGGCGGTTCGCGGCGAGCCAGTTCCTTATGCGCTCGATGCCCTCGCCGATCTGCTCGTAGGAGGTGGCGTAGGAGAACCGCACGTACTCCTCGCCGTACTCGAAGAGGGTCCCCGGGATGAGCATGACCTTGGCCTCGTCAAGGAGCCTCCTGTACAGCGTCATGGGGTCGAAGCCCGTGCCCTTGATGTTGACGAAGGCGTAGAAGGCGCCCTCGGGCTCGGGGGCGACGAAGCCCTCCATGGAGTTGAGACCGTCCTTGAGCAGGTGTCGGCGGCGGTCGTACTCGGCCATCATGTCCTTGACGTACTGGTCGCACTGGGTCAGGCCCACAACGCCCGCGTCCATCTGGAAGCTGACGGCGCAGGTGATATTGTGCAGGTGGGTCATCCTGACCTGGTCCATGATCTCAGAGGAGGCGTGGACGTACCCCAGCCTCCAACCGGTCATGGCGTAGGCCTTGGAGAAGCCGTTGGTGGTGATGACCCGGTCGGCGACGTCGTCGAAGCTGCCGATGGAGATGTGCTCCCTGCCACCGTACACCATCTTCTCGTATATCTCGTCGGAGATGATGATGAAGTCGTGGTCGATGGCCAGGTCCGCCATGGCCCGCAGCTCCTCCTTGGTGTACACCGCACCGGTGGGGTTGTTGGGCGAGTTGATTATCATCATCTTGGTCCGGGCCGTGATGGCCTCCTTGGTGGCCTCGATGTCGGGGTGGTAGTTGTCCGACCTGACCCGCACGTGGACGGGCTTCCCGTTGGCGATGACCACCTGGGGGTCGTAGGTGGGCCAAGAGGGCGAGTGGAGGATGAGCTCGTCCCCGGGGTCGAGGACCGCCAGCATGGCATCCTGGAGGGGTTCCTTGCCGCCCAGCGTGATGACCACGTTCTTGGTCTCGGCGGGGATCCCGTTCTCCGTTCGCAGCTTGTTCGCCACGGCCTCCCTCAGGTTGGGCTTCCCGTCGGAGCCCACGTAGTGGGTTTCCCCACTGTCCAGGGCCTTGATGGCCTCGTCGACTATGGGCCTGGGGGTGTCGAAGTCTGGCTCACCCACGGTGAACCTGACGACGTCGGGCGGCGGGGGCTCGAAGAAGCCGTAGAATCCCTTCTTCATGTCCGGCATCCTGCTAGCGAGTCGAACCATGTTCATTCCTCGGCGCGGGGAATCGCGGAACGCGTATTTAAAACCGGGGAGGGAGCGTGACAAATAACCCGTTTTCCCTTCAGGCGGACTCATTTCACATCATCTGTCCACCATCAGTTGATTGAAGGGTGACAGGAACGAGCATGCTGGTAAGGTACCAAACCTTAGAATTGGAAATGGAACAAAGGGACCACGCGGGACCCCTCGTTTTGGATTTCGGTCATCTCGAGAGCCCAGCGGGAATGGCTGTGCCCCAAATTAGGGGCCCTCTACCTCGAGTCTGAGCCTACTCCTCCTCGCGCTTGTCGGTCGCCTCGTCGAGGTAGCGACCGGGCATGGGCGGAGCGCCCGCGGCGGCACGATCGATGGTGTCGGGGTTCGACATCGGGTCCATCGGGTTGGTGTTGTTGAGGAACTCCTGGTGGTTAGTGAAACCGTCCTCGTCGGGGTCCCCGAAGGTACCATTGTTCCCCTCTGGGTCGAAGGGATTGAGACCGTACACCAATTCGAACCAGTTGGACATGAGGTCGGCGTCGTTGTCGTTGAGCAACGCCTCCCACCCGTCGGGGATCTCGTCGCCGTCGGTGTCCCACTTGTTGGGGTGGGGCGACCTGTCGATGATGCCGTCGCGGTCCAGGTCCTCGCCGTAGAGGTACTCCTCCAAGTTGCAGAAGGACTCGTTCTCCAGGACGGGGTCGATCCAACCGTCGCCGTTGATGTCCCACTCTCCTATGATGTAGTTGCCCTGCGAGTCCCGCTGGAGGGAGTAGTTGATACCGTCCCAGTCGGGGTCCTCGTAGGGGTCGCTGTTGTCGAGGGGATTGAGGTTGGGCTTGGCGGTGTATGGGTCCCACAGCGCGTGCACCACCTCCCAGCCGTCGGGCATGCCATCCCCGTCGGTATCGGGGTCGGTGGGGTTGGTGTGGCTGACGTCCCGTGCGAACTCGGCCGAGTTGTTCAGCCAGTCCTGGTCCATGTCACCCTCGGACTCCGGGTTGCCGTAGCGGTCCAGGGCCTTCAAGGGGTTGAGGGACTGCACCTTCCTGGTGGGGTTCATCGGCCGCTGGGTGGTCGGGATGAAGACCGGGAAGGGGTCGTTGTCGTCGGCCAGCTTGTCGGTGCCGTCGGTGTTGGTCAGCATCGGGTTGGTGGGCATGTGGTTGTACGGGTCCCCGGCGAAGATGTACTCCTCGAAGTTGGTCCAGTTGTCATCGTCGTCGTTGTGGTCCGCGTCATCGGGATCTTGGTAGTCGAGGATGTCGCTGTACATCCGCTCCCACCAATCTGCGATGCCGTCCTCGTCGGAGTCGTACGCGTCGGGGTTGCTCATGATCTCGTGGTCGAACAGGTCCGTCTCGCCGTCACCGTCGGTGTCGGGCGAGAAGGGGTCCAGGTTGTAGATGTACTCGTCGATGTTGACCAGGAAGTCGTGGTCGGGATCGGCCCACTTGTCGGTGGGGTTGAAGGGCATGAGGCCCATCAGGTCCTCCCACCAGTCGGGCATCAGGTCACCGTCGCTGTCGGAGTAGACGGGGCTGCGGCGCAGTCCGGTCTTGTTCTCCTTGCTGTCGATGATACCATCCCCGTCCGTGTCGTAGTTCCACGGGTCGAAGCGCCACATGTACTCGTCGATGTTGCGGAGGCCGTCGCCGTCCCAGTCGTCCATTGTATCGTTGACACCGTTGAAGTCTGTGTCACGGCGGAACTCGGCGTTCTGGAATATACCTGCGTTCTCGCGCTCCCAGTACGTGGCCAGGCCGTCGTTGTCGATGTCCGAGTAGTCGAACTCGAAGCCGTCCAGCATGCCGTCGCCGTCGGTGTCGGGGTTCTCGGGGTCGGTGGAGTTGATGAACTCTCTGGACTTGGGCTCGTAGTCCACCTTCACCTCGTCCCCGTCGGTCAGGCCGTCGGAGTCGGTGTCGGGCATCAGGGGGTTGGTCTGGCGCTTCACCTTGTCGGTGTATCCGGGCAATATTATCCACACCTCGCCCTCCTCCTTGTCGTCAAGGCCGTCCGAGTCGGTGTCGGACAGGGTGGGCTGGGTCCTCTGGATGCCTATGGTGTCCGGGTCCACGTCGGTGAACCACTCGAACCAGTCGTCCAGGCCCTCGCCGTCGGAGTCGGGATTCGTGGCGTTGGTGCGGAAGATGAAGATCTCGTTGTAGTCGTTGAAATCGCACTCCTCGTCCACACCCTCGGGTAGGCCCACGGCGGGGATGCCGGGGCGTCCGTCGTCCACCACGCCGTCGCCGTCGTCGTCTATACCGTTGTTCTGGAGGACCGCGGAGTCGCCGTCGTTGTCGATGCCGTCCAGGATCTCCTCGTTGGGGTCGTAGTTGCCGTCCCCGTCCTCGTCGTCGAGCACGTCGTCCATGTCGGAGTCGGGGTTGTTGGGGTCTGTGAAGTAATGGGACATCTTGCCGTCTACAATGACATACCAACCCACGACAATCTCCTCGTAATCTGTAAGGAAGTCGCGGTCGGTGTCAGAATCCCTGGGGTTCGTGTTGTTGAAGAACTCCTGCCAATTGAAGAGCTGGTCCTCGTCAGGGTCGCCGTTGGCGTCGTTCGGGTTCTTCGGGTCGAGCCCGTACTCGACCTCCCAGCCGTCCCACATCAGGTCGTCGTC